>NZ_JBWKXT010000058.1:12891-40310 GCF_059423245.1 Pseudomonas sp. GW460-LB5
CGAAGGTTACGTCCCCTTCGTCTAGTGGCCTAGGACACCGCCCTTTCACGGCGGTAACAGGGGTTCGAGTCCCCTAGGGGACGCCACTTTTTCCTGCGTTTTGCAGGGCTTAAAAAGGCTCGTCGATTATTGATGAGCCTTTTGTTTCGGGGCTATAGCTCAGCTGGGAGAGCGCCTGCATGGCATGCAGGAGGTCAGCGGTTCGATCCCGCTTAGCTCCACCATTTCTGCCAGGGTTCACGTAAGTGGATCTTCGCGAAGGTTACGTCCCCTTCGTCTAGTGGCCTAGGACACCGCCCTTTCACGGCGGTAACAGGGGTTCGAGTCCCCTAGGGGACGCCACATTTACCCGCGTTTTGCGGGATTTTAAAGGCTCATTCGCTTATTGAATGGGCCTTTTGTTTTTTCTCCCTTCCGAAAAATCGCAGCTGACCAGCGGCGTAAAATTTTGCTTGCCAAAAAATATGATATGCATAATATTTCAAGCATCATATTTTGAATGGCGGATGCCTGATGAGCGACAAGAAGAGCAGAACCCGCGAACGCATCCTGGAAGCAGCGCGCAGTGCGCTGATCCAGCACGGCCCGGCCGAGCCCAGTGTTAGCCAGGTGATGGGGGCGGCAGGCCTGACCGTCGGTGGTTTCTATGCCCACTTTGACAGCAAGGACGAGCTGATGCTCGAAGCGTTTCGCCAGCTGCTGGGTGAGCGCCGCGCCTTGCTCGCCCAGATCGACCCCAGCCTCGATGGTGCAGGGCGGCGGGCGCTGGCCAGTGCCTTTTACCTGTCGCGCAAGCACCGGGATGCCGAAGTGCACGCTTGCCCGCTGCCCAACTCGCTGGGCGAGATGCAGCGCCTGCCAGAGGCGTTCCGCGAGGTATTGGCTGAGCACATCGAGCTGATGACTGCCGCCATGGTCGACCGGCCTGAAGATGCCGACAAGGCCCTGGCTGATCTGGCGCTCATGGTTGGCGGCCTTGCCCTGGCCCGTGCCTTGGGTACCGGTGAACTTTCTGACCGTATTCTGCGCGCCGCCAAATCGGCGGTGCTTTAACCCTGGAGCATGGCGATGACTACCCTGAGCTGGATTCGTGGTGTCAATGGCACCCTGGGCCGGCTGGCCCCTGAGCATGTCGCGGACAAGATGCGCCGTGCCTTCATGACCCCGCGCAACCTGCCACCTAGGGAATGGGAGTTGCCCGCGCTGGCCAGCGCCGAACGCATCACCCTGCGCTTCGGCTTGTCTGCCTTGCGCTGGGGCAAAGGGCCGACCGTGTTGCTGATGCATGGTTGGGAAGGGCGCCCGACCCAGTTTGCCGCTTTGATCGAGACCTTGGTCCAGGCCGGGCACACGGTGGTGTCGCTGGAAGGGCCGGGCCATGGCCGTTCGCCGGGCGAGCAGGCAAATGTGGTGCTGTTTGCCCGGGCACTGCTGGAGGCCGCTGCAGAGCTGCCGCCGCTGCGTGCGGTCATTGGCCACTCGATGGGGGGTGCCAGTGTGCTGCTGGCCCTGCAGATGGGGTTGCGCACGGAAGCGGCTGTGAGCATTGCTGCCCCGGCGCGGCTACTGGGTGTGTTGCGTGGCTTTGCTCATCGCCTGGGGATGCCGGCGCGGGCGCGGGCGGCTTTCATACGCCAGGTGGAGCGGGACGTGGGCATGCAGATTGCGCGGCTGGATGTGACCGGTTACCAGCTTGAGCTTCCGGGGTTGGTGGTGCATGCCGCCGATGACGCCCTCGTGGCCGCCGATGAAGCCCAGGTCATTCATAAGGCCTGGTTCGATAGCCGTTTGCTGATGTTGGAGGAGGGCGGCCACCAGCGGGTGCTGGCCGATCCGCGGCTGAGTGTGGCCGTGCTCGAATTGCTGGCCCGGGCTGACGAGCCAGCGCGGCAAACCGCCTGATGGTGTTGCCTGTGCTGGCCTCATTGCCGGCAAGCCAGCTCCCACAGGTACGGCGCAAACCTGGAGTCCTGCGCGGTTTTTGTGGGAGCTGGCTTGCCGGCGATGAGGCCGGTAAATCTTGCGCAGGGGCTGGACATTGCCCTGCAGGTCGCTGCTAAATCGCCTTTTGTGCCAAGGAAGCGAACATGAGCTGGGACCTGGCAACACCCTTCGTCATCGACCTGCGCGTCAGCAGCGAGGACATCGACGGCCTTGGTCATGCCAACAACGCGGTCTACGTCACGTGGCTGGAGCGTTGCGCCTGGCGCCACTCCCAGCGCCTGGGGCTGGACTTGGCGGAGTATCGGCGCCTGGATCGGGCGATGGCGGTGGTGCGTCACGAAATCGATTACCTGGCCGCCGCCTACGAGGACGACGAGCTGCAACTGGCCACCTGGATCATCGACTGGGATCAGCGCCTGCGCATGACCCGGCGCTTTCAGCTCAAGCGCCCGCGTGACGGCGTAACCCTGCTGCGTGCGCACACCACCTTTGCCTGCATCGAGCTGTCCAGCGGCAAGCCCAGGCGCATGCCGGCGGAATTCGTAGATGGCTACGGTCCGGCGCTGATCGGCACCTGAATCGTCGACAATTTTTGTTAGACTGCCGGCTTTTTCACCGAGACCCCGACATGCAAATTGCCCTGGCCCCCATGGAGGGGCTGGTTGACAACATCCTGCGCGACGTATTGACCCGTGTGGGCGGTATCGACTGGTGCGTCACCGAGTTCATTCGCGTGTGCGACCGCCTGCTGCCGCCGTCCTCGTTCGACAAGCTGGCGCCCGAGCTGCGCCAGGGCGCGCGTACGGCTGCTGGGGTGCCCATGCGCGTGCAGTTGCTGGGGTCGGACCCGGTGTGCCTGGCGGAAAACGCGGCGCTGGCCTGTGAGCTGGGTGCGCCAGTGATCGACCTGAACTTCGGCTGCCCGGCCAAGACCGTGAACAAGTCACGTGGCGGTGCCGTGCTGCTCAAAGAGCCGGAGTTGCTGCACGCCATCGTGCGGGAGGTGCGCCGCGCAGTGCCGGCGCATATCCCGGTAACCTCGAAGATGCGCCTGGGTTTCGACAGCCCCGACGGCGCGCTTGAGTGTGCCACGGCATTGGCAGAGGGGGGCTCGGCGCATCTGGTGGTGCATGCGCGGACCAAGGTCGAGGGCTACAAGCCGCCGGCGCACTGGGAATGGGTGGCGCGGGTGCAGGATGTGGTCAAGGTGCCGGTGTTCGCCAATGGCGAGATCTGGACTGTTGATGACTGGCGGCGGTGCCGTGAGGTCAGCGGGGCCGAGGACATCATGCTGGGCCGTGGCCTGGTATCGCGCCCGGACCTGGGTCTGCAGATTGCCGCAGCCCGTGATGGGCGGGACTATCAGCCGATGAGCTGGGATGACCTGCTGCCGTTGTTGCGCGAGTTCTGGCGTCAGGCCCAGGCCAAACTGTCACCGCGTTATGCACCGGGGCGGATGAAGCAATGGCTGGCCATGCTGACCCGCAGTTACCCCGAAGCGGTGGTGCTGTTTGCCGAGTTGCGCCGGGAAGATGACTGCGCGCGGATCAGCCGGTTGCTGGGGGTTGAGGTGCAGGCTTTGGAGGCCTGTGTTGCCTGAGCTGGCCTCCTCGCTGGCATGCCCGCGAAAAGGGCTACACCGATTTCAAATTTTTTTATCATTGCCCCTTGAAAGCTTTTCCCTCGGCCATATCTTTTGAGTACGCGATGCCGAAGCCGGGTCGCGTAATGACTTACTTGCTGAATCTCAGGAGTTTATGACCATGACTACCGCTTTCTCTCTTGCTCCACTGTTCCGCCATTCCGTTGGTTTCGACCGTTTCAACGACCTGTTCGAATCCGCGGCACGTAATGAGGCCGGTAGCAGCTACCCGCCCTACAACGTGGAAAAACATGGCGAGGACCACTATCGCATCGTAGTAGCCGCAGCCGGTTTCCAAGAGGAGGACCTCGACCTGCAGGTTGAGAAAGGTGTCCTGACCGTGACCGGTGGCAAGCGCGACAATGGCGCCGCTGAAGTGACCTACCTGCATCAGGGTATCGCGCAACGCGCCTTCAAGCTGTCGTTCCGCCTGGCTGACCATATCGAAGTGAAAGCCGCCGGCCTGGCCAACGGCCTGCTCAGCATCGACCTGCTGCGCATCGTGCCTGAAGAAGCCAAGGCCAAGCGCATCCCGATCAATGGCGACAAACCAGCGCTGAACTGATCACGCTGCGATGAAGAAGGGCACCCCCAGGGGTGCCCTTTTTTGTGCTCCTGACGCGCTACCGTGCAGGCGCTGGCAGCCAGGCGATCAGTAGTCTGCCGGCGCTTCCAGCAACAGCTTGCGAAACTCTGGCAACGGCAACGGCCGGCTGTGCAGGTAGCCCTGATACAGGTGACAGCCCAGCCGTTCCAGAAACTCAAGCTGTTCAGTCAGTTCGACCCCCTCGGCAATCACCGCCAGGTCCAGGCTGCGGGCCATGGCGACAATGGCGCGGACGATTTCGGCGTCGTTGGGGTCGATCGGTGCATCGCGCACAAAGGTCTGGTCGATCTTCAGCGCATCGACCGGCAGGCGCTTGAGGTAGGTCAGCGATGAATAGCCAGTGCCGAAGTCATCCATGGCAAAACTCACCCCGTAGTGCTTCAGTTCGCGCATTTTGCTGATGGTGTCTTCCAGGTTCTGGATGACGATGCCTTCGGTGATTTCCAGCTTGAGCATGTGTCGTGGCAGCCGATAGTCGTCCAGGCTGCGCAGCACGCGCCCGACAAAGTCGTTTTGGCGGAACTGCCGAGGGCTGATGTTCACGCACAGGCTGAAATCATCCGCGTCGATCAGGCCGTCGGCCAGCATGTGCGCGCAAGCATCGCAGGCTTCGTCAAGGATCCAGCTGCCAACCTCCAGGATCAGGCCGCTTTCTTCCAGCACCTGGATGAACTGCGAGGGCGGCTGCTGGCCGAGTTGCGGGTGATGCCAGCGCAGCAGCACCTCGGCGCCGACGATGCGGTTGTCGCGGGCATCCACCTGCGGCTGGAAGTACAACGCCAGTTCACCGCGGGCCAAGGCCAGGCGCAGGTCGTTTTCCATGCGCAGGCGTTCGCTGGCGGCCTTCTGCATGGTGGTGTGGAACAACTGGGTGGTGTTGCGCCCAGAGTCCTTTGCCCGGTAAAGGGCGATATCGGCACGCTTGAGCAGATCGGCCGGCGTGGTGCCGTGGTCGGGGATCAGCGCCACGCCGATGCTGGGCGTCACTTGCAGGCGCTGGCCATCCAGCGACATCGGTTCGGCCAACAGCTCACGCAGCGTGTCGGCCAGTTCACGCACTTTTTCCTCTACCAGCTCACGGCTGCCTTCCAGTCCGCTGAGCAATACCACGAACTCGTCGCCACCCAGTCGGGCCACGGTGTCTTCCAGGCGCACACTGGCTTCCAGGCGTGCGGTGATGATCTTCAGCACCGCGTCGCCCACCGGATGGCCCAGCGAGTCGTTGATGTGTTTGAAGTGGTCGAGATCGAGGAACAGCAGGGCGCCGCGCAAGTTGTGGCGCTTGAGCAGGGCAATCTGCTGGCTCAGGCGGTCCATCAGCAGGGCACGGTTGGGCAGGTTGGTCAGCGGATCGTGGTAGGCCAGATGGCGTATTTGCGCCTGGGCGTTTTTCAACTGGCTGACGTCGCGTGCGGTCAGCAGCAGGCAGTCGACTTCGTTGAGGGTGATCGGCTCGACAGAAACTTCCACGGTGAGGATATCGCCGCGCTTGTTACGCCCAAGCATTTCCCGGTGATGCACCCGGCCGCGCTCGCGCAACTCGGCCAGCAACGCGCTGCGCTGCTTGTCATCGGCCCAGATACCGATCTCATATACCGTGTGGCCGACCACATCGGCGGCACTGTAGCCTGTCAGGCGGCAGAAGCCATCGTTGATTTCCAGGTAGCGGCCGCTGTGGCGTTCGGTGATGGTGATGGCGTCGGGGCTGGAGTGGAAGGCCTTGGCGAACTTTTCCTCGCTGGACTGCAGCGCCGCCTCGGCGCGTTGTTGCTGGGTGATGTCGCGCAGGGTGGTAACGCTGCAGGGCTGGTCGTCGACGGTGATCAGGCGGCTGGAGATCACACAGGTCAGCGGCGCGCCGTCGCGGTGGTTGACCACCACGGCAACGTTGCTCAGGGCCTGTTCGCGGATGACCCGCTCGATACGTTGCGCACGTTCGATGGACTCGGCCCACAAGCCGATTTCCTCGGCTGTGCGGCCAATCACCTGGTCGCTGCCCCAGCCAAAGGTCTGGCTGAACGCGGGGTTGATCTCGATGAACTGGCCGGTGTCCTGGCGGGTAACGCAGATTGGGTCGGGGCTGACCTGGAAAAGGCTGGCGAACTTCTCTTCCGAGGCGCTCAGGCGCTGCTCGCGCTCCACCTGGTCGGTAATGTCGAGCAAGGTGCCGGCCATGCGCAGCGGGTTGCCCTGTTCGTCGCGGTACAGGCGTGCGCGGCTTTCGATATAGCGCGAAATGCCGTTCTCCAGCTGCACCCGGTAGGTAATCTGGTAGTTGCCAGCGGGCCCTTCGCGCAGGCTGCGGTAGGCCTGGCGCATCGAGTTGCGCTCCTGTTCCGGCACCCCCTCGAAAAACGCATCGAACGACTCGTGAAAAGGGGTGGGCGGCAGGCCGTGAAGCTGCGCGGCGCGGGCCGAACCGTAGAGCATGCCGCTGGGGATATGCCAGTCCCAGGTGCCCAGCTGCGCCGAGTCCAGGGCCAGGTCCAGCCGTTCCTGGCTGTCCTTCAGGGCCTGCTCGGCGCGCTTGCGTTCGGTGGTGTCGACGAACGTGCTGATCAGGAAGGTGATGCCCTCCAGTTCGATACCCTGGGTGCAGAGGATGCCGTCGTGCACCTTGCCGCTGGAGGCACGGAACTGCACCTCCATGATGAGCGGGCCGCCATTGGCGCGGGTCGACTCCATCACCTGGTGACGCTGTTCGGGGTGGACCCACAGGCCCAACTCCAGGCTGGTCTTGCCGATCACCTGGCTGCCAGGCCAGCCGAACATGTCTTCGAAATGCTGGTTGACCTCGAAGATCATGCCGTCGTGGCGGCGGGTCAGCAAAATGGCGTTGGGGCTGAGGTGGAACAGGGTGGCGAAGCGCTTTTCCGAATTGATCAGCGCTGTTTCCCGCTCGCGCTGGCGGGTGATTTCGCGGATCACCCCGATCATCTGCGGGCGCCCATGCTGGTCGTGGGTCAGGCTGCCGTTGATCTCCAGCCAGTGCAGGCTGCCGTCAGGCCAGCGAATGCGGTGACGCATGGCCTGTTCCACCGGCTCGCCGTTGAACACGGCCTGGAACACCTGGCGGGTGCGGGCGCGGTCTTCCTCGGGCAGCAAGTCGAGGTAGTCGACATCGGCGGGCAACGGTCGCTGCGGGTCGAAGCCGAACAGCGCCTGGGTGCCTCGTGACCAGCTGACCCGGCCGCTATCGATGTCCCATAGCCAGGCCCCCAGGCGCGCGCCATTGAGCGCGGCCAGCAGTTGTGGGGCGTTCTGCCAGGCCTGCTCCGACTCTTGGGGATCGGCCGCAGGAATACGCGGCAGGCGCAAAAAGCGGTTTGCTGATTTGGGCATCGGTACCAGACCTTTGGCGTATGACGCGTCCTTGAATTGGATGTGCCGGGCTGACGGCCGGTCAGGCCGGCCCTGCGTGGCTGTCGAGCAGGGCCATGAAAGCCCTGGCCGCGTTCGACAGCGTACGCTCCGTGTGCAAGATGTAGCCTAGCTGGCGTGACAGCTGTATGCCCGGTAATGCGATGGGTGCAACCTGTTCGTCGAGCATGGTGCGTGGCAATACACTCCAGGCCAGCCCGATCGATACCATCATCTTGATGGTTTCCAGGTAGTTGGTGCTCATGGCGATGTTCGGCGTCAGGCCCTGGCTTTCGAACAGGCGCTGGACAATATGGTGGGTAAAGGTGTTGCCGCCGGGGAATACCGCCGGGTGGCGGGCCACATCAGCCAGGCTGACTGTACGGTTGTTGGCCAGCGGGTGCTCGGGCGCGGCGACAAAGTCCAGGGCGTCGTCCCACACCGGTACGGCCTTGATCAGGTGGTGCGGGTCGGGCGCCAGGGTGATCACGGCAATCTCGGCACGGCCATGCAGAATTTCGTCGTAGGCCTGTTCTGAATCCAGAAACTGAATATCCAGCGCCACCGCCGGGTACTGGCGGGTGAAGGCCCGCAGCAATGGAGGCAGGCGGTGCAGGCCGATGTGGTGGCTGGTGGCCAGGGTCAGACGACCGCTCACGGCCCCGGTCAGGTTGGTCAGCGCCCGTCGGGTATCATCAAGCACATTGAGAATCTGGTAGGCCCGTGGCAGCAGGGCGCGCCCGGCCTCGGTCAGGGTGACCTCGCGGCCCAGGCGGTCGAACAGGCGCACACCCAGTTGCTGTTCCAGCCCGGCGATGCGTTTGCTGATGGCCGGTTGGGTCAGGAACAGCCGGTCGGCGGCCCCGGAAAAACTGCCGGTTTCGGCAATGGCGATAAAGGCACTGAGGTTGGCCAGGTCCATGGGGTTGTATTCCTTTGGGTTATCCAAAGCATAAAAATTATGAATTTGAGTTATTCAATCTAACCCCCTAGCATCGTCCGTACAAGCCAAGGGGTCTTTGGCATAGAAAGACGCTGATGAGGAACAGTCTGATGGCTGGCAAAACGCTCTACGACAAACTCTGGGAAGCCCATGAGGTCAAGCGCCGTGATGACGGCTCGTCCTTGATCTACATCGACCGCCACATCATCCACGAAGTGACGTCTCCCCAGGCCTTTGAAGGCCTGCGCCTGGCCAACCGCAAACCGTGGCGCATCGACACCAACATCGCCACCCCCGACCACAACGTGCCGACCACGCCAGAGCGCAAGGGCGGCATCGAGGCCATCGTCGACCAGGTGTCGCGCCTGCAGGTGCAGACCCTTGACGAAAACTGTGACGAATACGGCATCGTCGAATTCAAGATGAATGACGAACGCCAGGGCATCGTTCACGTCATCAGCCCCGAGCAGGGCGCCACCTTGCCCGGCATGACCGTGGTCTGCGGTGACTCGCACACGTCCACCCATGGCGCTTTCGGTGCCCTGGCCCACGGCATTGGCACCTCCGAGGTCGAGCACGTGCTCGCCACCCAGTGCCTGGTCGCCAAAAAGATGAAGAACATGCTGGTGCGCGTGGAAGGCCAATTGCCTGCCGGCGTTACCGCCAAGGACATCGTCCTGGCCGTGATCGGCAAAATCGGCACCGCGGGTGGCAATGGCCACGCCATGGAGTTTGCCGGCAGCGCCATCCGCGAATTGTCGATGGAAGGCCGCATGACCATTTGCAACATGTCCATCGAGGCCGGTGCCCGCGTGGGCCTGGTGGCCACTGACGCCACCACCGTTGCCTACGTTGAAGGCCGCCCGTATGCGCCGAAGGGCGAGCAGTGGGAACAAGCGGTCGAGTCTTGGAAAGACCTGGTGTCGGATGACGATGCCGTGTTCGACACCGTGGTCGAGCTCGATGCCAGCCAGATCAAGCCACAGGTCAGCTGGGGCACCTCGCCCGAGATGGTCCTGGCCGTCGATCAGCGCGTGCCGGACCCGGCTGCCGAAGCCGACCTGGTCAAGCGTGGTTCGATCGAGCGTGCCCTGAAGTACATGGGCCTGACCGCCAACCAGGCGATCACCGATATTCAGCTGGACCGCGTGTTCATCGGCTCGTGCACCAACTCGCGTATCGAAGACCTGCGCGCCGCAGCCGAAATCGCCAAGGGCCGCAAGGTGGCCGCTACCGTCAAGCAAGCCATCGTCGTGCCAGGTTCGGGCCTGGTCAAGGCCCAGGCCGAGCGCGAAGGCCTGGACAAGATCTTTGTCGAAGCCGGTTTCGAATGGCGTGAGCCAGGCTGCTCGATGTGCCTGGCGATGAACCCGGACCGCCTGGAGAGCGGCGAGCACTGCGCGTCCACCTCCAACCGCAACTTCGAAGGCCGTCAGGGGGCCGGTGGCCGTACCCACCTGGTCAGCCCGGCCATGGCTGCCGCTGCCGCGGTGACCGGCCACTTCATCGATGTCCGCGAGTTGATCCAAGGGAGCGCAGCATGAAAGCCTTTACCCAGCACACTGGCCTCGTCGCGCCGTTGGACCGTGCCAACGTCGACACCGACCAGATCATCCCCAAGCAGTTTTTGAAGTCGATCAAGCGCACCGGCTTTGGCCCTAACCTGTTCGACGAATGGCGTTACCTGGACGTGGGCCAGCCCTACCAGGACAACAGCAAGCGCCCGCTGAACACCGAGTTCGTGCTCAACCACGAACGCTACCAGGGTGCCAGCGTGTTGCTGGCGCGGGAAAACTTCGGTTGTGGCTCCAGCCGTGAGCACGCCCCGTGGGCGCTGGACGAGTACGGCTTCCGCAGCGTGATCGCGCCGAGCTTTGCCGACATCTTCTTCAACAACAGCTTCAAGAACGGCTTGCTGCCGATCATCCTCAGCGATGAGGAAGTCGACGAGTTGTTCAAGCAGGTCGAAGCCAACCCGGGTTACCAGCTGACCATCGACTTGCAAGCGCAGGCCGTGACACGTCCGGATGGCAAGGTGCTGCATTTCGAGATCGATGCGTTCCGCAAGCACTGCCTGCTCAACGGCCTGGACGATATCGGCCTGACCCTGCAGGACAGCGATGCGATCAAGGCCTTCGAAGGCAAGCACCGCGCCAGCCAGCCTTGGCTGTTCCGTGATGCCTGAGTGATGTAGCTGTGAGTGCTGGCCTCTGTGGGAGCGGGCTTGCCCCGCGAAGAGGCCGGTACTGGTGATGACAATCAAAAGGACTGCACCCATGACCAGCACCAACCACACCGACGTGGTCCAGCGCCAGTTCGGCGAACAGGCCAGCGCCTACCTCAGCAGCACCGTGCACGCCCAGGGCAGTGAGTTCGCCCTGCTGCAGGCTGAGCTGGCAGGGCAGGCCCATGCGCGCGTGCTGGACCTGGGCTGCGGTGCCGGTCATGTCAGCTTCCACGTCGCGCCGCTGGTCGCCGAGGTGGTCGCCTACGACCTTTCGCAAGCCATGCTCGACGTGGTCGCCAGTGTTGCCGCCGAGCGCGGCCTGGCCAACATCACCACCGAGCGCGGCGCGGCCGAACGCCTGCCGTTTGCCGATGCTTCGTTCGATTTCGTCTTCAGCCGCTACTCGGCCCACCACTGGAGCGACCTGGGCCTGGCCCTGCGCGAAGTGCGCCGGGTGCTCAAGCCCGGTGGCGTGGCGGCGTTCGTCGATGTGATGTCACCCGGCAGCCCGCTGCTCGACACCTACCTGCAAACGGTCGAGGTGCTGCGCGACACCAGTCATGTGCGCGACTACTCCGCCGCCGAATGGCAGCGTCAGGTCAGCGAAGCCGGCCTGCATGTGCGCAGCCACACGCGCCAGCCACTGCGCCTGGAGTTCAGCAGCTGGGTCGAGCGCATGCGCACCCCCGAGCCGATGCGCGTGGCCATACGCCAATTGCAGCAAGCCATGGGTGAAGAAGTACGGCAGTATTACCAGATCGAGGCCGATGGCTCGTTCAGCACCGATGTGCTGGTGTTGTGGGCCGAGCGTTAAGCACTTTTCGGTGGGGCCCGTTTGGCCGCACCGCGTGAATGGATAGAGGAAAGCATGAGCAAGCAGATTCTGATTCTCCCTGGTGACGGTATCGGCCCGGAAATCATGGCCGAAGCGGTCAAGGTGCTGGAACTGGCCAACGACAAGTTCCAGCTTGGCTTCAGCCTGGAACATGACGTGATCGGTGGCGCCGCCATCGACAAGCATGGCGTGCCGCTGGCCGACGAAACCCTGGAGCGTGCGCGCAAGGCCGATGCCGTGCTGCTGGGCGCCGTGGGTGGCCCGAAGTGGGACAAGATCGAGCGTGACATCCGCCCTGAGCGCGGCCTGCTTAAAATCCGTTCGCAACTGGGCCTGTTCGCCAACCTGCGCCCGGCCATCCTCTACCCGCAGCTGGCCGATGCCTCGTCGCTGAAGCCGGAAATCGTTTCGGGCCTGGACATCCTCATCGTCCGTGAGCTGACCGGCGGCATCTACTTCGGTGCCCCGCGTGGCCAGCGCGAGCTGGAAGGCGGCGAGCGCCAGGCCTACGACACCCTGCCGTACAGTGAAAGCGAAGTGCGCCGCATTGCCCGTGTCGGCTTCGACATGGCCCGCGTACGTGGCAAGAAGCTGTGCTCGGTGGACAAGGCCAACGTCCTGGCGTCCAGCCAGCTGTGGCGTGAAGTGGTCGAAGACGTGGCCAAGGACTATCCGGACGTCGAACTGAGCCACATGTACGTCGACAACGCTGCCATGCAGCTGGTGCGCGCACCCAAGCAGTTCGACGTGATGGTGACCGACAACATGTTCGGTGACATTCTGTCGGATGAAGCTTCCATGCTGACCGGTTCCATCGGCATGCTGCCATCTGCGTCGCTGGATGCCGACAACAAGGGCATGTACGAGCCGTGCCACGGTTCGGCGCCGGACATCGCCGGCCTTGGCATCGCCAACCCGCTGGCGACCATTTTGTCGGTGTCGATGATGCTGCGTTACAGCTTCAATCAGTCGGCTGCCGCCGAGGCGATCGAGAAGGCCGTCAGCCTGGTCCTTGACCAGGGCCTGCGCACCGGCGACATCTTCTCGGAAGGCTGCCGCAAAGTTGGTACGCAGGAAATGGGCGACGCAGTAGTCGCAGCGCTGCGGAATCTGTAATCTCTCTGGCCCGCCACCCCAAATTCCCGGTGGCGGCCCACTTTTAGCAAAGGTGTAGTTGCGATGAAACGTGTAGGTCTGATCGGTTGGCGCGGCATGGTCGGTTCCGTGCTCATGCAGCGGATGCTGGAGGAGCAGGATTTCGACCTTATCGAGCCGGTGTTCTTCACTACCTCCAATGTCGGCGGCCAAGGCCCGAACGTGGGCAAGGATACAGCGCCGCTCAAAGACGCTTATTCGATTGAAGAACTCAAGACCCTCGACGTGATCCTGACCTGCCAGGGCGGCGACTACACCAACGAGGTCTTCCCCAAGCTGCGTGAAGCCGGCTGGCAGGGTTACTGGATCGATGCGGCCTCGTCCCTGCGCATGCAGGATGATGCGGTGATCGTCCTCGACCCGGTCAACCGCAAGGTCATTGATCAGCAGCTGGACGCCGGTACCAAGAACTATATCGGCGGCAACTGCACTGTCAGCCTGATGCTGATGGGCCTGGGTGGGCTGTTCGAAGCCGGCCTGGTCGAGTGGATGAGCGCCATGACCTACCAGGCAGCCTCGGGTGCTGGCGCGCAGAACATGCGCGAGCTGATCAAGCAGATGGGCGCCACTCACGCAGCCGTTGCCGACGACCTGGCCAACCCGGCCAGCGCCATCCTCGACATCGACCGCAAGGTTGCCGAGAGCATGCGCAGCGACGCCTTCCCGACCGAGAACTTTGGTGTGCCACTGGCCGGTAGCCTGATCCCGTGGATCGACAAGGAACTGCCGAACGGCCAGAGCCGTGAAGAATGGAAAGCCCAGGCCGAGACCAACAAGATCCTCGGTCGCTTCAAGAGCCCGATCCCGGTCGACGGCATCTGCGTGCGCATCGGCGCCATGCGTTGCCACAGCCAGGCGCTGACCATCAAGCTGAACAAGGACGTGCCGATCGCCGACATCGAAGGCATGATCAGCCAGCACAACCCTTGGGTGAAGCTGGTGCCGAACCAGCGTGAAATCAGCATGCAGGAGCTGACCCCGACCAAGGTCACCGGTACCCTGAACATCCCGGTTGGCCGTCTGCGCAAGCTGAACATGGGCTCGCAGTACCTGGGCGCGTTCACCGTGGGTGACCAGCTGCTGTGGGGCGCCGCCGAACCGCTGCGCCGCATGCTGCGGATTCTGCTGGAGCGTTGATCGTTCTGCTTTGACCAAAAACCCGCGCTGGCGACAGTGCGGGTTTTTTTTGAGTGTTCGCCACAGCATTTTTGGTGCCGGTGAGATCGAGCGCCGCCCACGCGGCGCATCGCGATGCAAGGCCGCTCCCACACTTGTTTCGGGCCAGTTATTCCTGTGGGATTCGCGCGCGTAGGCCTTGGCGCATGCATCGATATCGCGTCGTACATACAAGGCGGTCGCGCGCGCCTGGCGCAGGATGGACTGGCCCGAAACAAGTGTGGGAGCGGCCTTGCGTCGCGATGCGCCGCGTGGGCGGCGCTCGATCTCACAAACACCGCAAATCCCAAGCCATCCCCGCTAGCCCTCACGCAACCCACAGCGGCGAAGATACGGCCAGCACAGACAAAACCCTACAATCCGAGTAAAGTGCCGCCCCCGCCGTTTTCTGCAAGAGGATCCCTACCATGACACACCCTTTGGACATCGCCGTCGTCGGCGCCACCGGCAGCGTCGGTGAAGCCTTGGTGCAGATCCTCGAAGAACTCGCATTCCCGGTCGCCACGCTGCACCTGCTGGCCAGCATGGAATCGGCGGGCAGCAGCGTGATGTTCGCTGGCAAGAAGCTGAAAGTGCGCGAAGTCGACAGCTTCGACTTTGCCCAGGTCAAGCTGGCCTTCTTCGCCACCGGCGCCGCCGTCAGCCGCAGCTTTGCCGGCAAGGCGCTGCAGGCAGGCTGCACGGTGATCGACCTGTCCGGTGGCCTGGACGACGCCCTGGCCTTGGTGCCGGAAGCCAACGCCGACCGCCTGGCCGGCCTGTCGTTGCCAGCGCGCATCATCAGCCCATGCTCGGCCGCTGTAGCCCTGGCCGTCGCGCTGGCGCCGCTCAAAGGCCTGCTCGACATTGAGCGGGTGCAAGTGATGGCCGCGTTGGCGGTGTCTGCTCAAGGCCGTGAAGCGGTCAGCGAACTGGCCCGGCAAACCGCTGAGCTGCTCAATGCCCGTCCGCTGGAGCCTCGCTTCTTTGACCGCCAGGTGGCATTCAACCTGCTGGCCCAGGTAGGGGCCGCCGATGAACAGGGCCATACAGCGCTGGAGCGCCGCCTGGTCAGCGAGTTGCGGGTGCTGCTCGGCATGCCTGAATTGAAGATTTCCGTAAGCTGCGTTCAAGTCCCGGTGTTTTTCGGCGATAGCTTCAGTGTGGCTGTGCAGAGCCGTCGCCCGGTCGACCTGGAGGCGGTCAACCAAGCGCTGGAGGCAGCCGATAGCGTCGAGCGGGTGGAGCGTGATGATTATCCGACCCCGGTCGGTGACGCAGTGGGCCAAGACGTGGTCTATGTTGGTCGTGTACGTCACGGTGTTGATGAAGACCAGCAGCTCAACCTCTGGCTGACCACCGACAACGTGCGCAAAGGCGCCGCGCTCAATGCCGTGCAAGTGGCACAATTGTTGATTAAACAGATGCCGTAAAAGATACTGGCGAGCACTTTTGTCCTGCTCTGCTTGCAGGTTTCGGGACAATTCATACAAGGGAAGAGGTCATGCTTCGAATTCGCAAACTGGTTCTGGCCATGGCTGCAGCCTCCGCGCTGTCGTCTGGCATGGCGAATGCGCTGGGCCTGGGGGAGCTGACCCTGAAGTCGGCACAGAATCAGCCGCTGGACGCCGAGATCGAATTGCTCGACGTACGCGACCTCAAAGCCGCCGAAGTGGCGCCGAGCCTGGCGCCACCGGAAGAGTTCAGCAAGGCCGGGGTGGCGTTTCCGACCTACCTCGAAGACCTGACCTTCACACCGGTGATCAACCCCAACGGCAAGAGCGTGCTGCGGGTGACCTCCAGCCAGCCGCTGCCGGGGCCAGTGGTCAAGTTCCTGGTCCAGGTCATGTGGCCGCAAGGCCGCCTGCTGCGTGACTACAGCGTGTTGCTCGACCAGGCCAAGGCGCAAGGCGACAAGCCGGCGGCGGGCAATGTCACACCGGCCACAACCGGTGCCAGCAACTACACCACCCAGCGCCGCGATACCCTGTGGCAAATTGCTGCGCGCAACACCCAGGGTGGCTCGATCCAGCAGACCATGATCGCGATCCAGGCGCTGAACCCGGACGCCTTCATCGGCAACAACATCAACCAGCTGAAGGTTGGCCAGGTACTGCGCCTGCCCGACCAGCAGCAGGTCCAGAACATTGCCCAAGGCGAGGCGAACCGCGAGGTGGCCGAGCAGTACGCCGCCTGGCGTGAAGGCCGCCGCCTCGGCCCGCGTGCCCGCCAGCTGGACGCTACCCGCCGTGGCGCCGCCGAAGCCGCCCCGGCGCGCATCGCCCAGGGCGACAACCTGCGCCTGGTCACACCGGGCAGCCAGGCCGGTGCCGGCCAGGCCAAGGCACTCAACGACAAGCTGGCCGTGGCCCAGGAAAGCCTGGACACCAGCCGCCGTGACAACGACGAACTCAAAAGCCGCATGGCCGACCTGCAGAGCCAGCTGGACAAGCTGCAGCGTCTGATCGAGCTGAAGAACAATCAGCTGGCGCGCCTGGAAGGCCAGGGTGCAGCCGCTCCGGCAGTGGCAGCTGCTGCTTCTGCCCAGCCGGCAGCCGCCGCTCAGCCAGCGGTCAAGCCTGCACCTGCTGCCGTCGATACCGCGCCCAAGCCGGTGCCGGCCGCCAATCCAGCGTCAGCTAGCCAGTCGGGCAGCGCACTTGACCAGATCCTGGGCAACCCGTGGCTGCTTTGGCTGATTGCCGGCTCCAGCATTCTGGTGCTGGCCTTGTTGCTGTGGCTGCTGGCGCGCAAGCGCAAGGCCCAGCAAGAAGCAGAAAAGCACCTGCGCATGGCGCGGGCGCTGGAAGAAGAGCAAGGCACAGGTTTCGACAACGATACCGAGAGCCTTGACGGCGTTGAGGTCGCGGAGCCGAGCGTGACGCTGTCGCCAGCCGTGGTCGCAGCCTCGGCTGCCGCTGCCGTTGCTGCGGAAAAAGTGGCAGCGCCAGCCGCCGAGCCAGCACTCGAGCCTGAGCCGTACGCAGACCCTCACGCCGCGCTGTTGGCCGAAGTGGATCAATGCCTGGCCGAGGGCCGCCTGAATCGCGCCACCGAACTGCTGGAGCCCGCTGTGGACGCCGCGCCGGAGCGTGACGACCTGCGCTTGAAACTGATGGATGTGTACGCCCGCCAGGGTGATCAGAGCGCGTTCGCCGAACAGGAGCGCAAGCTGCCGGCCAGCGAGCACAACACTGCCCAGGTTGCCGGGCTGAAAGAACGTTACCCGGCCATGCTCGGCCTGGCCGCCGCCGGCCTGGGTGCGGCGGCGCTGGCTGCCGAGATGGATCAGCAGTATGTGCAGGAGCTGCTGCACGACGAGCCTGAGGCGCCGGTGGTTGCCGATGTCGTGCCTGGCGAGGTGCCTGAGTTCGAGCAACAGGTAGAGGCTGAGCCAGAGGTTGTGGCGCAAGCAGAGCCTGAAGCCGAACTGGATGCCTTCGAAGAAGTGCCGACCCTCGATGCACCGGGCCTGGATGAGCAGGACCTGGACAGCGCCTTCGACCTGAGTCTGGGTGAAGACCTGCCGGAAGAAGACCCACTGGCAGCGCCGTTGCTGAACGAGCCGGCGGCACAGGAACCTGTACCCGACGAGCTGGTCATTGCCGAGCCTGTGCTGGATGAGCCAGCGCTGGAAGCGATTCAGCCAGAAGAGCAGCCGTTTGCCGTGGATGCCGAACTGCAAGCCGACGCCGACGCCGATTTCGAGGCCATGCTGGCCCAGGCAGAGCCACAGCCTGCTGCGGACCTGTCCGATTTCGACCTCGATGTCACTGAGCCGGTTGCCCCGGCCGCCCCGCAAGCCGAGGAGGAGGCCCCGGTGGACATCGCCGCCGAGCTGGCTGCCTTCGACAGCGTGCCGGAGTTTGACCCGGTCTCCGAGTTCGACATGCCGTCGGATTTCGACTTGTCGCTGTCGCTGGAAGACGATTCGCCTGCCGCCAAGCGCTTTGCCTCGGAGCTGGACGACGTCAACGCCGAACTGGACAAGCTGTCGCAAAGCCTCGAATCGCCATCGCTGGAGCCACACTTCACCAGCGACGATGCGATTGCGCAGCCTGAACCCGAGCCATTGGACGACCTGGACTTCGACTTCTTCTCCGGCAGTGACGAAGTGGCCACCAAGCTCGACCTTGCCCGCGCCTACATCGACATGGGCGACAATCAGGGGGCCCGCGACATCCTTGATGAAGTGGTCAAGGACGGCGACGACAGCCAGCGCCAGGAAGCCGAGGACATGCTGTCTCGCCTGGTCTGATGCTCCCACAGCCCTACAAGGCTGCCGTTGTCGTTATAATCCCCGCCATTTCGTATACCCCACAGGTTTCATGCGCTTGGACATCATCGACACCGCTACCGCCGAATCCGCAGCCGAAGGCTACTCCCGTATCGCCCTGGGCGTGGAATACAAGGGCGCCCGCTACCGCGGCTGGCAGCGCCAGGCCAGCGGAGTACCCAGCGTCCAGCAAGCGCTGGAACAAGCATTGTCCAAGGTGGCCAACGAACCGGTTTCGGTGATCTGTGCCGGGCGAACCGATGCCGGTGTGCATGGCTGTGGCCAGGTCGTGCACTTCGATACTCGTGCCGTACGCGACGAGCGCGCCTGGACCCTGGGCACCAATTTCAACCTGCCGCACGACATCAGCGTGGTCTGGTCGCGGCCGATGCCGGCCGACTTCCATGCCCGCTTCAAGGCATGTGCCCGGCGCTACCGCTATGTCATCTACAACGACCCGATCCGCCCGGCGCACCTGGCCGAGGAAGTGACCTGGAACCACCGCCCGCTGGATGTCGAACGCATGGCCGAAGCCGCGCAGTTCCTGCTTGGCACCCACGACTTCAGCGCCTTCCGCGCCAGCCAGTGCCAGGCCAAGTCGCCGATCAAGCATATCTACCACCTGCGCGTTACCCGCCATGGCCAGATGATCGTGCTGGACGTGCGCGCCACGGCTTTCCTGCACCACATGGTGCGTAATATTGTCGGTGTGCTGACGGCCATTGGCGCCGGCGAGCGCCCGGTCACCTGGGCGCGTGAAGTGCTGGAAGGGCGCAACCGCCGTGAAGGCGGGGTCACGGCCCATCCGTACGGGCTTTACCTGGTCCAGGTGGAGTACCCCGAGGCGTATGCGCTGCCCCAGCGTTACATCGGCCCACACTTTTTGACGGGCTACGAGGCGTTGGCCGACTGACGGGCGAATAGCCATTTGCTAACATCCGGCCTTTCACCGTAACAATCAGGGTTCGCTGTCCATGAGCAATGTTCGCAGCAAGATCTGCGGGATTACCCGTATCGAAGACGCGCTGGCTGCTGCCGAGGCGGGTGCCGATGCCATCGGTTTTGTCTTCTATGCCAAGAGCCCGCGGGCCGTGGACGTGCGCCAGGCGCGGGCGATCATTGCCGAGTTGCCGCCGTTCGTGACCACGGTCGGTCTGTTCGTCAACGCCTCGCGTTGCGAGCTGAACGAGATCCTCGAAGTGGTTGCGCTGGACCTGCTACAGTTCCACGGCGACGAGACCCCGCAAGACTGCGAAGGCTATCACCGCCCCTGGATCAAGGCCCTGCGGGTGCGCCCGAGCGACGACCTGGAGGCGGCCTGCCAGCTTTATGCGGGGGCTCGCGGCATACTGCTGGACACCTACGTGGCAGGCGTACCCGGGGGAACCGGTGAAGCGTTCGACTGGTCACTGGTGCCGGCACATCTGAGCAAGCCCATCATCTTGGCGGGCGGGCTGTCGGCCGACAACGTTGGCCAGGCCATTGCCCAGGTACGGCCTTACGCGGTGGATGTCAGTGGTGGCGTCGAACAGGCCAAGGGCATCAAGGACGCGGCGAAAATCGAGGCCTTCATGCAGGCGGTGAAACAGGCGTGATGGCAGATGTGACGGCTGGCTGCGCGCCATCGTCCATAGCTTTCGCAGCCCTGCGGGGCAGCCGCCGCTGGCGGCGGAACAACACATTAGCGGTGGAGTGGCACGCTGGCAGCCCCGGTGGCCGGTCTACCATTGTTTCATAAAAGATTTTGAGCTCAAGGGCAGGGCAGGGCGGTGACACCGCCCCCCGCCTGCCGATACTGGAGAAATAAAGCATGAGCAACTGGTTAGTCGACAAACTGATCCCTTCGATCATGCGTTCCGAGGTGAAGAAGAGCTCGGTGCCTGAGGGCCTGTGGCACAAGTGCCCAGCCTGTGAGGCCGTGCTGTATCGTCCGGAGCTGGAAAAAACCCTGGATGTCTGCCCCAAGTGCAACCACCACATGCGCATCGGCGCACGTGCGCGCATCGATATCTTCCTGGATGCCGAAGGCCGTGCCGAACTGGGGGCCGACCTGGAGCCGGTCGACCGCCTGAAGTTCCGTGACGGCAAGAAGTACAAGGATCGCCTGGCCGGCGCCCAGAAGCAGACTGGCGAAAAAGACGCGCTCATCTCCATGAGCGGCACCCTGATGGGCATGCCGATCGTGGTCAGCGCTTTTGAGTTCTCGTTCATGGGCGGCTCCATGGGTGCCATTGTCGGCGAACGCTTCGTACGCGCGGCCAACTACGCCCTGGAACACCGTTGCCCAATGGTCTGCTTCTCTGCTTCGGGCGGTGCGCGCATGCAGGAAGCGCTGATCTCGCTGATGCAGATGGCCAAGACCTCGGCGGTGCTGGCGCGCCTGCGCGAAGAGGGCATCCCGTTCATCTCGGTGCTGACCGACCCGGTGTACGGCGGCGTTTCTGCCAGCCTGGCGATGCTCGGCGACGTTATCGTCGGTGAGCCTAAGGCCCTGATTGGCTTCGCCGGCCCACGCGTGATCGAGCAGACCGTACGCGAGAAGCTGCCAGAAGGCTTCCAGCGCAGCGAGTTCCTGCTGGAGCACGGTGCTATCGACCTGATCATCTCCCGTGGTGAACTACGCCCGCGTCTGGCCCGCCTGCTGGCACAGATGACCGGCCAGGAAACCCCGGAGCAAGCGCGTGAGGCGGCTGCTGTCGCGTGATGAAACAACGAACCCTGGGCGAATGGCTCGCCTACCTCGAGCAGTTGCATCCCTCGGCCATTGACATGGGCCTTGAGCGGTCGCAGAAGGTGCTTGCCCGGCTGGCGCTGGGCAAGCTGGCGCCACGTGTGGTGACGGTAACCGGCACCAATGGCAAGGGCTCGACCTGCGCATTCGTGGCCTCGCTGCTGCGTGCCCAGGGGCTCAAGGTCGGCGTCTACAGCTCGCCGCACCTGTTGCGCTACAACGAGCGGGTAGTGATCGATGGCCAAGAGGCCAGCGATGAGCGCCTGTGCGAAGCCTTTGCCGCCGTCGAGGCGGCGCGGGGCGATATTTCCCTGACCTACTTCGAAATGGGCACGCTGGCCGCGTTCTGGTTGTTCTACCAGTCGCAGCTGGATGCCGTAGTGCTGGAAGTGGGGCTTGGTGGCCGCCTGGACACCGTGAACGTGGTGGATGCCGACCTGGCGCTGGTGACCAGCATCGGCGTCGACCATGTCGATTACCTGGGCAATACCCGCGAGCAGGTAGCCTTCGAGAAAGCCGGGATCTTCCGCCCGGGCAAGCCGGCCCTGTGCGGCGACCTCGATCCGCCACAACCGTTGCTGGACAAGGCCGCCGAGCTGGCTGCGCCGCTGTTCCTGCGTGGTCGGGACTTTGATCTGGCCAGCACCGTGGCCGGCTGGAGCTGGCGCGGTACTGCGGCAGACGGCGCGCAAGTTGCGCTTTGTGACCTGCCACTGCTCGACCTGCCCATGGAAAACGCCACGCTGGCCCTGCAGGCGTACCTGCTGATGGGGCTGCCGTGGGATGCCGCGCAGGTGCGCCAGGCGCTGCTGGCTACCCGCATTACAGGCCGCCTTGATCGCCGCCTGGTGAACTGGCAGGGCAAGCGGGTGGAGCTGTTGCTGGATGTGGGGCATAACCCTCATGCAGCGGAGTACCTGGCCCGGCGCCTGACGGCCCGGCCGCCCAAGGGCCGTCGCCTGGTGGTGTTCGGGCTGCTCGCCGACAAGGACCTGGAAGGCGTGGTCGCGCCGCTGCAGGGCCTGGTCGACGACTGGGCCGTGGCGCCGCTGGA
Organism: Pseudomonas sp. GW460-LB5; assembly: GCF_059423245.1. Taxonomy (NCBI): domain Bacteria; kingdom Pseudomonadati; phylum Pseudomonadota; class Gammaproteobacteria; order Pseudomonadales; family Pseudomonadaceae; genus Pseudomonas; species Pseudomonas sp. GW460-LB5. The sequence continues at coordinate 34,821 of NZ_JBWKXT010000058.1, forward strand.
TACCCCGCGCAGCCGCCCGGCTGCCGAGCTGGCCACAGCCTTGACGAACCTCGGCGCCGCGGTGAAGTCTTATGCCAGCGTCGACGCCGCCCTTGAAGGGCAATGTGCGCAGGCGACGGCGGATGATCAGGTCCTGCTGTTCGGTTCGTTTTTCTGTGTTGCCCAGGCGCTGGAGTGGCTGGAGCGGCACGCCCAGGAGGGTGGAGTAGATGGCAGTGCTGGATAAAGGGATGAAACAGCGCATGGTGGGTGCGCTGGTGCTGGTGGCGCTGGCGGTTATTTTCCTGCCGATGCTGTTCACCCGCGAGGACGAGATGCGCCAGGTGCACGTCGAGGCCCCGCAAGCACCGGCCATGCCAAGCCTGCCGGAAGTGAAGGTGGAGCCGGTCGCCGTGCCCGAGCCGCAGGCGATTGCGCAAGCGCCGGAGCAGCCAGCGGTGGTGGTCGACGAGTCCACTGCGCCGCCCGCCACGCCCAGTCAGCCCATTACGCCATCGCCGCAAACCCAGGCGCAGGTCCAGCCGGCCAAGCCACAGGCTGCTGCGCCTAAAGTGGAGTCGAAGCCAGTGGCCACCCCGGCACCTGCCGCAGCAGTGGCAAAGCCGGCTGCCCCTTCAAAAATCGACGTCAATGGCTTGCCTGTCAGTTGGTCCATCCAGTTGGCCAGCCTGTCCAATCGTGCCGGTGCCGAAAAGCTCCAGCAAACCCTGCGCAGCCAGGGCTACAACGCCTATATCCGCTCGGCGGGCGGAATGAATCGGGTGTATGTCGGGCCGCTGATCGAGCGCGCCGAGGCGGAGCGGACACGCGACGCCATCAACCGGCAGAACAGCCTCAAAGGCTTTGTGGTGCGTTTCCAGCCAGAGCGCAGCTGATAGCACGAGGGCGGCTTTGCCGGCCATCGCCGGCAAGCCAGCTCCAGAGAGTGCCTGGCAAATCACCCGGTCATGTTTTGTTCTATGAAAGGTGGCTTGCCGGCGATGAAGCCAACACCAATCCACCCGACATTCCGCTTACTCCCAGCCCGTCGCTCTGGTAAAATGCGCCGCCTCAAACGTCTGCAGGCAGCACCGTGGCATTTACCTTGGTTGATTGGGCGATCATCGCGATCATCGCCGTCTCCACACTGATCAGTCTCAAGCGCGGCTTCGTCAAGGAAGCCTTGTCGTTGCTCATCTGGATCGTTGCGGGTGCGGTTGCGTGGATGTTCGGCGGTTCGCTCTCGGTGTATCTTGAGAGCTATATCCAGACGCCATCCATGCGCGTCATCGCCGGCTGCGCCATTCTTTTCGTCGCCACCTTGCTGGTGGGGGCCATGGTCAACTTCCTTGTCGGCGAGCTGATCCGTGTGACCGGGCTGTCCGGCACCGATCGTTTCCTGGGCATGGCCTTTGGCGCTGCGCGCGGGGCCTTGCTGGTAGTGGTGGCCATAGGCCTGATCAGCCTGGGGCCTGTTCAACAAGACACCTGGTGGCAGGAATCACGCCTGATACCACAATTTCTCTTGGTCGCCGACTGGTCGAAAAACCTGATCCTGGGTTTTACCGGCCAATGGACGCCCAGTGGGTTGATCAGCGCTCCGGCTGATCTTCCGTTCAAGGAACAGTTGCTCGGGCCGTCCCGGCCCTGAGCGCTATTCACTCAAGTTTCGTCAAAGTAGGGGTTGCGTCGCATGTGTGGCATCGTCGGTATCGTCGGTAAGTCGAACGTCAATCAGGCGCTGTATGACGCGCTTACGGTCCTCCAGCACCGCGGCCAGGACGCTGCCGGTATCGTGACCAGCCATGACGGCCGGTTGTTCCTGCGCAAGGATAATGGCCTGGTGCGCGACGTCTTCCAGCAGCGCCATATGCAGCGCCTGGTGGGCAGCATGGGCATTGGCCACGTGCGTTATCCGACGGCAGGCAGCTCGACCTCGGCCGAGGCCCAGCCGTTCTACGTCAACTCGCCGTATGGCATCACCCTGGCCCACAACGGCAACCTGACCAACGTCGAGCAGTTGGCCAAAGAGATTTACGAGTCCGACCTGCGCCACGTCAACACCAACTCCGACTCGGAAGTGCTGCTGAACGTGTTCGCCCATGAGCTGGCGGTGCGTGGCAAGCTGCAACCGACCGAAGAGGACGTGTTCGCCGCTGTTTCCCACGTGCACAGCCGCTGCGTCGGCGGTTACGCCGTGGTGGCGATGGTCACTGGCTACGGCATCGTCGGTTTCCGCGATCCCCACGGTATCCGCCCGGTAGTGTTCGGCCAGCGTCACACCGACGAAGGCGTGGAATACATGATCGCCTCGGAAAGCGTGGCTCTGGACGTGCTCGGCTTTACCCTGATCCGCGACCTGGCGCCGGGCGAAGCGGTGTATATCACCGAAGAAGGCCAGCTGTTCACCAAGCAGTGCGCCGAATCGCCAAAACTGCAGCCGTGCATTTTCGAGCACGTCTACCTGGCCCGCCCAGACTCGATCATCGACGGTATTTCGGTGTACAAGGCCCGTCTGCGCATGGGGGAGAAGCTTGCCGACAAGATCATGCGCGAGCGCCCAGAGCATGATATCGACGTGGTCATCCCGATCCCGGACACCAGCCGCACTGCTGCGCTGGAACTGGCCAACCGGCTGGGCGTCAAGTTCCGCGAAGGCTTCGTCAAGAACCGCTACATCGGCCGTACCTTCATCATGCCCGGCCAGGCCGCGCGCAAGAAATCGGTACGCCAGAAGCTCAACGCCATCGAACTGGAATTCCGCGGCAAGAACGTGATGCTGGTGGACGACTCGATCGTGCGCGGCACCACCTGCAAGCAGATCATCCAGATGGCCCGTGAAGCCGGTGCCAAGAATGTCTACTTCTGTTCCGCAGCCCCTGCGGTGCGCTACCCCAACGTCTACGGCATCGACATGCCGAGTGTTCACGAACTGATCGCCCACAACCGTACCACCGAACAAGTGGCCGAGTTGATTGGTGCCGATTGGCTGATCTATCAGGACTTGCCAGACCTGATTGACTCGGTCGGTGGCGGCAAGATCAAGATCGATCACTTCGATTGCGCGGTGTTCAACGGTGAGTACGTCACCGGCGATATCGACGATGCCTACCTCGAGCGTATCGAGCAGGCCCGTAATGACCTGGCCAAGGTCAAGAACCAGGCCGTCAGCGCGATCATCGACCTCTACAACAACTGATTCAGGGAGCGACGGCATGACGGATCAATGGGATGCCGGGCGACTGGACAGCGACCTCGAGGGTGTCGGTTTCGACACCCTGGCGGTGCGCGCCGGTCAACACCGTACACCTGAGGGCGAGCACAGCGAAGCGCTGTTCCTGACCTCCAGCTACGTGTTCCGCACGGCCGCCGATGCGGCCGCGCGCTTTGCCGGTGAAACACCGGGCAACGTCTATTCGCGTTACACAAACCCGTCGGTGCGCGCCTTTGAGGGGCGCCTGGCGGCCATGGAAGGCGCCGAGCAGGCCGTGGGCACTTCCACCGGCATGGCGGCGATCCTGGCCGTGGTAATGTCGCTGTGCAGTGCCGGTGACCACGTGCTGGTATCGCAGAGCGTATTCGGCTCGACCATCAGCCTGTTCGAGAAGTACTTCAAGCGCTTTGGTGTGCAGGTGGACTACGTGCCGCTGGTCGACCTCGGTGGCTGGGAAAAGGCCATCAAGGCCAATACCAAGCTACTGATCGTCGAGTCGCCGTCCAACCCGCTGGCCGAGCTGGTCGATATCACCGCGCTCAGTGAAATCGCCCATGCCCGCGGTGCCATGCTGGTGGTGGACAACTGCTTCAGCACCCCTGCGTTGCAGCAGCCGCTGAAGCTGGGTGCCGACATCGTGTTCCACTCGGCCACCAAGTTCATCGACGGCCAGGGCCGCTGCATGGGTGGCGTGGTTGCCGGCCGTGCCGAACAGATGAAAGAAGTGGTGGGCTTCCTGCGCACCGCAGGCCCAACGCTCAGCCCGTTCAATGCCTGGATCTTCACCAAGGGCCTGGAAACCTTGCGCCTGCGCATGCGTGCGCACTGCGAAAGCGCCCAGGCCCTGGCCGAATGGCTGGAGCAGCAGGATGGCGTGGAGAAGGTGCACTACGCCGGCCTGCCCAGTCATCCGCAGCACGAGCTGGCCAAGCGCCAGATGAGTGGCTTTGGTGCGGTGGTCAGCTTCGAGGTCAAGGGCGGCAAAGAGGGCGCCTGGCGCTTTATCGACGCGACCCGGGTGATTTCCATCACCACCAACCTGGGTGACAGCAAGACCACCATCGCTCACCCGGCCACCACCTCCCACGGCCGCTTGTCGGCGCAGGAGCGTGAAGCCGCCGGTATCCGCGACAGCCTGATCCGCGTTGCCGTGGGCCTGGAAGATGTGGCCGACCTGCAGGCCGACCTTGCACGCGGGCTGGCCGCACTGTGATCGAAATCCGCGGCAGTACCCCGGGCCACAATGGCCGGGTAGCCTTGGTCACCGGTGCCGCGCGCGGCATCGGCCTGGGCATTGCCGCTTGGCTGGTCTGTGAAGGCTGGCAGGTGGTGCTGAGCGACCTCGACCGGCAGCGTGGCAGCAAAGTGGCCAAGGCCTTGGGCGACAACGCCTGGTTCATTACCATGGACGTTGCCGACGAGGCCCAGGTCAGTGCCGGGGTGTCTGAAGTGCTCGGGCAGTTTGGTCGGCTGGACGCGCTGGTGTGCAATGCGGCCATCGCCAATCCGCACAACCAGACGCTGGAAAGCCTGAGCCTGGCGCAATGGAACCGGGTGCTGGCGGTCAACCTCAATGGCCCGATGCTGCTGGCCAAGCATTGTGCGCCGTACCTGCGTGCGCACAACGGGGCGATCGTCAACCTTACCTCCACCCGGGCGCGGCAGTCCGAGCCCGATACGGAGGCCTACGCGGCGAGCAAGGGCGGCCTGGTGGCCTTGACCCATGCCCTGGCCATGAGCCTGGGCCCGGAGATTCGTGTCAATGCGGTAAGCCCGGGCTGGATCGATGCCCGTGACCCGTCGCAGCGCCGCGCCGAGCCGTTGACCGACGCCGATCATGCCCAGCACCCGACGGGCAGGGTGGGCACCGTGGAAGATGTGGCGGCCATGGTTGCCTGGCTGTTGTCGCGCCAGGCGGCGTTTGTCACTGGCCAGGAGTTTGTGGTCGACGGCGGCATGACCCGCAAGATGATCTACACCTGAACATTCTGCTTATCATTTACGGGCCTCTTCGCGGGTGAACCCGCTCCCACAGGTACAGCGCAGTGCTAAAGACCTGTGCCGTACCTGTGGGAGCGGGTTTACCCGCGAAGGGGCCCGTACAGGCAAGCACACTATTTTGCCCTTTTTGAAAAAAATTCAATGGGGCTATTGACTTAGCTTCGCCATCTGCGTAAATTTCGCGGCCTCAGCGAAGCAAACGCAACAAGCAACATCGCGAGGGTGATTAGCTCAGCCGGGAGAGCATCTGCCTTACAAGCAGAGGGTCGGCGGTTCGATCCCGTCATCACCCACCA
>NZ_JBWKXT010000059.1:0-40081 GCF_059423245.1 Pseudomonas sp. GW460-LB5
ATTTTACGCGGCGAAGCTGAAGTCCTGGGGCCGCTTCGCGCCCCATCGCGACACAAGGCCGCTCCCACAAAGACCGTAAAAGGCCGCCGCTTCTGTGGGGCAACCTGCCCAGTGGCGAAATCAGAGCGGGCTGCTAGGCTTTGTCGTCCCTATAGAACGATACGGTATTAGGTTATGAGCAAACGTTTGCAAATAACCGATGGTTATGAATGGCGGAGTTGCTACAACGTTTGGCAGTAAAGGTTCCAACCATATTCCGTAAAAATCTTACCAATTCATAAAACGGTCATTTTGGATTTATAGGATTGTCATTATCCTGTAGCGCAGCTGGCGTCTTAGACCAAAGTCGCGAAACGTTTAGAAACGATTGACTTAGTGGTCACGCTTTGGGACTAAATCGCCAATCCACGGTGAGAAGGGGCAGCAGATCCCTCCGCCAGAGATACACAAAAATTAGAACGTAGAGGAGCAAAACATGTACAAGTCCAGCCTGGCCCTGGCCGTGGCACTGGGGGTTCTCGCCCAACAAGCAGGCGCTGCCGGTTTCGTCGAAGACAGCAAACTGTCGCTTAGCTCGCGCACCATGTACTTCAACAACGACAACCGTGACGGTGGCGCTGACAACCGTGAATCGGGTCAGGGCTTCAAGCTCGACTACCTGTCCGGTTTCACTGAAGGCACCGTTGGTTTCGGTGTGGACGTCCAGGCCCTGTGGGGTATTCACCTGGATGGTGGCCGCGGCAAGCACCCTGACAACAGCTCCTTCTTCCCAAGCGACACCGACGGTTCGGCTGTAAGCCAGTGGGCCCGTGTGGGTGGTAACGCCAAGGCACGCTTCTCGAAGACCGAAGTTCACTACGGTAGCGCCCTGGCGCCGAACCTGCCGATCCTGGTCTCCAACGATGGCCGTCTGCTGCCGCAAACCTTCGAGGGTGGCACCATCCAGTCGAAGGAAATCGACAACCTGACCATTAACGCCGGTCAGCTGACCCACGCCATGGGCCGTGCTTCGAGCAACCGTACCGGCCTGTCGGTAGCGGGTGCTACCCAGGACAGCAACAAGTTCCGTTACGGCGGCCTGGACTACAAGCTCACGCCAGACCTGACCCTGCAGTACTACTACTCGAACCTGGAAGACTTCTACAAGCAGCACTTCCTGGGCGCGACTCACGTGTTCAAGATCGCTGACGACCAGTCGTTCAAGACCGACCTGCGCTACTTCGACAGCAGCAGCGACGGCAAGAACGGCGAGGCCGGCTACCGCTTCAACAACAACGGTGGCTATGCCAAGAACACTGGCGAGGTCGACAACAAGACCTGGTCCGCGATGTTCACCTACACCCTGGGTGGCCACTCGCTGATGCTCGGCCATCAGCGCGTCAATGACGACGGTGGCTTCGTCTGGCTGAACCAGGGCAGCGTGGTAGATGGTAATGGCCGCAACGAAGGCGCCGGCGGTTCCAGCTTCTACCTGTTCACTGACAGCATGATCAACCAGTTCGCCAAGGCCGGTGAAAACACCACCTTCGGTCAGTACGCCTACGACTTCGCTCGCCTGGGCGTGCCGGGCCTGAAAGCATCGGTTGCCTACCTGAAAGGTGAAGACGGTAAAAATGCCAACGGCAACGGCCACTTCAGCGAGTGGGAGCGTGATGCCCGTATCGACTACGTGATCCAGGACGGCACCTTCAAGGGCCTGGGCGCCAGCCTGCGTCACGGTGTGTACCGCGGCACCGGCACCAGTTCGCTGGCTGACCAGGATCAGACCCGTCTGATCTTCAACTACACTTACAACTTCCTGTAAGCCGTAGCTGAACAAGAAGCCTCGCGTGATGCGAGGCTTTTTTGTGCCTGCAAATTTGTATGCATTATGGTTATAAATAAATCGTTATTTATTCTTTTTGTTTTTAACCGAATGCAGGCACATTGAACCCATACGGTACAGAACCCAGCCAAGGAGCCGCAGCCCATGAGCCTTAAACTCGGCGATATCGCCCCCGATTTCGAACAGGATTCCAGCGAAGGCAAAATTCGCTTCCACGAGTGGCTGGGCAACAGCTGGGGGGTGTTGTTCTCCCATCCGGCCGACTTCACCCCGGTGTGCACCACCGAGCTGGGCCTGACCGCCAAACTCAAGGACGACTTCGCCAAGCGCGGGGTCAAGGCCATCGCCCTGTCGGTAGACCCGGTCGACTCGCACCATAAGTGGATCGAGGACATCAACGAAACCCAGAACACGGTGGTCAACTTCCCGATCATTGCCGATGCCGACCGCAAGGTGTCCGACCTGTACGACCTGATTCACCCGAACGCCAGTGACACCCTGACTGTGCGCTCGCTGTTCGTCATCGACCCGAACAAAAAGGTGCGCCTGACCATCACTTATCCGGCCAGTACCGGGCGCAACTTCAATGAGATCCTGCGGGTGATCGACTCGCTGCAGCTGACCGACAACCACAAAGTCGCCACACCCGGTAACTGGCAGGACGGCGATGAGGTGGTGATCGTGCCTTCGCTCAAAGATGAGGAAGAGATCAAGCAGCGCTTCCCCAAAGGATATCGGGCGGTCAAACCCTATCTGCGCCTGACCCCTCAGCCAAACCGTTAATGGATTCCTCGTTGCATTGCTCTTAGCCAAGCAGGGATTTTCGGGCCGTTTCGACGGCCCTTTTTTATGCCTGCGCAGAATGTGTGGGCCGCTTCGCGAGCAAAGACAATAATGGAATAAACAAATGAAAAAATATGATTTCTAGATATATGTAGCAGCTGTTAATGTCACCTCCAACAGAACACAAGGAAGCGCAGCAATGCTGGTTGTCTCAATCGGTGGTAGCCCAAGTCTCCGTTCACGCTCCGGCGTGCTACTAGAGCGTTCACGCCAGTGGCTACAGGACCGTGGCGTCGAGGTGGTGACGTTCCAGGTACGTGACTTCCCCGCCGAAGACCTGCTGCACGCCCGCTTCGACAGCCCGCATGTGCAGCACTTCCAGCAGCTGGTAGCCCAGGCCGATGGCCTGATCGTTTCCACCCCGGTGTACAAGGCTTCGTTTGCCGGTGCCCTTAAAACTTTGCTCGACCTGCTGCCCGAACGCGCCCTGGCCCACAAGATCGTGTTGCCAATCGCCACTGGCGGCAGCATCGCCCACATGCTGGCGGTGGATTACGCATTGAAGCCGGTGCTGTCGGCACTCAAGGCGCAAGAGACCCTGCAAGGGATCTTCGCCGACGACAGCCAGGTGGCTTACGCAGAAGGCACCAAGCCCGCGCAGTTGGTACAAGCGCTGGAAGAGCGCCTGCACGACTCGCTTGAAACCTTCCACGTTGCCTTGGCCCGTCGGCCACGCCCGGTGGCCCCCGGTGTGCTGAACGAACGCCTGATCAGCGCCCGCTGGAGCATTTGAACGGCACTACCCGCTTCACCACCTTACTGGCCCGACAACGAGGCAAGCAGGTGCAACCCGAACCTCATTCGCACAGGAGAGCGCCATGCGCACAGTCTTCTTGCGTCGCGGTCTGGTCGCCCTGTTTGCGGCGGCTGTGTCCTTCGGCGCCATTACCCAAGCCCAGGCCGAAAGCCTGCGTATCGGTTACCAGAAATACGGCACCCTGGTGCTGCTCAAGGCCAAGGGCACGCTGGAGAAGCGCCTGGCCGAGCAAGGCGTGCAGGTGCAGTGGACCGAATTCCCCGGCGGCCCGCAGCTGCTTGAAGGGTTGAACGTCGGCTCCATCGACTTTGGTGTTACCGGCGAGACCCCACCCGTATTTGCCCAGGCCGCCGGCGCTGATCTGCTCTACGTGGCCTACGAGCCGCCCGCGCCGCACAGCGAGGCGATCCTGGTGCCCAAGGGGTCGCCAATCCAGTCGGTCAAGGAACTCAAGGGCAAGAAAGTCGCCCTCAACAAAGGCTCCAACGTGCACTACCTGCTGGTCCGCGCACTGGAAGACGCCGGCCTCACGTACGGCGATATCCAGCCGGTCTACCTGCCCCCGGCCGATGCCCGCGCCGCATTCGAGCGTGGCAGCGTCGATGCCTGGGTGATCTGGGACCCGTACCAGGCCGCCGCCGAACAACAGTTGCAGGCGCGCACCCTGCGTGATGGCAAGGGCCTGGTCGACAACCACCAGTTCTACCTGGCCACCCGCAACTATGCGACCCAGCACCCGACGGTGATCAACACCTTGGTCGAAGAAGTGCGCGCGGTGGGCGAGTGGTCCCAGGCCAACCCGCAGGAAGTGACCGATCAGGTCGCACCGCTGCTCGGCCTGCCCGCAGACATCACCCTGACCTCGGTCAAGCGCCAAGGCTACGGTGCTGCACCGCTGACCCCCGAGGTAGTGGCCGCGCAACAGAAAATCGCCGACACCTTCCAGGCGCTCAAGCTCATACCCAAGCCGCTGAGCATCAAGGACGTGATCTGGACACCCCCGGCCAAGGTCGCTAGCGCGCCTTGATTGATTCGCCCGTGCCGGGGCGCCGCCCTGGCTGAGCCACCCTTGAGGAGACAACTCCAATGAGCCTTAACATTTTCTGGTTCCTCCCGACCCACGGTGACGGCAAGTACCTGGGCACTTCCGACGGCGCGCGTGCGGTCGACCACGGTTACCTGCAGCAGATCGCGCAGGCCGCCGACCGCCTTGGTTTTGGTGGGGTGCTGATCCCTACCGGGCGCTCCTGCGAGGACTCGTGGCTGGTGGCAGCGTCGCTGATTCCTGTGACCCAGCATCTGAAATTCCTGGTTGCCCTGCGCCCAGGCATCATTTCGCCGACCGTGGCAGCACGTCAGGCTGCAACGTTGGACCGCCTGTCCAATGGCCGTGCGCTGTTCAACCTGGTGACCGGCGGCGACCCGGATGAGCTGGCCGGTGATGGCCTGCACCTGAACCACCAGGAGCGCTACGAAGCCTCGGTCGAGTTCACCCGTATCTGGCGCAAGGTGCTGGAAGGCGAAAACGTCGATTACGACGGCAAGCACATCCAGGTAAAGGGCGCCAAGCTGCTCTACCCGCCGATTCAGCAACCACGCCCGCCGCTGTATTTCGGCGGTTCGTCCGAGGCCGCCCAAGACCTGGCCGCCGAACAGGTCGAGTTGTACCTGACCTGGGGCGAGCCACCGTCAGCCGTTGCCGAAAAGATCGCCCAGGTGCGCGAAAAAGCCGCTGCTCAAGGCCGTGAAGTACGCTTCGGTATCCGCCTGCACGTGATCGTGCGCGAAACCAACGAAGAAGCGTGGGCCGCCGCCGACCGCCTGATTTCGCACCTGGATGATGACACCATCGCCCGTGCCCAGGCCTCGCTGGCGCGCTTCGACTCGGTGGGCCAGCAGCGCATGGCTGCCCTGCATGGCGGCAACCGTGACAACCTGGAAGTCAGCCCCAACCTGTGGGCAGGCGTTGGCCTGGTACGTGGCGGTGCCGGCACCGCACTGGTAGGCGATGGCCCGACTGTCGCGGCGCGGGTGAAGGAATATGCCGACCTGGGGATCGATACCTTCATCTTCTCGGGTTATCCACACCTGGAAGAGTCGTATCGGGTTGCCGAACTGCTCTTCCCGCACCTTGATGTACAGCGCCCGGAGCAACCCAAAACCGGTGGCTACGTAAGCCCGTTCGGCGAGATGGTGGCCAACGACATCCTGCCCAAGTCCGTGTCACAGAGCTGAGGGCCAGGCCATGAGTCGTGCAACTTCCTCCACCCTGACCCAGCGCCTGGCGCCGTGGGCACTGCCGGTGCTGCTGCTGGCAGTCTGGCAACTGGCGGTCAGCGCTGGCTGGCTGTCTACGCGCATCCTGCCGGCACCTAGCGCTGTCGTCAGCGCCGGCGTCGAGCTGGTGCGCAGCGGCGATATCTGGACACACCTGGCCATCAGTGGCTGGCGTGCCGGCCTGGGCTTCGCCATCGGCGGCAGCATCGGCCTGGTGCTGGGCTTTATCACTGGCCTGTCGAACTGGGGCGAACGCCTGCTCGACAGCTCGGTGCAGATGATCCGCAACGTGCCGCACCTGGCGCTGATCCCGCTGGTGATCCTGTGGTTCGGTATCGACGAGTCGGCAAAGATCTTCCTGGTCGCGCTGGGCACGCTGTTCCCGATCTACCTGAACACTTACCACGGTATCCGCAATGTCGACCCGGCGCTGGTAGAAATGGCGCGCAGCTATGGCTTGTCCGGCTTCGGCCTGTTCCGCCAGGTGATCTTGCCGGGTGCACTGCCATCGATCCTGGTGGGCGTGCGTTTCGCACTGGGCTTCATGTGGCTGACCCTGATCGTGGCCGAGACCATTTCGGCGAACGCCGGTATCGGTTACCTGGCGATGAACGCCCGGGAGTTCTTGCAGACCGACGTGGTGGTACTGGCCATCGTCCTGTATGCCGTGCTTGGCAAACTCGCCGACCTCGCCGCTCGCGGCCTGGAACGTGTGTGGCTGCGCTGGCACCCGGCCTATCAAGTGGCCAAGAAGGAGGGCGCATGACCGTGCTCAAGGAACAGCCGCCACGCCTGTTGCGTGGCATCCCGCTGGCCTCCAACGGCCTGCGCAAGACCTTTGGCCAGCGCGAAGTATTGAAGGGCATCGACCTGCACATTCCGGCGGGGCAGTTCGTTGCCATCGTCGGCCGCAGCGGCTGCGGCAAAAGCACCCTGCTGCGGCTGCTGGCCGGGCTCGACCAGCCTACGGCCGGGCAGTTGCTGGCCGGCGCTGCGCCGCTGGAAGAGGCCCGCGAAGAAACCCGCCTGATGTTCCAGGACGCACGCTTGCTGCCGTGGAAGAAGGTGATCGACAACGTTGGCCTGGGCCTGTCGGGTGACTGGCGCCCACGTGCGCTGGAAGCGCTGGAGGCGGTTGGCCTGGCCGACCGCGCCAATGAATGGCCGGCAGCCCTGTCGGGTGGCCAAAAACAGCGCGTGGCCCTGGCGCGGGCGCTGATCCACCAGCCACGCCTGCTGCTGCTGGACGAGCCGCTGGGTGCGCTGGATGCATTGACCCGTATCGAGATGCAGCAACTGATAGAACGCCTGTGGCGTCAGCACGGCTTCACCGTGCTGCTGGTCACTCACGATGTCAGCGAGGCGGTAGCCGTGGCTGACCGGGTGATCCTGATCGAGGACGGCGAGGTCGGGCTCGACCTCACCGTCGACCTGGCACGGCCCCGCGCGCGTGGTTCGCACCGCCTGGCCGCGCTGGAAAGCGAAGTGCTCAACCGTGTTCTGTCGGCCCCGGGCACTGCGCCCGAGCCGGATCCTGTAGCCCCTCTGCCCACGCAGCTGCGTTGGGCGCACTGAATGACTCACTCACCAGACTGAAGCCATAGAGAAGGAATGACATCATGACCATCAAAGCCATCAACGTCCGCAACCAGTTCAAAGGCACCGTGAAAGAGATCCTCGAAGGCCCGGTACTGTCGGAAATCGACGTGCAGACTGCCTCGGGTATCGTCACTTCGGTCATCACCACCCGCTCGGTAAAAGAGCTGGAGCTTCAGGTCGGCAGCGAAGTGATTGCCTTTGTGAAGTCGACTGAAGTGTCTATCGCCAAGCTGTGATGCTGCTCGATACTGGGGCTGCTTGGCAGCCCTATCGCGACACAAGGCCGCTCCTACACGGGAATGCGATCTCCTGTAGGAGCGGCCTTGTGCCGCGAATGGGCCGCAACGCGGCCCCAATAACTTCAGCTGGAACGCTTGGCCAGAAACGGCGGCAGGTATAACCCCAGATACGCCTCGAACACCCGCTTGCCTTCTTCGGCCATGCGCGGTGTGATCGCCTCATGCAGCTGCACCGACCGCGCATACACCCGGTCACTCAGCTCCATGGCCAGCGCAAACACATCCACATCCAGCGGCATCACCGGCAGGTGAAAATGCTGGTCGAACAACTTGTGCATCAAGTCGCCCAGTTCCATGTCGTGCTGCCGATCGGCCTGCACCACCTCGCTCAGGCCATGCTGCGCCAGAATCAGCTGCCGCGCCGCCGCATCCTCGTTGTAGATATCAAGCATGCGCTCTTCGATCAGCCGTGACAGTTCGTGCCAGGTGCTGAACGCGCTGCTGTCGATCGCTGCGCCCAGCGCTTCGCGAAACGCCCGGTGCACATCGGCCGTCAGCGCTTCCAGCAAGGCCGGCACGCTGGCGAAAAAGTGATACACCGACGACGGCGGAATCTGTGCCCGCTCAGCCACGCTGTAGATGGAAAGTGCCGCCACCCCTTGTTCGGCCAGCAGCTCACGCGCAGCCGCCAGGATCGCCTCGATCCTGGCCTGGCTGCTGGCGCGCGGCTTGCGCGGGGTGGCGGTGCGGTTCATCAGTTGCTGATTGCCAGGATGCTGGCCTGGTAGGCGCCGACGAACAGGTCGAAGTCACCGACTTCGTCTTGTTCCAGCTCGGACTGCTTGGCCAGCGATTCGCGGGCCAGCGTTTCGAATGCCTGCTGCTTGTCATTGCTCAGAGGTTGCTCGCGGAAAGCCTCGGCGTGCACACGGCTTTGGCGCAGCGAGAACTGGACGAAGCTTTCGTCATGCTCGGTCATGCGTGCCAGCACCTGGGCCGACGGGGTAAGCGAGGCATCGTCGACCTTGGCCTGCTGGGCATCCAGGGCCTTGGCGTGCTCATCAGAGCCTTGCGCCTGGTCGAGCAGGTTGGCCAATTGGCGGATGCGCTCGATCAGCTCGCCGGCCCAGCCTTTCAGACTGATCGGCTGGCCATTGCGGTGCAGCTCCAGGCCCGGGCGGCGACCTTCCTTGACCACGGTCAGGAAGTTGTCGGTGCACTGGCCGCACTCGCCGTTGTCCAGCTGAGGGCTGTCTTCCAGGGCGCAGAACAGCAGGAACGCGTCGAGGAAGCGTGCCTCGGTCAGGTCGATACCTACCGGCAGGAACGGGTTGATGTCCAGGCAACGCACTTCCACGTACTGCACGCCACGCGAAGTCAGGGCCTGTATCGGCCGCTCGCCGGTGTAGGTAACGCGCTTGGGGCGGATGTTCGAGTAGTACTCGTTCTCGATCTGCAGAATGTTGGTGTTCAGCTGCACCCATTCGCCGTCCACGTGCGTACCGACCTCAACATAAGGCGGGTAGGGCGTGCCCACGGCCTTGCGCAGGCTGTCGGTGTAGCTGGCCAGGTTGTTGTAGCAAGGCGTGAGGCCGGCCTGGGCGTTGCTCTGGTAGCCCAGGTCGCTCATGCGCAGGCTGGTGGCATAGGGCAGGAACAGGGTTTCGGCGTCCAGCTCTTCGAGCTGGTGCGGGCGGCCACGCAGGAAGCCTTTGTCCAGCGCCGGCGAGGCGCCGAACAGGTACATCAGCAGCCAGCTGTAGCGGCGGAAGTTGCGGATCAGCGCGATGTAGGCCGACGACTGGTAGTCGCGGTCGTCTAGCGTGCTGCCTTCGGCTTCGCGCAGCAGTGGCCACAGGGCTTCGGGCAGCGAGAAGTTGTAATGTATGCCGGCAATGCACTGCATGGTGCGGCCGTAGCGCAGGGCCAGGCCCTTGCGGTACACGTGCTTGAGCTTGCCGATGTTCGAGTTGCCGTACTCGGCGATCGGGATGTCCTCCTCGGCCGGCAGCGTGCACGGCATCGAAGGGCTCCACAGGTATTCGTCGCCCAGCTTGCTGTAGACGAAACGGTGGGTCTCTTCGAGGCTTTCGAGCACCTTGGCCGGGTCGGCCAGCGCAGGGGTGATGAACTCCAGCAACGACTCGGAATAATCGGTGGTGATCTGCTCGTTGGTCAGCGCCGATCCCAGTGCTTCCGGGTGCGGGGTCTGGGCCAGGCGACCTTCATCGGTCACGCGCAGGCATTCGCGCTCAATACCGTGCAGGCACTGCTTGAGCAGGGGAAGATTGGCGCCGAGCAGGCTCAGGCGGCGGTTGAGGAGTTCGCTCAAGATGTATTCCTTCACGCGTCAGTCGCCCCAATATGGGGGTAGAGATAACGGTCTACAAGGGTAGGAAGAAAGGAACTGGCGTTGTCGCCTGGTTTACGCGGGTTCCAGCAGTGCCAGCGCACTGCTGAAAATACCGCAGATACTGCTTGGTGAGCTAGAGAACCGCGAAGGTTCCTTGCGCTTTTGCCACCAGCTTGTCGCCCTGGACTACGTCGGCGTCGACCACCAGGGTTCGCCGCCCGGCGTGCAGCACACGGGCGGTACACAGCACTTCGCCATCGCTGACGGCGCGCATGTAGTTGATCTTGCACTCGATGGTGACGCTTTGCTGGTCAAAGCCATGGCTGGCCGAGCAGGCCAGGCCCATGGCGATGTCCACCAGGCTGAAGATCGCCCCGCCGTGCAGCTTCTGGCCACGGTTGCGCAAGTGCGGCTCCAGCGGCAGGGCCACCTCTGCAACACCCGTGTCCAGGCGTTGCAGGCGGCAGCCCAGCAGCTGGCTGAAGGCGCTTTCGACGTATTCGCGGGGTACGTCCATCACTTCTTCTTCAACTGCTTGGCGTTGGCGAACAGGGAGGCCATGGCATTGTTGGCCGGCGCGGCGGTGGCGGTTTCACGCGGGCGTTGGGCCGGCTGCTGGCGGTTGCCGCCATTGCCACGGTTGCCACCGCGGTTGCCTTCGACTTTTTCGCCTGGGGTGTCGCTCATGCGCATGGACAGGCCGACACGCTTGCGCGGGATATCCACTTCCATGACCTTGACCTTGACCACGTCGCCGGCCTTGACCGCTTCACGCGGGTCTTTGATGAACTTCTCCGACAGCGCCGAGATGTGCACCAGGCCGTCCTGGTGCACGCCGATGTCGACGAAGGCGCCAAAGTTGGTGACGTTGGTCACCACACCCTCCAGGATCATGCCGGGTTCGAGGTCCTTGAGGTCTTCGACGCCGTCCTGGAAGGTGGCGGTCTTGAACTCGGGCCGTGGGTCGCGGCCAGGCTTGTCCAGCTCTTGCAGGATATCGGTGACGGTCGGCAGGCCGAAGGACTCGTCGGTGAACTTCTTCGGGTCCAGGCGCTTGAGGAAGCTGCTGTCGCCGATCAGCGAGCGGATGTCGCGGTCGGTATCGGCGGCGATGCGCTGCACCAGCGGATAGGCCTCCGGGTGCACTGCGGAGGCGTCCAGTGGGTTGTCGCCGTTCATCACACGCAGGAAGCCGGCGGCCTGTTCGAAGGTTTTTTCACCCAGGCGGCTGACCTTTTTCAGGGCTGCACGGGTGGCGAACGGGCCGTTGGCATCGCGATGGGCGACGATGTTCTGCGCCAGCGTGGCGTTAAGGCCGGAGATACGGGTCAGCAGCGCCACCGAGGCGGTGTTCACGTCCACGCCCACGGCGTTCACGCAGTCCTCGACCACGGCGTCCAGGCCACGCGCCAGTTTCAGCTGGGACACGTCGTGCTGGTACTGGCCGACACCGATGGATTTCGGGTCGATCTTCACAAGCTCCGCCAGCGGGTCCTGCAGGCGGCGGGCAATCGAAACGGCGCCACGGATCGACACGTCCAGGTCCGGGAACTCGCGGGCGGCCAGTTCTGATGCCGAGTACACCGAAGCGCCGGCTTCGGAAACCATGATCTTGGTGATTTTCAGTGCTGGGTATTTTTTCACCAGCTCTGCCCCCAGCTTGTCGCTTTCGCGGCTGGCGGTGCCGTTGCCGATGGCGATCAGCTCCACCGAGTGCTTGGCGCACAGTGCAGCCATGATGGATAGGGTGCGGTCCCAGTCATTCTTCGGCGCGTGCGGGTACACCGTGGTGTAGTCCAGCAGCTTGCCGGTGGCGTCGACCACGGCGATCTTGCAACCGGTGCGCAGGCCCGGGTCGAAGCCCAGGGTGGCGCGCGGACCGGCCGGGGCGGCCAGCAGCAGGTCGTGCAGGTTGTGGGCGAACACGTTGATTGCCTCGCCTTCGGCGTTGTCGCGCAGTTCGCCGAACAGGTCGGTTTCCAGGTGGGTGTACAGCTTGACCTTCCAGGTCCAGCGCACCACCTCGCCCAGCCATTTGTCGGCCGGGCGGCCGCGGTTTTCGACGCCGACGTGGTGGCCGATCATCACTTCGCACGGGTGCAGGGTGCCAGGCAGTTCTTCGCCCACTTTCAGCGAGGCGCTCAACACACCTTCGTTGCGCCCGCGGAAGATTGCCAGGGCACGGTGCGACGGTGCGTTGCGCAGCAGTTCGTCGTGGGCGAAGTAGTCGCGGAACTTGGCGCCCTCTTCCTCCTTGCCGGCTACCACGCGGGCGCTGAGCACGGCCTCCTGCTTGAGGAAATTGCGCAGCTTGTCGAGCAGGGCGGCGTCCTCGGCAAAGCGCTCCATCAGGATGTACTTGGCGCCCTCCAGCGCGGCCTTGACGTCGGCCACGCCCTTTTCGGCGTTGACGAAGCGTGCGGCTTCGCTCTCTGGCACAAGGCCCGGATCGTTGAACAGGCCGTCCGCCAGCTCGCCGAGGCCGGCTTCCAGGGCGATCTGGCCCTTGGTGCGGCGCTTTTGCTTGTACGGCAGGTACAGGTCTTCGAGGCGGGTCTTGGTGTCGGCCAGCTTGATTTCGCGGGCCAGTTCAGGGGTCAGCTTGCCCTGTTCCTCGATGCTGGACAGGATGCTGGCGCGACGGTCGTCGAGTTCGCGCAGGTAGCGCAGGCGCTCTTCCAGATGGCGCAGCTGGGTGTCGTCCAGGCTACCGGTCACTTCCTTGCGGTAACGGGCGATGAAGGGCACGGTCGAGCCTTCGTCCAACAGGCCCACGGCCGCCTCGACCTGCTGGGGGCGTACGCCCAGTTCCTCGGCGATACGGCTGTTGATGCTGTCCATGTAAACCACCTGACATTTGTGAATACGGGGGTCGCCTGTGGGCTTTTATCCCGGCGGCGCTGGATGAAAGCCGCGCATTATACCCATCGCAAACGGCTTGCGGTGATGGCGCCCAGCCAGCTGGAACTGGCGCCGGGGGAAAAATCTGCTAACAATGCTCACGCAACGTGCAGCAATGGCTACGCCATAATGCGCGGCGATATCAGAGGAGTTATTCATGACCGGCACCGCAAACACCGCTGAAGGTGACAAGATTCTCATCGTCGACGACGATCCGGGGCTCAGCAGCCTGCTGGAACGTTTCTTCACCAGCAAGGGCTACCGTGCCCGCGCGGTGCCCAACACCGAGCAGATGGACCGCCTGCTGCAGCGCGAGGTGTTCAACCTGGTGGTGCTCGACCTGATGCTGCCGGGCGAGGATGGCCTGTCTGCGTGCAAGCGCCTGCGCCAGCAGAACAACCAGATCCCGATCATCATGCTCACCGCCAAGGGCGACGAGCTGAGCCGTATCAAGGGCCTGGAACTGGGCGCTGACGACTACCTGGGCAAGCCGTTCAACCCGGATGAGCTGATGGCCCGCGTCAAGGCTGTGTTGCGCCGTCAGGCCCCCGCCGTGCCGGGTGCGCCGGGCAGTGAGGACGAATCGGTCACCTTCGGCGACTACGAGCTGTCGCTGGCCACCCGCGAACTCAAGCGTGGCGACGAAGTGCACATGCTCACCACCGGCGAGTTCGCCGTGCTCAAGGCCCTGGTGATGCACGCCCGCGAGCCGCTGACCCGCGACAAGCTGATGAACCTGGCCCGTGGTCGGGAGTGGGATGCACTGGAGCGTTCCATCGACGTGCAGATTTCGCGCCTGCGCCGCATGATCGAGCCGGACCCGTCCAAGCCGCGTTACATCCAGACCGTCTGGGGCGTGGGCTACGTGTTCGTGCCAGACGGAAACGCGGGCAAATGATGCTGCGTCGTCCATGAAAACACCGCTCTGGTTTCCGCAGAGTTTCTTCGCCCGCACCCTGTGGCTGGTGTTGATCGTCGTCCTGTTCAGCAAGGCTTTGACCCTGGTCTACCTGCTGATGAACGAGGACGTGCTGGTCGACCGTCAGTACAGCCACGGTGTGGCGTTGACCTTGCGCGCCTATTGGGCTGCCGACGAAGAAAACCGCGACAGGATTGCCGAAGCGGCGGGCCTCATCCGCGTGACCGGGTCGGGTGTGCCCGAGGGTGAGCAGCACTGGCCCTACAGTGAAATCTACCAACGGCAGATGCAGGCGGAGCTGGGCGAAGACACCGAGGTGCGGCTGCGCATCCATGCGCCACCGGCGTTGTGGGTCAATGCGCCAAGCCTGGGCCCTGGCTGGCTGAAAGTGCCACTGTACCCACACCCGCTGCGTGGGCAGAAAATCTGGAACGTGCTGGGTTGGTTCCTGGCCATCGGCCTGTTGTCCACCGCGTCGGCCTGGATCTTCGTGCGCCAGTTGAACCAGCCGCTCAAGCGCCTGGTGTTCGCCGCTCGTCAGCTGGGCCAGGGGCGCAGTGTGCGTCTGCCGATCAGCGACACGCCCAGCGAGATGACCGAGGTATACAAGGCCTTCAACCAGATGGCCGAAGATGTCGAACAAGCCGGGCGCGAGCGCGAGCTGATGCTGGCCGGGGTTTCCCACGACCTGCGCACACCGTTGACGCGTCTGCGCCTGTCGTTGTCATTGCTGAACAGCGACAGCGACCTGAGTGACGACATGGTTCGCGATATCGAGGACATGGATGCGATCCTCGATCAGTTCCTGGCCTTCATCCGCGATGGCCGTGACGAGCCGGTGGAAGAGGTCGACCTGGCTGACCTGGTGCGTGAAGTCGTGGCGCCGTACAACCAGCCGAAAGAACGTGTGCGCCTGTGCCTGGAGCCAATTCCTCCATTCCCGCTGCGTCGCGTTTCGCTCAAGCGCATGTTGGGCAACCTCATCGGCAACGCCCTGCACCATGCTGGCAAGGGGGTCGAAGTGGCGGCCTATGTGTCGGGTGACGAGAGCGCACCGTACGTGGTGCTGAGCGTGCTGGACCGTGGCACCGGGATCGACGAGTCGGAGCTGGAGACCATCTTCAATCCGTTCATTCGTGGGGATCGGGCACGGGGCGGCAAGGGCACCGGGCTGGGGCTGGCGATCGTCAAGCGGATCGCCGCCCAGCATGGCGGGAATGTGGAGCTGCGTAATCGGTCTGGCGGGGGGATCGAAGCGCGGGTGCGGTTGCCGCTGGGGCTATTGCTGCCGCGTAATGCTGTATGAATCTGGTTGACCGCACCGGCCCTATCGTCGGCAAGCCAGCTCCCACAGGTAATCTACAAGCCTGGAGGTTGTGGTAATCCTGTGGGAGCTGGCTTGCCGGCGATAGGGCCGGTACAGGCTTGAATCAGCCCTTGCCTTTGGTCCGGGTCTGATTCGGCCCGCCGTTCTTCTCCAGGTGCTCGATGATCATCCCGGCCACGTTTTTGCCGGTGGTCACCTCGATCCCCTCCAGCCCCGGCGACGAGTTCACCTCCATCACCAATGGCCCATGGTTGGACCGCAAGATATCCACCCCCGCCACGCTCAAACCCATCACCTTGGCCGCCCGGATCGCGGTAATCCGCTCTTCAGGGGTGATTTTTATCAGGCTGGCGACGCCCCCCCGATGCAGGTTGGAGCGGAACTCGCCCGGCTTGGCCTGACGCTTCATCGAGGCAATCACCTTGTCTCCCACCACGAAGCAGCGAATGTCGGCCCCGCCAGCCTCCTTGATGTACTCCTGAACCATGATGTTCTGCTTGAGCCCCATGAACGCCTCGATCACCGACTCGGCAGCCTGGGTGGTTTCGCACAGCACCACGCCAATGCCCTGGGTGCCCTCCAGCACCTTGATTACCAACGGCGCGCCATTAACCATCTGGATCAGGTCGGGAATGTCGTCGGGTGAATGGGCGAAGCCGGTAATGGGCAGGCCGATTCCGCGACGCGACAGCAATTGCAGCGAGCGCAGTTTGTCGCGGGAACGGGCAATGGCTACCGATTCGTTGAGCGGGTACACGCCCATCATTTCGAACTGGCGCAGCACTGCGCAGCCGTAAAAGGTGACGGAAGCGCCGATGCGCGGGATCACGGCATCGAAGCCCTCCAGCGGCTTGCCGCGGTAATGGATCTGCGGCTTGTGGCTGGCAATGTTCATGTAGGCCCGCAGGGTATCGATCACCACCATTTCGTGGCCACGCTGGGTACCGGCTTCGACCAGGCGGCGGGTGGAATACAGACGCGGATTGCGCGACAGCACAGCGATCTTCATGCAGCACCTGTGACAGGGGGAAGGGTGGCCGGGAAGGCCGGTTTGTCTTGTACGTACTTCAGGCCAGGGTTGACCACCAGCTGGCCGTGGATCAGGGCCTTGGAACCGAGCAGCAGGCGGTAACGCATGTTCTTGCGGCAGGCGAGTGTGAACTCCACCTCCCACACACCATCGCCCAGCGCCAGTGACGTGCGAATGACGTAGCGGGTCTGGGCGTGCCCGTTGGAGCTCTTGATGGTCTTCATGGTCACCAGTGGCGCCTCGCAGCGGCGGTGGCGCAACTGCACCACAGAGCCCAGGTGCGCCGTGAAGCGGACCCAGGGCTGGCCGTCGCGCTCGAACGGTTCCACCTCGGTAGCGTGCAGGCTGGAGGTGCTTGCACCAGTGTCGATCTTGGCGCGCAGCCCTGCCACGCCAAGGTCGGGCAGGGCTATCCATTCACGCAGGCCGATCACTTTCAAATGGTCAAATGTCTTCACGAAGCGCACCCTGCGAATGAGGTGGTGAACTGTAAGCATGGCGGGGACTTTTTGCATCCGTATGTGAAGGTAGTACAGTTCGATGAAAGACAGAATCCGAGGTAACGGGATGGCACAAAAAGCCGAAGACGACGACAAGGTTCGCCTGGACAAGTGGCTATGGGCGGCGCGTTTCTACAAGACGCGGGCGCTGGCCAAGGCAGCGATCGAGAGCGGCAAGGTGCATTGCCGGGGCGAGCGTTGCAAGCCAGGCAAGGAGCCGCGAGTGGGCGACGAATTTGTGCTGCGCACCGGGTTCGATGAGCGCACCGTGGTGGTGAAGGCGTTGTCGGTGGTGCGGCGTGGGGCGCCAGAAGCGCAGACGCTGTACGAGGAAACCGAAGAAAGCCTGCGCCGCCGTGAGCAGGCGGCCGAAATGCGCAAGGCGGGCGCCATGGGGGTGACTACCGATGGGCGGCCAACCAAGAAGCAGCGGCGGCAGATTCACCAGTTGCATGGGAGCTATGAATAGCCGGGGCCGCTTAGCGGCCCATCGCCGGCAAGCCAGCGCCCACAGCGCTTTGTGGGAGCGGCCATGCCGGGGCGCCGGACCGGTCGGAAAGGGCTGCGTAGCAGCCCCAAGGGTCTAGCGGAGCACGGCCATCCGCCCGACAAGCGGTAACCTGGCCAGCAGGTTGAACAACGGTGCAGTCCAGCGCATCAACGCCTCACTGCCCTTGGCCGCCAGCGGCGTGTAATAGCTCCAGCCCAACGCCAGCACTGCCATCAGCAACCCGCCGATGTAGTCATCCTGCCCCCAGTGGGCGCCGGCTACCAGGCGCGGCAGCATGAACAGCACCGCCAGCCCCCAGATCACCAGGTACTGCACCAGGCGGCGGCTGAACACGCTCATGAACAGCGCCCAGATCAGCAGTACCGAGGCGTGATCCCCCGGGAAACTCTTGCTGGAACGGTCCTTGAGCTCCCAGGCGGCTTCCAGGTTCGGGTAGTAGTCACTCAGGTGCACCACCTCGTCGAACATCATCGACGGGCTCTTGTGCTGCCAGCCAGCTGCATCCACCCACTTGGAAAACAGCGCGCGAATCACCACTAAGAGGAGTAGCGTGACCAGAAAGCCGAAAAACGCTTGGCGAACCTGAGCTGCCTTGAACACCCAGTCACCACGGATGAGCACTGCCAGCAGGATCAGGCCGACGACGATGTCGAACGGGCGCAGGCTGCCGACGGTCCAGATGTAGCGCCAGGTAGTGCTGTCGGCCAAGGGCGCATTCAGGCTGCGGAACAGCCACTCGTCGAAAGTCAGGCACAGGATCTGGCCAAAAGGCCATAACCAGAAACACAGTAGAGCGACGGAAAGCAGCGTACAGGCTGCCAATGGCCCCCAGGACCACCTTGCTTGGAACAGTGGTCGATTGTCCATAAAATACCTCTATTGCAAACAGGAAATCGGAGCGCCTTGTGAGCGCTCTGTAACGGGTTCTCGCAGGTTCTCGACAACCCTTGTAACCATTTTGTCATCATTTTTTAGATAGCCGAAACCTATGAGCGATTTGCCTGATACCGATTTCACCCAACGTTTCATCTTCGACGAGCGCGATGTGCGCGGCGAGTGGGTGTCTCTCGATGACAGCTATGCCGCAGTGTTGGCGCGTCACGAGTACCCTCAGCCGGTCAAGGCGCTGCTCGGCGAGCTGATGGCCGCCACCGCGTTGCTGGTGGGCGCGATGAAGTTTGATGGCTTGCTGATTTTGCAGGCGCGCTCGGCTGGGCCGATTCCGCTGCTGATGGTGGAATGTTCCGGCGACCGGGAAATCCGCGGCATGGCCCGCTACGAAGCGGACCAGATCCCGGCGGATGCCACACTGTCGCAGCTGATGCCCGACGGCCACCTGACCCTGACCATCGACCCGATCAAGGGCCAGCGCTACCAGGGTACTGTCGACCTTGATGGCGCCAACCTGTCGGAATGTTTCACCAACTACTTCGTCCAGTCCCAGCAGCTGAACACGCGCTTTTGGCTCAACGCCGAAAACGGCAAGGCCCGCGGTCTGCTGCTGCAGCAGCTGCCGCGTGATCGCCAGCCGGATGATGAAGAGCGTGAGGACAGCTGGCAGCACGTGGTGGCCCTGGCCAAGACCCTCAAGCCTGAAGAGTGGGCTGAAAACAACGAAACGTTGCTGCATCGCCTGTACCATGAAGATGCCGTGCGCCTGTTCGACATCCAGCCGTTGCGCTTCAATTGCAGCTGTTCGCGCGAGCGTTCCGGCAATGCGCTGGTCAGCCTTGGCGAACAGGACGCCAAGGCATTGGTGGAAGAGTGCGGCGGCCAGGTGGAGATCGATTGCCAGTTCTGCAACGAGCGCTATTTCTTCGATGCCAGCGATGTGGCGCAACTGTTTGCCGGTGGCGGCACAGACGTGGCCTCAGAAACTCGCCACTGAAACGTTTAATCACAGGACAATCTCCTGTCGAATTGCGCAAAAGCGCAGTTCTGACAGGAGGGGCCTACTTTTTTTGGGCGTTTCTGGCATAATCCGGCCACTTTTTTCGCTGTAGTAGTTTTTTCAAGACAACTACAAAACGTTTGGAGCACTCGGCCTCGGGCCGGATGGGGTATCTCATGACGCAAGCCAACAACACCGTGTACACCGACCTGAGCGTCGATGAGCTGGTAAAAGAAGCGCTGCAACGCGGTGAAGGCGTACTAGCCGATACTGGCGCACTGGTCGTGGAGACTGGTCACCGTACTGGCCGTTCGCCGGCTGACCGTTTCATCGTCGAAGAACCTTCCACTCAGGACGCTATTTCCTGGGGCCCGATCAACCGCAAGTTCCCGGCCGACAAGTTCGACGCCCTGTGGGACCGCGTCGAGGCGTTCAACAACGCCCAGGATCACTTCGTTTCCTACGTTCACGTAGGGGCAGCCGTCGACCACTACCTGCCGGTGAAGATGACCACCCAGACCGCCTGGCAGAACCTGTTCGGCCGTTGCCTGTTCATCAACCCGGAGCAGTACAACCCGGCTGGCCGCGACCAGTGGCAGGTGCTCAACGTTGCCAACTTCGTGTGCGAGCCTGAGCGTGATGGCACCAACTCCGACGGCTGCGTCATCATCAACTTCGCCGCCAAGAAGGTGCTGATCGCAGGCATGCGCTATGCCGGCGAAATGAAGAAAGCCATGTTCTCGGTGCAGAACTTCCTGCTGCCGGCTGCCGACGTACTGCCAATGCACTGCGCGGCCAACATCGGCGAAGAAGGCGATGTGACCCTGTTCTTCGGCCTGTCCGGCACTGGCAAGACCACCCTGTCGGCCGACGAAAGCCGTTACCTGATCGGTGACGACGAGCACGGCTGGGGCGAAGGCGTTGTCTTCAACATGGAAGGCGGCTGCTACGCCAAGTGCATCGACCTGTCCGAGAAGAACGAGCCGGTCATCTGGAAAGCCATCAAGCACGGCGCAGTGCTGGAAAACGTCGTTCTCGACGCCAACAAGCACGCCGACTACACCGACGTCAGCCTGACCCAGAACAGCCGTGCTGCCTACCCGCTGGAGCACGTTGCCAAGCGTTCCGAAGCGAACCTGGGCGGCGAGCCTAATGCGGTCATCTTCCTGACCTGCGACCTGACCGGTGTTCTGCCTCCGGTTTCGATCCTGAACAACGAGCAGGCGGCCTACCACTTCCTGTCCGGTTACACCGCGCTGGTCGGTTCTACCGAAATGGGTTCGGGCGGCGGCATCAAGTCGACCTTCTCCACCTGCTTCGGCGCACCGTTCTTCCCGCGCCCGGCTGGCGAGTACGCCGAGCTGCTGATCAAGCGTATCAACGGCTTCAACTCCAAGGTCTACCTGGTCAACACCGGCTGGACCGGCGGTGGCTACGGTGTTGGCAAGCGCTTCAGCATCCCGACTACCCGCGCGGTGATCGCTGCAATCCAGAGCGGCGCGCTGGTCGGTGCCGAAACCGAGCACCTGGACATCATCAACCTGGACGTACCAAAAGTCGTCCCAGGTGTTGAAACCGAGCTGCTCAACCCACGCACCAACTGGGCTGACAAAGCTGCCTACGACGATGCCGCCAAAGGCCTGGCCAAGCTGTTCATCGAAAACTTCAAGAAGTTCGAAGTTTCCGACGCCATCAAGGCTGCTGGCCCACAGCTGTAAGCTGAGCCCAGCGCTACAAGAAGGCCGCCCTTTGGGGCGGCTTTTTTTTTGAACGATATCCTGAGCCGGCCTCTTCGCGGGTAAACCCGCTCCCACAGATACGGCGATTTCTGTGGGAGCGGGTTTACCCGCGAAGAGGCCGGCTCAGGCAGCGGAAATCTGGAATTTCTGTTTCACTGTCAGCAACATTTGCGAAGACAAGAGCCAGACAGATGACCGAATCCCCTCAGCGCACTGCCTTCTACCACTTCCACCCCATCCTCACCCGCCCTTCGGACAACGACGTCAATGGCCATATCGCCGGTGCTACCGTGCATGGCTTTTTCGAAACGGCGATCCAGGCCTTCCTCGCCGAACAGGCCGAGGTGGACCTGCGTGACGGTGAACTGGCGGCATTCGTGGTCAGTTCGGCTGCGGATTTCTATGCGCTGCCAGGCTTTCCCGACGTGCTCGAAGTGGGCTTGGGAGTGACGCGCCTGGCGGGTAGTACGGTGGAGTACCGCCTGGCGCTGTTCCGCCCGGGGGAACCGGAGGCGTGTGCTGCAGGCACGGTAGTGCAGGTGTTCATCGAGCGTGCCAGTGGTCGTCCTGCGGTGCTGCCTGAACCGCTGCAAGTGGTCCTGTCTGGCCTGGTACTGGAACAGCAGGCATAAAAAAGCCCCGCCGGCAGGGGCGGGGCTTTTGCTGCCGGGGCAGGGCCCGCGGCATCAGTCGCGCCAGTGGCGCTTGTGCTTGCGGTGGCCGTAGTGGCGACCACGGTCGTAGTGGCGACGGTCGTCGTAGCCGCGACGGTGGCGGCGATCATCATGACGCTCGTCTTCGTCGGCTTTGTTGCCCATGTAGTTACCCAGCGCGCCACCGGCACCACCGCCGGCTGCTGCGCCAATGTAGCTACCGGTGGTGCCGCCCACCGAGCGACCGACCACGTTACCGCCTGCAGCGCCCAGTGCGCCGCCGATAGCGGCCTCGCCACGCTGGCGCTTGTCGGCACCCAGGGCACCGCCGGCTGCGCCGCCCAGACCGGCACCAATGGCGCCGCCGGTGCTACCGCCGATGGAGTTACCCACTACGGAGCCGAGTACCCCACCCAATGCGCCGCCAATGCCGGCCTCGGTATTGCCGCCTGCCATGGCAACGCCGCTGAGCAAGCTGAAAGACAACAACAAAATCGAGGAGTACTTCTTCATCAAGAGAGCCTCATAGGGATGACGAGGCGAATTTGAGGCTAAGCGGCGTGGCTGGCAACGGAAATCCGACGAGTAACACGAGTTGTACACAATTCTCTAAGTTACTGTATTTGCTGTGAAACTTTATCGTTTTTCGGCTGTCTGAGACCTTTATGACAAAGCCCTGAACCGCCATGGAACAGGGCTTTTTTCGTTTCTACAGAATACGCCCGTCGTCCCGTGCGCGCTCCAGTTTGATGGCAATGAACTTCGAGGTCGGCGTATGGCTGCCATCGCCAATGCTTTCCAGTGGCACCAGCGGATTCACCTCGGGGTAATACGCCGCTGCCTGCCCGGCCGGGATGTCGAAGGCCAGCAGGGTGAAGCCCTGCACCCGGCGCACATGCTGATCACCCCACAGCGACACGATGTCGACCTTTTGCCCCGGCTGGAAGCCCAGGCGGATGATGTCGGCTTCGTTGGCGAACAGCACTTCGCGCTGGCCGCGCACGCCCCGGTAACGGTCGTCCAGGCCGTAGATGGTGGTGTTGTACTGATCGTGCGAGCGCATCGACTGCATGATCAGGTCGGGCAGTTGGCCACTGGCGCGCACGCGCTCATCGAGCAACGAATCCGGCAGCAGGTTGGCCTTGAAGTTGGCCCGGCCGCTGCTGGTCTTCCATTCGCGACTGGCAGCGCTGTTACCCAGGTAAAAACCGCCTGGACGCTGCAAGCGCTGGTTGAAACCGCTGAAGCCCGCGATGGTATCGCCGATCAGGTCGCGGATGCGGTCGTAGTCGGCCACCAGCCAGTGCCAGTCCACCGGTTGCTTGCCCAGGGTGGCAGCGGCGATGCCGGCAATCACTGCAGGTTCCGAGCGCATTTGCGTCGACAGCGGCTTCAGCTGGCCGTTGGAGGCGTGCACCATGCTGAACGAGTCTTCCACCGTCACCGCCTGCGGCCCGTCGGCCTGCAGGTCGATGTCGGTGCGGCCCAGGCACGGCAGGATCAGCGCCTGCTTGCCGTGCACCAGGTGGCTGCGGTTGAGCTTTGTGCTGATATGCACGGTCAGCTCGCAGTTGCGCAGTGCCTGGGCAGTACGCTCGGTGTCTGGCGTGGCCTGGGCGAAATTGCCGCCCAGGCCGATGAATACTTTGGCGCGGCCGTCGAGCATGGCGTGGATGGCTTCGACGGTGTTGTGGCCGTTGTGCCGGGGCACGGGGAAGCCAAAACGCTTTTCGAGGGCGTCCAGCAGCGCCACTGGCGGGCGTTCATTGATGCCCATGGTGCGGTCGCCCTGCACGTTGCTGTGGCCGCGCACCGGGCACAGACCGGCGCCGGGTGCGCCGATGTTGCCGCGCAACATTTGCAGGTTGACGATTTCCTGGATGGTCGGCACCGAATGGCGGTGCTGGGTGATGCCCATCGCCCAGCACATGATCACCCGCTTGCCACGGCAGTACATGCGCGCGGCCAGCTCGATGTCGGCCAGCGTCAGCCCGGACTGCGCCTGGATGTGTTCCCACGGCGTGGCATCGACCACTGCCAGGTAGTCGTCGACGCCATGACCATGTTCGGCAATGAAGGCATGGTCGAACACGGCCGGTTCGCCTTTGGCCTGGGCTTCGCGTTCCCATTGCAGGACGAACTTGGCCATGCCGCGCAGCATCGCCATGTCGCCGCCCAGCGCCGGGCGGAAGAACGCGGTGTTGGTCGGCCGGTCACTGTTGGTCAGCATCTCCAGCGGGTTCTGCGGGTGCTGGAAGCGCTCCAGGCCACGCTCCTTGAGCGGGTTTACGCACACCACCTGGGCGCCACGTTTCACCGCATCACGCAGCGGGTCGAGCATGCGTGGGTGGTTGGTGCCGGGGTTCTGCCCCCAGACAAAAATAGCGTCGGCATGCTCGAAGTCGTCGAAGGTGACGGTGCCCTTGCCGACCCCGACGCTTTGCCCCAAGGCCACGCCACTGGCTTCGTGGCACATGTTCGAGCAGTCAGGAAAGTTGTTGGTACCATAGGCGCGCACAAACAACTGGTACAGGTACGCCGCTTCGTTGCTGGCGCGCCCCGAGGTATAGAACTCGGCCTGGTCAGGGTTGGCGAGCTTGTTCAGCTCGCGAGCGATCAGGGCGAAGGCGGCATCCCAGCTGATGGGCAGGTAACGGTCGCTGGGCCCGTCGTAGACCATCGGTTCGGTCAGGCGCCCTTGGTACTCCAGCCAGTAATCGCTTTGCTGCAGCAGCGAGGTAACGCTGTAACGGGCGAAGAAGGCCGCATCGACGCGCCGTTTGGTCGCCTCCCAGTTCACGGCCTTGGCGCCGTTCTCGCAGAACTTGACCATGCCGCTTTCCGGCGAATCGCCCCAGGCGCAGCCCGGGCAGTCGAAGCCGCCGTTCTGGTTGGTCTTGAGCAGGGCGCGAATGTTCTTTAGTGCGTTGTCGCTGCCGACCCATGCCTTGGCCACGCTGCGCAGCGCGCCCCAGCCACCGGCTGGGCCGTGGTAGGGCTTGTAGCGAGGGGTGGAGGCTGGTGCGTTGTCCGGGAGGTGCTGGTAAGAGGTCACTGCTGTTACGACTCCGCCGCCGGGCTGAAGACCCGCGGTGCGCTGTGCTTGGGCAAATGGATGAGGTTGAGGTTGTGCTTGCGTGCCCATTGCAGGGCAAGGCCGGTGGGCGCCGATAGGCTGACCAGGGTCTGGATGCCGGCACGCAGTACTTTCTGGATCAGCTCCAGGCTGCAGCGGCTGGTGACGATGGCCAAGCCGCCCTGGCTGTCGATGCCTTGGCGCAGCAGGGCGCCGATCAGTTTGTCGAGGGCGTTGTGCCGGCCGATGTCTTCGCGGCCGAGCAAAAGCTCGCCATGGCGGTCCATGAACAGGGCTGCATGCACAGCCCCGCAATGCTGGCCCAGCGGTTGGAAGGCATCGATGCGTTCACGCAGGCCTACCAGCCACTGGGCCGGGGGCAGGGGCGCACCCGGCAGCACGGCCAGGTCCGGCAGCGCCTGCTCCAGGGCTTCGACACCACACAGGCCGCAACCACTGGTGCCGGCCAGTTGGCGGCGCTGGTTTTTCAGGTTCCAGAACGCCCGGCTGGAAATTTCCAGGTCGGCATACATTGCCGAACCGCTGCCGGAGAGCTTCAGGTCGTAGATGTCTGCTGTGCCTTCGACAATGCCGCTGCCAACACTGAAACCGACGGCGAAGTCCTCCAGGTCGGTGGGGCTTACCAGCATCACCGCCTGATTGAGGCCGTTGTAGACAATGGCCAAGGCCACTTCTTCGGCCAGCGGTGTGCTGTCGCGTCTGGCGTCGGTTAACTGGACGTAATCGTAGGTGTTGCTGGCGGCGGGCATGGACAAAGGCGATGAGGCCGCGCAGACCGGAGGTTTGCTGTTCATCGGGGCGTTGAATACCGGCGGCTTTCTGATAGCACAAGCCTAGGCTTGCGGGCCGGCGGCGTCTAATCGCTAGGGTCTATGCCTTGATAGACCGCGTCGATTGGTCGCACAGGGGGCGGGAGTGGAAAAGCTGGCCTAGACTCGTGAGTCCAAGGTTTCGTCAACAAGGAGAGCGCAATGAGCCTGTTCAGTTTCGTGAAGGAAGCCGGCGAGAAGTTGATCGACCTGCTGACCCCCGGCAATGCCAATGCCGAGGAGCAGCTCAAGAAGCACGTGGAAAGTGTCGGCCTGGGAAACCCGAACATCAAAGCCACTGTAGAGGGAGACAAGATCATCCTCAAGGGTGAGGTGGCCAGCCAGGAGGAGAAGGAAAAGATCATTCTTGCAGCCGGTAACATCAATGGTGTGGCCAGCGTGGATGACCAGATTACAGTGACAGGGCCAGTGGTGAAGGCGGCCAGGTTCATTACGGTGAAAAAGGGCGACACGCTATCGGCCATTTCAGTCGTGGTGTACGGCAACGCCAACCAGTACAACAAGATTTTCGAGGCCAACAAGCCGATGCTGTCGCACCCGGACAAGATTTATCCGGGGCAGGTGCTACGTATTCCTGACTGATCTTCGCAGCCTGTACCGGCCACTTCCGGGACAAGCCCGCTCCCACAGCTTTACCGCTGAACCTGAACCCAGCGGCCAACTTTGGGAGCGGGCTTGTCCCGCGAATGGGGCCTCATAGGCCTACCAGTAACTCCCGGTAATCCTCGACGGCCGCAAACTCTTCGGTATCCCGCGGCCCTGCCTTGCTATCCGGCTGGCGCACCGCCAGCAGGTGCCCCACGCCAAACTGCCGCGCACTGCGCAGAATCGCCAGTGTGTCATCGATGAACAGGCTGCGTTGCGGATCAAAGTCGATGTCTGCCTGTAATGCATCCCAGAACTGCGGGCTTTCCTTCGGGTAGCCGTAATCGTGCGAGCTGATCAGCCGTTCGAAATACGGTGCCAGTTCCACCCGCTCCAGCTTCAGCGACAGCGAGTCACGGTGGGCATTGGTGATCATCACCACGCGTTTGCCCGCCTTGCGGATTGCCGCCAGGAAGGTATCGGCGTCTGGTCGCAGGGCGATCAGGTCGGCGATTTCCTGCTTCAGCTCACGGATCGGCAGGCGCAACTCGCGGCTCCAGAAGTCCAGGCAATACCAGTTCAGGGTGCCGGCATTGCGCTCAAACAGCGGCTGCAGCTCCATTTGCGCCATGGCCCGGCTCACCCCGTGCAGCTCGGCATAGCGCTGGGGCAGGTGCTCCAGCCAGAAGCGGTTGTCGTAATGCAGGTCGAGCAGGGTGCCGTCCATGTCCAGCAGGACGGTATCGATGGCAGACCAGGGAATAACAGGCATGGGAAACTCTCGATCAGTCGGCAAGCCACGGTATAGTAACCCGTTCACGCCAAGGAGCCGCCCCATGCGCCAGAAACCCACCGTCCTCAGCCGCGAAATCGTCGCCAGCAGCCGTCTGTTTCGCGTCGAAGCCGTGCAATTGCGCTTCAGCAATGGCACTGAGCGTACCTACGAGCGCCTGGTGGGCCGGGGTAACGGCTACGGCGCAGTGATGATCGTGGCCATGCTCGACGCCGAGCACGCCGTGCTGGTGGAGGAATACTGTGGTGGCACCGACGAATACGAGCTGTCGTTGCCCAAGGGCCTGATCGAGCCGGGCGAAGACGTGCTGGCGGCAGCCGACCGGGAGCTCAAGGAAGAAGCCGGTTTTGGCGCACGCCAGCTGGAGCACCTGACCGAGCTGTCGCTGTCGCCGGGCTACATGAGCCAGAAGATCCAGGTGGTACTGGCTACCGACTTGTACGAAGAGCGCCTGGAAGGCGATGAGCCAGAACCGATGCGGGTCGACAAGGTCAACCTGCGCGAGCTGTCGGCATTGGCCATGCATCCGCAGTTCACCGAGGGACGTGCCCTGGCGGCGCTTTACCTGACACGTGACTTGCTGATTCAGCGGGGGCTGCTGGAGCTATGAACGACCTGCAACTGATGCACGAAGTGGTCAAGCTGGCGTTGTCGGCGGGTGAGGCGATCCTGCCGTTCTGGCGTGCCGATGTGGCCGTGACCAACAAGGCCGACGACTCGCCGGTTACCGCCGCCGACCTGGCGGCGCACCGGGTGATTGCCGATGGCCTGCTGGCGCTGGCGCCGCATATTCCGGTGCTGTCCGAGGAGGACTGCAACATTGCGCTGGCCGAGCGTCAGGGTTGGAGCCGCTGGTGGCTGGTCGACCCGCTGGACGGCACCAAGGAGTTCATTGCTGGCAGCGAAGAGTTCACGGTCAACATCGCCCTGGTCGAAAACGGCGAGGTGGTGTTTGGCGTGGTGTCGATGCCCACCAATGGGCGCTGCTATTTTGGTGGGCGCGGCATGGGGGCCTGGCGTGCAGATGCCGGTGAGGCAGCCCAGCTGATTCAGGTACGCAACGCACCTGCACAGGGCGAGCGTTTTACCGTGGTGGCCAGCCGTCGACACTCCAGCCCGGAGCAGGAAGCGTTGTTGGCCGGCCTTGGGGCCGCTGTGGGAGAGCTGGAGCTGGCCAATATTGGCAGCTCGTTGAAGTTCTGCCTGTTGGCTGAGGGCAGTGCCGATTGTTATCCGCGCCTGGCGCCGACTTCGCAGTGGGACACTGCAGCGGCGCAGGGTGTGGTGGAAGGGGCCGGCGGCGAGGTGATCGGGCTGGATGGCTTGCCGTTCCGGTATCCGCCGCGCGAGTCGCTGCTTAACCCGTATTTTTTGGCATTGCCGGCCAATGCTGCATGGCGCCAGGCCTTCCTGAACCTGATCTGACGGATTTCACCGCTCCCACAGGGATTGCGCCAGTCTTTGGGTTGTGTGCCAGGCAGTTGCTTCAAGCGGCTGTCGGGCTAGCGGTGCAGAACGTACTGGCCGCTGAATTTCACGGCAGGCTCGTCACGCCCGGCATTGCTCACGGTGGTTTCCAACGTCAACCGCGCCCGCCCACGGCGCTGGTACATGGCTATGAATCGTTCCCAGGTTTTTTCGTCGGGCGCTGCACAACGCGCCACCGCCGCTCCGGTAACCGGCAACGGATAACTGATCTGCCCTTCCTGGATGACGATATGCCCGTCATCGATCCCCAGCTCACGCAGTCGCAGGTGCAGCCAGCCCCAGCCCACCAGCACGGCCGCGCAGTACAGGCTGCCGCCGAACATGGTGCTCTTGTGGTTGACGTTGGCCGCCAGCGGCAGTTGCAGGCGCAGGGTGTGCTGTTGCCAATCGACTACTTCCAGGCCCATTTCCCGGGTCAGGGGGATATCGCTGTGCAGTACGGATTGCAGGTACTGGCTATCGGTGTTCATCAACGGTGATCCTCTTGATCGTCGTGCCCGCCGCCGGCGCCGTCAAAGCTCAAACCGTGCTTGCGTAGCTTGTCGTGCAGGGTCTTGCGGGGGATGCCCAGGGCCTCGGCCAGGCTGCGCATGGAGCCATGTGGCTGGGCCAGTTCGGCAGCGATCAGCGAGCGTTCGAAGTGCTCGACCTGTTCGCTGAGGTTGCCACTCGGCATTGGCGCTGCAAGTGCCGTCGCCGGCGGCGTCTGGCCGTCCAGGGCCAGTTCCAGGCCAAGGGCGAAACGCTCGGCGGCGTTCTGCAACTCGCGCACATTGCCTGGCCAGGCGTGACGTAGCAGCACGGCGCGCTGGTGTGGCTGCAGGGTGTGTGGCGGCAGGCCATGGCGCTGGCTGGCGGCGTCGGCGAAGTGCTGGAACAGCACCAGGATGTCATCGCCGCGCTCGCGCAGCGGTGGGATACGCAACGGCGCCACGTTAAGCCGGTAATACAGGTCGGCACGAAAGCGCCCCTGGTCGGCGGACTGGCGCAGGTCTTCCTTGGTTGCGGCAATGATGCGGATATCCAGTGGGATCAGCTGGTTGCCGCCGAGTCGCTCGACCACCCGCTCCTGCAACATGCGTAGCAGTTTTACCTGTACATCCAGGCTCATGCTCTCGATCTCGTCGAGGAATAGCGTGCCGCCATTGGCGAACTCGAATTTGCCGATGCGGCGCTTCTGCGCGCCGGTAAACGCGCCGGGCTCATGGCCGAACAGCTCGCTCTCGACCACCGACTCGGCCAGCGCACCGGCGTTGATCGCCACGAACGGGCCGTCGCGGCGGCTGGACAGGTCGTGCAGGGCGCGCGCCACCACCTCTTTGCCAGCGCCGGTTTCACCCAGGATCAGCACATCGGCGCGGGTGCCGGCCAGGGCGCCAATCTGCTCGCGCAGGCGCAGCATGGATGGCGCATGGCCGACCAGGCGGGTGGCCAGTTGCTGGCGGTCGCTCAGTGCCAGGCGCAGGCTGCGGTTGTCCAGCACCAGGCGGCGCAGGGCCAGGGCGCGGCGCACGCTGTCGAGCAGCGCGTCGGTGGCGAAGGGTTTTTCCAGAAAATCATAAGCCCCGGCGCGCATCGCCTGCACCGCCAGCGGCACATCGCCATGGCCGGTGATCAGCAGCACCGGCAGCTCGCTGTCGCGGCCGTGCAGTTGCTCCAGCAGTTGCAGGCCATCGATGCCGGGCATGCGGATGTCGCTGACCACCACACCGGGCCAGTCGGCCTCGATACGGTCAGCCAGGCCTTGGGCATCGGCCAGGGCGACCACCTTGAGCCCTGCCAGGTCCAGGGTCTGGCTCAGGGCCTGGCGCAGGTGCGGGTCATCGTCGACCAGGATGACCTGGGCTTGGCTGTCGATCAATGTCTCGGTGGTCATGCCGAGGGGTCCTCCGAATTGGGCAAAGTAGCGCCAGGCGCGGCCACACGCAGCTGCAGGGTCAGCAGTGCGCCACCTTCCGGATGGTTGGCCAGCAGCAGCTCACCGCCCAAGGCGCGCATCAGGCTTTCACAGATAGCCAGGCCCAGGCCCAGGCCCTGGGTGCGGGTCTTGGTGGTAAAGAACGGCTCCTTGGCGTGCTCCAGGGCCTGGCGGCTGAAACCTGGGCCGTTGTCGCGGATGTACAGGTAGACGCAGTCATCGCGCTGCTCGGCACTTAGCCACAAGCGGCGTGGGTTGGCCTTTTCGGTCAGGGCGTCGAGGGCATTGGCCAGCAGGTTGCCGAGCACCTGGCGCAGGCGGGTTTCACCGGCCTGTACCCACAAGGTCGCCTCCGGCAGGTCGCGGATCAGCTCCACGGCCATTGCACGGCGGCGTTTGGCAAGCAGTGCCAGGGCATCGTCCAGGGCGGGCTGCAGGGCCACGCTTTCCGGAGCATGCCGGTCGCGGCGGGCGAAGGCGCGCAGGTGGGCGATGATCGAGGCCATGCGCCCGGTCAGCTCGCCGATCAGCTTGAGGTTGCCGCGGGCGTCATCGGTGCGTTGGTGGTCCAGCAGGATCTCGGCGTTTTCCGCGTAACTGCGGATGGCGGCCAGCGGCTGGTTGAGCTCGTGGCTGATGCTGGCCGACATGGTGCCCAATACCGATAGCTTGCCGGCCTGCACCAGTTCATCCTGGGCGCGCACCGCCTCCTGCTGGGCGTTCTCGCGTTCCAGCACGGCATTTTTCAGCCGGGTGTTCAGGCCTTCAAGGTCGGCGGTGCGTTCGGCCACGCGCTTTTCCAGCTCCTGACGGCCACGGGCTTCGAAGTCGATGCGGTCGATGTAGTGGCGCCGCCGTTGCATGACCAGGCCGGCCAGCAGCATCAGTACCAGCAGGGTGCCGGCACCGATGGCCATCACCGTTTGCACCGAGCGATCGACCAGCATGCGCGGGGCGAGGATGCTGACCTGCCAGCCGGTTTCCTTGATGTCGCGGGTCTGGGTGATCCAGGCGTCCGGGTTGAGCACCAGCGGTTGTGGGGCCTGGGTGGGGTAGGGCTGGATGGCGATGATGGCCTGGCGCTCGGCCTCGGTCAGCGTGCGGGTAGCACGGAAGCGCCAGTCGGGTCGCGACGTCAGGATGACCACGCCATTGTGATCGGTCAGCAACAGCTGCTCGGGGGTGCGGCCCCAAAGGGTCTCGGTGTGGTCGAGGTCGACCTTGACCACCAGCACGCCAACGATTCGCTCGCGGTCTCGCACGGCTGCTGCAAAGAAGTAGCCGCGTTTGGCCGAGGTGGTGCCCTGGCCGAAGAAGCGGCCCAGGTGGCCGGCCATGGCTTCGTTGAAGTACGGGCGGAAGGCGAAGTTGCGGCCGACGAAGCTGTCGCGTTTGTCCCAGTTGGACGCGGCCAAGGTGTTGCCGCTGACGTCCATCAGGTACATCACCTCGGCACCGGTCTGCTGCACGATGTCCTTGAGCAGGCGGTTGGCGTTGGTCACCGCTTCCAGGCGGAACGGGTCGGCCAGCACGCCACGCAGCGCCGGCAGGTCGCCGAGGATTTGCGGCAAGGTTTCGTAGCGGTGCAGGGTGCCGAGCAGGTTGGCGACGTACAGGTCGAGGGTCTGGCGGTTCTGCGAGGCCAGCTCTTCCTGGTAATAGCGTTCGGCCAAGTGATGCAGGGGCCACAGCAACGGGGCCAGGCACAGGGCCAGCAAGGCCAGGCTG
This sequence comes from Pseudomonas sp. GW460-LB5, assembly GCF_059423245.1. Taxonomy (NCBI): domain Bacteria; kingdom Pseudomonadati; phylum Pseudomonadota; class Gammaproteobacteria; order Pseudomonadales; family Pseudomonadaceae; genus Pseudomonas; species Pseudomonas sp. GW460-LB5. The sequence goes on from NZ_JBWKXT010000059.1 coordinate 31,804, forward strand.
CGCCAGCGCGGACGGCGTGGGGGCGTGGGTTTTGCAATCATCACGTAAATGCGCCAGAAAAGTCTGGCGCAATTATGCGCTAGTTATGGCAGCAGTTCCGCCTCTGCCAGTGGCAGGCCGACTTTGTCCTTGTCCGACAGCACCGGTGGCTGCTGCAGTCCCCAGTCGATGGCCAGTTGCGGGTCGTCCCAACGGATGCAGCGGTCAGCGCCGGGGTTGTAGTAGTCGGTGGTCTTGTAGAGGAACTCGACCGACTCGCTCACCACCGCAAAACCATGGGCGAAGCCGGGTGGAATCCAGAGTTGGCGGTGGTTGTCGGCCGACAGATGCACGGCGACCCATTGGCCGAAGGTTGGCGAGCTTTTGCGCACGTCCACGGCGACATCGCGGATTTCCCCGTGCACCACCCTTACCAGCTTGCCTTGGGTGTTTTCTACCTGATAGTGCAGGCCGCGCAGCACGCCCTTGTTGGAGCGCGAGTGGTTGTCCTGCACGAACTCGGTGCGCACGCCGGTTTGCCGTGCGAACTCACGTGCGTTGAATGCCTCGAAGAAAAAACCACGGCTGTCACCGTGAACCTTCGGCTCGATGATCAGTACTTCAGGGATTGCGGTAGGGATGATGTTCATAGCGGCTCGCTGGCCCGTTGCTCACGTAATGACCCTAGTCGGCCTTGTCGGAAATTTCCGCGCGTACCTGTAAAAGGATGCATAAGGTGTGGCTTTGGTAGACGGCAGCCCGTTCCATTACCCACACCATTCCACTTATTTACCGATTGTTATCGATTTGAAAGCGCCGAATGGCGTGATTTTATGCATAAATTGGGCTTCAAATATCGATATGTATCGGTTATAAATTGCCAAACGCCCCAGCACACTCCGGCTCAGGGCCATCACAGAGGTCACCCATGAAAACCCTCAACTCCACGCCCCGTGCCGATGGTTTCCACATGCCCGCCGAGTGGGCCCCACAAACCCAGGTGTGGATGGTGTGGCCGGAGCGCCCGGACAACTGGCGCCTGGGCGGCAAGCCGGCGCAGGCCGCGCATGTCACCCTGGCCAAGGCCATTGCCCGCTTCGAACCCGTCACCGTCGCCGCCTCCGCTGGCCAGTACGAAAATGCCCGTCGCCAGCTCGACCAGCCAAATATTCGTGTGGTCGAAATCAGCAACGATGACGCTTGGGTGCGTGATACCGGCCCGACCTTCGTCATCAATGACCAGGGTGAAGTACGCGGTGTGGATTGGGGCTTCAATGCCTGGGGCGGCTTCGATGGGGGCCTGTACGCACCCTGGAACCGCGACGAGGAACTGGCCGCCAAGGTGCTGGAAATGGAGCGCTGCCAGCGCTACCAGACCGAAGGCTTTGTGCTTGAGGGTGGTTCGATCCACGTGGACGGTGAAGGCACCGTGATCACCACCGAGGAATGCCTGCTCAACCGTAACCGCAACCCGCACTTGAGCCGCGAGCAGATCGAAGCAGTGCTGCGCGATCAGCTTGCGGTCGACACCGTGGTGTGGCTGCCGGACGGCCTGTACAACGACGAAACCGACGGCCACGTCGACAACTTCTGCTGTTACGTGCGCCCCGGTGAAGTGTTACTGGCCTGGACCGATGATTCCAACGACCCCAATTATGCGCGCTGCCACGCCGCCATGGAGGTATTGAAAAACACCCGCGATGCCAAGGGCCGTGAGTTCATCGTGCACAAGATGCCGATTCCTGGGCCGCTGTTTGCCACCGCTGAAGAGTGCGCCGGTGTTGATCAGGTTGCCGGCAGCCAGGCGCGTGACCCGTCGGTACGCCTGGCCGGTTCGTACGTGAACTTCCTGATCGTCAACGGTGGCATCATTGCGCCGAGCTTTGACGACCCGGCAGATGCTGAAGCCAGAGCGATTCTGGCAAAGATCTTCCCTGACCACGAAGTAGTGATGATCCCTGGCCGCGAGTTGTTGCTGGGTGGCGGCAACATCCACTGCCTGACTCAGCAGCAGCCGGCGCCGGTCAAGCGTTGAACGCAGCTTGAATTAAAAAGGCCCGTCATTTGACGGGCCTTTTTTTCGGGCGACACCCGGCGCCCAGGCTGGCATACGTTTTGTATTGTTTTTCAATTAGATAGCTCGGCCGGGCCGCGCTCTCGGATCTGTAACATTACTTACGTAAATTAGCCGCTCACGGGCCAGGGAGTACGTGTAGACATGAATGCAGCAAGTGAGTCGGCTTTGCGCCCATCGGCAGTGAATCACCAGTCGCTCAAGGTGTTGGCGAAGTGGTTGAAACACCATGGAAGCATCAGGGTCAGGACGACCGACCCACGACGTCTGCTTGCCGGGCGGTACCCTCAAGGGCTGATCAGCGAAGCAGAGATGCAGGCGCTGATGGCGGTGTGGCACTGATCGGATCGGTATTACTTGTACCGGCCTCTTCGCGGGCATGCCCGCTCCCACAGAGTCACCACATGGCTCGAAACCTGTGAAACACCTGTGGGAGCGGGCGCGCCCGCGAAGAGGCCAGTACAGTCAACAACGATCAGAAGCTGTAGCTACCCGTAACCACCAGGCTTCGCGGGTCCCCCACCTGAATCTGCGCCGCACTGGTCGCCGAGCTGTAGTAGGTCTTGTCGGCAATGTTGCTCAACGCCGCCCGCACATCCCAGTCATGGGTGCGATACCCCGCCAGTGCATCCCAACGGCCATATCCTGGCAATACCGTGGTGTTCTGGTTGTCCGCATAACGCTCGCCCACCAGCGTCAGGCCGGTTTCGGCGTACCAGCCCAGCTCTGGTTTCCAGGTCACGAACAGGCTGGCGTTGCGCTTGGCCACATCATTGATGCGGTTGCCTTCCTGGCCATTGTTGTCCTTGACGATGATCGCATCCTGCAGGCCGATGCCGCCGCGTACATACCAGTTGCCGACGATGTTGCCAGTGGCGGTCAGTTCGATGCCGCGCGAACGCTGCAAGCCACTTAGCAAGATGTTTTCCGGGATGAGCGGGTCGCGGGTACGGCGGTTGTACAGCTCCAGCTCGTAGATGGCCACCGTGGTGCTCAGGCGCTGGTCCAGCCAGTCGCTCTTCACCCCGATTTCCTTCTGGCGCGTTTCCTCCGGCTTGGTGTCGTTGGTGTTGCCCTGCGAACCCGGAGTAATGCCGATGAGGCCGCCGCCCACCGGCGAGAAGGTCTTGCTCCACGAGGCGTAGAACGAATGGTCACGCCACGGTGTGTACACCACGCCCAGGCGTGGGCTGGTGCTGTTGCTGTCCTGCGACTCGGACAGGTTGCGCATGTTGGTGGTTTCAACCTCGAATTGGTCGAAGCGCACCCCGGCAAGGATCTGCCATTGATCGTTCAGGCGGATCTGGTCCTGCAGATAAATGCCGCGGCTATCGACCACCGTGTGGTTGTCACTCGACAGCACCAGGCGGCCGTTGTGCTGCTGGCTACGGTTGGGTTGGCCCAAGCCCGGCAGCGTCTGGCTACCAGCGGTATACAGCACGGGGTCACGCTTCTGGTTGCCAATCTCCAGGCCCAGCAGCAGCTTGTGCTCCAGGCCCAGGGTGTCGAAGTCGCCCTCGGCCTCCAGGTTGTTGAACAGGTTGCGGGTGTTCAGGTCCTGCTGCCAGCGCTGGCGGGTCAAGGTATTGGTGCCGGCGTTGTAGCCCGTGACATAGGTGTTGTCGAACGCGCTGTCGAGCTTGATCAGGCCCAGGGTATGGCGCAGTTGCCAGGTTTCGTTCAGCTGGTAGTTCAGGCGCGAGCGCAGGGACTGCGCGCGATCATCGATGTAGTCGCGCTGGTCGCCGTAGGTGGTGCTGCGGCTGACGTCAGCCGGGCGGCCATTCACCCCGGGGATACCCCGGTCAGGCGTGCGGTTGTAGCGGCTGTATTCGTACTGCACCAGCCAGTTGAGGTCGGGGGTGATCTGCCAGCTGATCGACGGCGCGAACAGCTGGCGGCTGCCGTCGATGCCATCGCGCAAGCTGTTGTTGTCCTGGTTGCCCATGTTCAGGCGCAGGCTGACTGTGTCGCTGGGGTCGGCACTGAGGTCGGCATACAGGCTGCGCAGGTCTTCGCTGCCGGCCTGCGCTTCGAGGGTGGAGCGGCGGCCAGGCTCCGGTGCCTTGCTGACCCTGTTGACAATGCCGCCCTGGCTACCGCGGCCATACAGCACCGCCGCCGGCCCCTTCAGCACCTCGACCCGCTCGATATTGTGCAGGTCGCGGATGTACTGGCTGTCGTCGCGAATGCCGTCCAGGTAGAAGTCGTTGCTGGCCTCGAAGCCGCGGATGCGCACGCTGTCGAAGCGGGTGTCGGCGCCGCTGCTGACGTTGGGGATTCCCTCCAGCGCCTTGCCCAAGGTGTTGCTGCCGTAGTCCAGCACATTGGCGGTTTTTACCGTGTCGATGGCCTGCGGCACATAACGTACCGGCGTCGAGGTGCGGGTGGCGGTGCTCACCTCCTTGACGCGCGGGTTGTCCTTTTCGCGCTCGCTGTCGGCGGTAACCGACGATTCTGGCAGCGTGGTGGTGGCAGCAGTGGCCAGGCTGGCGCTGAACAAGAGCGACAGGCCAAGCGTAAAGGGGGAAAGGCGGCAGGGTACAAGCATGGGCACATCCGGACCGGGCAGGTGAAAAATAAGGCGCGAATGGTAATGCTTGCTATTTGCCTTTGCTTGGGTATTTGTAAAGGCTTGTCTTTACATATGTGTCTGTTTGTAACAACCTCTGCGGCCGCGTGTTTGGCTGCTCAGGGGAACCTGTCCGTTCGATCAAAGGCAATTTCCTACACAAGATAAATTGCCCGCTGATAGCCCAACGCTGCATGGAAATGCACTAGAGCTGCCGATAATTTTGGTTATATCAACCTGCATTTCACGACTTTTTGACATTTGTAATCGCACACGGCTAGGATTCGGCCAACGCCTGCTGGCCATGATCTTGGCCATGCTGCTGCCGAGGGCTGCCGTGCACTTACCGGCTGGCCCACCAGGCTGGATCCGCATAGCGTCGAACCTACGAAGGGGCGTTGGTTCCTGGCGTCATAGTGCAGAGCGTTTTTGATTAAGAAATAAGGAAAACAACATGTTGAAAACCAGGATCAGCCTGGTCGCCTTGGCGATGATCGCCGCGACCCAGGCACAGGCCAATGACCAGGCCGACAGCAAGGGCTTCATCGAGGACAGCCACGCCAACGTCCTTCTGCGCAACGCCTACATCAACCGTGACAAGAAGCACGGCACCGACGACCAGATTGAATGGGGCCAGGCGTTCATCGCCAACTTCTCCTCCGGCTTCACCCAAGGCACCGTCGGCGTTGGCGTCGACGCATTCGGCCTGTACGCCGTGCGCCTTGATGGCGGCAAAGGCCACAACGGTGGCGGCGGCGTCGACTTCTTCAAGCCGCACGAAACCACCAATGCCGAAGGCAACGCCAGCTCGCCGCACAACCTGGCCCGTGGTGGCGCTGCCGTGAAATTCCGCATCTCCAACACCGTGCTGAAGTACGGTGACCAGATGCCAGCATTGCCAGTGCTGCAGTACGACGACGCGCGTCTGCTGCCAGAAAGCTTCACCGGTACCCTGATCACCTCGAAAGAGATCGAGGGCCTGGAACTGAACGCCGGCCGCTTCACCCAGGAAGCGCGCAAAAGCGCCGAGCGCCGCGACGGTGGTGGCCTGAAGTCGATCAACGTCTTCGGTGGCAGCTACAAGTTCACCGACAATTTCACCGCTTCGCTGTACACCGCCGACAACGAAGACGTGATGAAAAAGCACTACCTGGGCTTGAACTACGTCTTCCCGATCGCCAGCGACCAGTCCCTGACCCTGGACTTCAACGGCTACAAGTCGGACATCGACAACAAGTACGTACAAGCCGCTGGCCTGAACGGTGACTCCAACACCATCTGGAGCCTGGCAGCCACTTACGCGTACGGTGCGCACTCGTTCACCATCGCCCACCAGCGCAGCACCGGCAGCACTGGCTACAACTACGGCTTCTACCAGAACGCCGGTGGCGTGGGTGACGGTGGTTCGACCATCTACCTGGCCAACTCGTACTGGTCCGACTTCAATGCCGAAGACGAGCGCTCCTGGCAGCTGGGCTACGGCCTGGACTTCGGTGCCTACGGCATTCCGGGCCTGACCTACAAGCTGGCCTACGTGGTGGGTGACAACATCAACACCCGTAACGTCGCCAACCCACAGGGCTTTGGCGAAGGTAAAGAGCGCGAGATCTTCAACCAGATCCGTTACGTGGTGCAGGACGGCCCGGCCAAGGACCTGTCCATCAAACTGCGTAGCTCGTTCCTGCGTACCAACAATGCCGTGCAGCAGAACGGTTACAACGACGACGGCAACGAAGTCCGCGTATTCGTCGAGTACCCGATCAGCATCTTCTGATCCTGATCTGAAGCATCGAACAGCCCTGGCTTATGCCGGGGCTGTTTCTTTTCGGCGCACGGTTTTTGCTGCAACGGGCATCAGTTCTCCTGTCTCCGGCGCAAAACTGTCGCTACGTGCCATCTGCCACATCCGCGCATAAAACTCGCTTTCAATCGAGCCACTGAGCAATTCGCCTGGCTTGAGGAACGTGTGCAGGTCCGAAAACAACCCGATTTCGCTGGGGCTGACGCGCCGGGCCAGGTGCTTGGGCTTAAGCTCCGAAGGGTGCTCCAGGCCTGCCGCCGCCAGCATTTCGGCCAGTGCGTGCAGCGTGTTGCGATGGAAGCTGGCCACCCGTTCGGCTTTGTCTGGCACCACCAGGGCGCGCTGGCGCAGTGGGTCTTGCGTGGCCACGCCGGTCGGACATTTGTTGGTGTGGCAGCTTTGCGACTGGATGCAGCCAATGGCAAACATGAACCCGCGTGCCGAGTTGACCCAGTCAGCGCCGATGGCCAGCACGCTGGCAATGTCGAAAGCACTGACGATCTTGCCCGCAGCGCCAATGCGAATGCTGGAGCGCAGGTTCAGGCCAACCAACGTGTTATGCACGAACATCAGGCCTTCGCGCATGGGCACGCCCATGTTGTCGCTGAATTCGCGTGGTGCCGCGCCGGTACCGCCTTCCTTGCCATCCACCACGATGAAGTCCGGCGTGATGCCGGTGGCCAGCATGGCTTTGGCAATGCCCATGAACTCCCACGGGTGGCCCAGGCAGAACTTGAAACCCACAGGCTTGCCGCCCGACAGCTCGCGCAGGCTGGCCACAAATTGCAGTAACTCGACCGGTGTGCGGAAGGCGCTGTGCGCCGCCGGTGAGATGCAGTCCTCACCTACGCGCACGCCACGGGTTTCGGCGATTTCAGGGCTGACCTTGTGCCCCGGCAAGATGCCGCCGTGGCCCGGCTTGGCGCCCTGGCTGAGTTTGATCTCGATCATCTTCACCTGTGGCGAGCGGGCCTGTTCGGCAAAACGGTGCGGGTCGAAACGACCGTCCGCCGTACGGCAGCCGAAGTAGCCGCTGCCGATTTCCCAGATCAGGTCGCCGCCGTGCTCACGGTGGTACGGGCTGATGCTGCCTTCGCCCGTGTCGTGGGCAAACCGGCCCATGCGCGCGCCGCGGTTGAGGGCCGCGATAGCGTTGGCGCTGAGCGCGCCAAAGCTCATGGCCGATATATTGAAGATCGAGGCCGAGTAGGGTTGGCGGCATTGTGGCCCGCCAATGGCGATGCGAAACGATGCCGGGTCAGGCGTGGCCACTGGCAGCATCGAATGGCTAATGAATTCGAACCCGGGCTTGTAGGCATCGTTGAGCGTGCCGAAGGCTTTCTCGGCGCTTTCGTTCTTGGCGCGGGCATAGACCAGCGAGCGCTGCGAACGGGAGAACGGCAGCTTGTCGTCGTCACCCTCGATCAGGTACTGGCGGATTTCCGGGCGGATGGTTTCGATCAGGTAGCGGATATTGCCGAGGATCGGGTAGTTGCGGCGCACCGCATGGTGGCTCTGGCGCAGGTCGTTGAGCCCGACCAGGCTGAGCAGGGCAGTAATCAGTGTGATTGGCCAGAGCCAGGCATGTTGGGGCAGCAGCGGCAGGCTGGCGAAGGTGAGCAACAGGCAGATGGCGAGGCAGGCGTAGCGGCTGGGCAGAGAGTGATTCATGGGTCCATCGCAGGCAGGATGACCGGGCATAGGATAGGCAAAGGCGGGGGAGGGAAAACCTGGGTAATCGGTAAAAGACTGTTACCTGATTGCGCAGTCCCATGTTGTGGGAGCGGCCTTGTGTCGCGATGGGCTGCGCAGCAGCCCCAGGTATTGGTGTCACGGCACAAACCGCCGGGGC
>NZ_JBWKXT010000060.1:0-38359 GCF_059423245.1 Pseudomonas sp. GW460-LB5
GGGGGGGGCGGGGGGGGGGGAGGCGTTGCGGTTGGGGTTGTGAGTGCTCGCCATAACAATTTCAGCGCCTGTGCGATCGAGCGCCGCCCGCGCGGCGCTCGGTCTAACCGGCACTACAAGCCCCAAGGCGTGTACCTTGGGCCCACACCAGAATCAGCTCAACTCCAACCAGATCGGCGCATGGTCCGAGGGCTTTTCCATGCCACGCAGTTCATAGTCCACGCCCGCTGCCTTGATGCGCGGCACCAGGTGCTGCGAGGCCATGATCAGGTCGATGCGCAGGCCACGTTTGGGATCGTCCTCGAAACCCCGGCTGCGGTAGTCGAACCAGCTGAAACGGTCGGTCACGTCGGGGTGCAGGTGGCGGAAGCTGTCAACCAGGCCCCAGCCTTTCAAGCGCTCCATCCACTCACGCTCTTCAGGCAGGAAACTGCACTTGCCAGTCTTCAGCCAGCGCTTGGCATTGTCTGGGCCGATGCCGATATCGCAGTCCTGCGGCGAGATGTTCATGTCACCCATTACCAGTAGTGGCTGGTCGTTGCGGAACTTGCCTTCCAGCAGTGCCTGCAGGTCGCTGTAGAAACGCTGCTTGGCCGGGAATTTGGTGGGGTGGTCGCGGCTTTCGCCCTGGGGGAAATAGCCGTTCATGATGGTGATCGGGTTGCCATCTGCATCGGCGAAGGTGCCCCAGATGAAGCGGCGCTGGGCCTCTTCTTCATCGGTGGCAAAGCCTTTGTGCAGGCTCAATGGAGCCTGGCGCGACAGTAGAGCCACGCCGTAGTGGCCTTTCTGGCCGTGGTAGTGCACGTGGTAACCCAGCGCCTGCACGTCGGCCAGCGGAAACTGATCGTCGCTGACCTTGGTTTCCTGCAGGCCGATCACGTCCGGCTGGTGCTTTTCGATGAGCGCTGCCAGCTGATGCGGGCGTGCTCGCAGGCCGTTGATGTTGAAACAGACGATCTTCATGGAAAGACAATCCCGGTAAAAGGCGGGATGCTAGCCGACATCGCCCCACATCACCAGCGTGGCGGCCTCCGGCCCCTGCTGCTAACGTGCTGTAGGGGGTGAACGAAGCGCGGTGGTGCACCTCCAAGGCAATGTACGCCCATTCCAGGAGGTCTGCCCGCAATGCCCGAAACCACTGCCGCCCCGGCTCAAGTCTGCCTGCTTGATGATGGCTATAGCCGCGAAGCGCGTTCGCTGCTGTACAACGCCTACCGCCACGAACCCACCTTCGCCTATATCTTCGAAGCCCAGCGCCCGGGGTATGAGCGACGCTTGCGGGTAATGGTGCGCGAATGGGTGCGCCAGCATTTCTACCTGCAATTACCTGCCATCGGCTTGCTGGTGGACGACCGCCTGATTGCCATGGCCCTGATCGTGCCGCCGGTGCGCCGGTTGGGCGTTGCCGACAGCTGGGCCTGGCGCCTGCGCATGATCCTCGGCACTGGCCTGCGCTGCACGCGGCGTTACATGGACTACCAGGCCGCCCTGGCCACCTGCCTGCCCACCGATCAGGTGCATGTGTTGCCACTGCTGGGGGTACATCCGCAATTTCAGGGCAAGCATTACGGGGAGCAATTGTTACAAGCCGTGCACGACTGGTGCGCGGATCAACCAGGCACCCAGGGCGTAGTGCTCGACACCGGCAATGAGCATTACCTGGCCTTTTACCAGCGCCAGGGCTATGAAGAAATTGGTGAGGTCGCTGTAGGACCGATCCGGGAACGGGTGTTCTTCCATCCCAATCCAGTCTCTTCAACGTCCACTTTTGCCTGAACATCCCGCCAGGCGGCTCCCTTGAGCGCCTGGCTCTGGTAGCATTTGCCGCATGACGTATTCAGGAAGATTGACCTGGGGCCTGGTTTTCTGGGCCGCCAGTTTCGCAGCATGGGGCCAGAGCGAGTTGCTGGTGAAGGTAAAACCAGCCAACAAGGCGCTCAAGGCCAATGTCGAAGGCTATATAGGCACCCTTGGTGACCGCGATGAAGAAGCATTGTTACGCTTCAGTCGCGGGGCAGAGGAGCAGGCGCGCAAAGCCGCGCAGGCACTTGGCTACTACCAGGCGCAGATCGACAGCGAGGTCAAGCCGCCCAGAGATGCAGACCATTCCCCGCAACTGGTCATCAGCATCAACCCGGGCGAGCCGATTCGCCTGCGCAACGTGACCGTGCGTATCGAAGGCCCGGCCAGCGAAATGAAGGCCTTTCGCATGCCCGACAGCCGGGCGCTGCGCGCAGGCGAACAGCTCAACCACGGCCATTACGAAGATGCCAAGCGGCTGATCCAGAACCAGGCGTCGCGCTACGGCTTTTTCAGCGGCCGCTTCAGCCGTCAGCGCCTTGCGGTCGACCCGCAGGCCGGTGTGGCCGATATCGAACTGGTCTACCAGAGTGGCCCGCGCTATCACCTGGGCGCCGTCACCTTCGGCGGCGACACGCCGCTGGACGACGACCTGCTGCAGCGCATGGTGTCGTTCAAGCCAGGCACGCCCTACGACTCGGAACTGATCGCCGAACTGAACAATGACCTGCAATCGAGCGGCTATTTCGAAGGCGTACGGGTGGATGCGGCGCCCACTGCTGCCGTGGGTGAAGAAATCCCGGTGGATGTCCGCCTGGAAACCCGCAAACCACGCACCATGGGGCTGGGTCTGGGCTTCTCGACCGACGTCGGTCCGCGTGGCAAGGCCAACTGGACCCGCCATTGGGTCAACCCGCAGGGCCACAGTTACGGTTGGGAAACCGAGCTGTCCGCCCCCCGACAGAACGTTGGCCTGTGGTATGACATCCCCCTCGACCCGCCACTGACCGACAAGCTGCGCTTTGCCGGTGGTTACCAGAACGAGGAGCTGGCAGGTACCGATACACTCAGCAAACTGCTGACAGTGGGCCCAGAGTGGCACAGCAAGCTGCCCAGCGGCTGGCAGCGGGTCATTTCGCTCAAGTACCAGCGCGAGGAGTATCGCCTGGGTGACGATTCCGGGCTGAGCAACCTGCTGATGCCTGGCGTGAGCTATTCGTTTCTGCGCAGTGACAATCGCATCGATCCGCACAACGGCTACCGCCTGCAGTTCGATGTACAAGGGGCCAAGGAAGGGCTGGTTTCCGACACCAACCTGTTGCACGGCAACGTACTGCTCAAGGGCTTGACCACGCTTGGCCACAACCACCGCCTTCTGGGGCGCGTGCAGTTCGGTGGCAGTGCCACCAACGGCTTCAAGAACAACATTCCGCCGTCGCTGCGCTTCTTCGCCGGTGGCGACCAGAGCGTGCGTGGCTATGACTACCAGACCCTGTCACCGAAGAACAGCGATGGCGACCGCATCGGCGGGCGCTACCTGGTAGCCGGCAGTGTCGAGTACCAGTATTCGCTGACTGAAAAGTGGCGGATCGCGACGTTTGTCGATCAGGGGAACTCGTTCAACAACCTTGAGCTACCCAGCCTAAAGACCGGTGTCGGTTTTGGTGTGCGCTGGGTATCGCCGGTCGGGCCGTTGCGACTCGACCTGGCCAAGGCGCTGGATGACGAAGGGGGCATTCGCCTGCACTTTTCCATGGGGCCTGAGTTGTGAAACGCGTGATCAAGTACATTCTGCTGGGCCTGCTAGGTGTGGTCGCGAGCCTGGGCGTAGGGCTGGGCCTGTTGCTGGGTACCGAAGCGGGCAGCCGCTGGACGCTGGGCAAAGTGCCAGGGCTTGAGGTGGCTGATTTCCAGGGCCGCTTGGCGGGCAGCTGGCAGGCCAGCGTGCTGCGCTGGGCCGATGGTGGCAATACGGTAGAGGTGCAGGCACCGCTATTCGCCTGGTCGCCTGCCTGTCTGATGCGCGCCACTCTGTGCATCGACCAGTTGCAGGCACAACGCATTGACATGGCCTTTGCGCCAAGTGCCGAGCCGGCCGACAGCGGCCCGCTGCAGTTGCCAGCGCTGCGCTTGCCGCTGGCCATCGAGCTGGGCGAAGTCAAGGTCGGCCAGCTGCGGCTGGATGGCAGCGACCTGCTGGGTGATCTGCAACTGGCGGCGCACTGGACCGGCACCGGGATGCACATCGACAGCCTGCACCTGCAGCGCGATGAGCTGCAACTGGACCTGCAGGGCGACCTGCAGCCCGAAGGTGACTGGCCATTGCAACTCCAGGGGCAGCTGCAACTGCCCGCCGTAGACGGCAAAGCCTGGCAGCTGGCGCTGACGGCAACCGGAGAATTACAAAAGACCCTGAAACTTGCCGGCACCAGCCGTGGTTATCTCGACGCCACGCTGAGCGGGCAGTTGCAAGCGTTGGCCGAGCATCTGCCGGCGACCCTGCAGATTCGTTCAGAGGCGTTCAAACCGGCGGGCTCGTTGCCCGATACGTTGCAGTTGAATCAGCTCGTGCTTGATGCCAAGGGCGATCTGTTCAAGGGCTATCAACTGTCGGGAACGGCCAACCTGCCGGCTGAACAGTCGCCGATCGCGTTGGCGCTGTCCGGGTTGGTCGACAGCAAAGGCGCCAGGCTCGATGCCCTTGACCTGACTGCCAGCGACACCCAGCGCGTGAAACTGCAGGCCACGACCGACTGGCAGCAAGGCCTGACCGCCGATGCGCAGCTGGACTGGCAGGACTTCCCGTGGTTGCGGCTGTACCCGCTGGAGGCGCCGCCCGAGGTCACCCTCAAGCGCTTCAGTACCCAGGTGCATTATCGCGATGGCAATTACCAGGGCACCTTCAAAGGCGACCTGGACGGCCCGGCAGGGGCGTTCAGCCTGGCCAGCCCGTTCGAAGGTGACCTGACCCAGGTGAAACTGCCGCAACCGGCGCTGACCGCCGGGCAAGGCAAGGCTGCCGGCAGTGTGGCCGTGCGTTTTGCCGACACTTTGGCTTGGGATGTCGACTTGCAGCTTTCGGCGCTCGACCCGGCGTATTGGCTGGCGGAGCTGCCGGGCACCTTGGCGGGGCCGCTGCGCAGCAAAGGCGAGATGAAGGGCGAGGTGCTCACCCTTGATGCCCAACTTGACCTCAAAGGCCGCCTGCGCGGCCAGCCGGCAGTGCTCAAGGCCGAAGCGCAGGGGGCAGGGCAGAGCTGGACCCTCGGCGCCCTGGCGATCCAGCTGGGTGACAACCGTATCAACGGCAGTGGCAGCTTGCAGCAGCGCCTGGCCGGGCGAATCGACCTTGACCTGCCGCGCCTGGGCCAGCTGTGGCCAAGGCTGCAGGGCCAGGTCAAGGGCCGGCTGGATGTTGCCGGCACCTTGCAGGCTCCGCAAGGCACGCTGACCTTGCAGGGCCAGCGCTTGGCCCAGGCCGAAAACCGGCTGCAACAGCTGGACCTGGATGCCCGCCTGGACAACGCCCAGCGCGGTGTGATCGAGCTAAAGGCCACTGGCATTCACCTGGGCGACACGGCATTGGGCACGCTGCAGGCCAACGGCAAAGGCGACATTCGCCAGCAAGCCTTGACCCTGGCGCTGGATGGCCCGCAGCTCAAGCTTGACCTCGGTCTGGATGGCCAGTTGAGCAAGGGTGACTGGCGTGGCCGCCTCGCGAGTGGGCGTATCCAGGCCGGTGGCCAGGATTGGCGGCTGCAATCGCCGGCACGCCTGCAGCGCCTGGCCAGCGGCCAGCTGGACTTCGGTGCCCATTGCTGGCGCTCTGGCCAGGCCAGCCTTTGTGGTGACGACCAGCGGCTGGCGCCCGAGCCGCGCTTGCGTTACCACCTCAAGCAGTTCCCGCTGGACAGCCTTGCACAGTGGCTGCCAAAAGACTTCGCCTGGCAGGGCCTGCTCAATGCGGATATCAATCTGGACATCCCGGCCAGCGGCCCCAAAGGCACCATTGTCATTGATGCCAGTGGCGGCACGCTGCGTGTGCGCGACAAGGGCCGTTGGGTCGATTTCCCCTATCAGGCCCTGCGTGTCGACAGCACGTTGGCGCCACGGCGTATCGATACCCGCCTGGCCTTCCGTGGAGAGCGCCTGGGCGAGCTCAACGTCAATACGCGCCTCGACCCGCTGGGCAAGAACAAGCCGTTGTCAGGTGATTTCCGCCTAGCCGGGCTGGACCTGTCAGTGGCGCGCCCGTTCGTGCCGATGGTCGAACGCCTGGCCGGGCAGCTCAACGGCAGTGGCCGGCTTTCAGGGACCTTGCTGACACCACAGGTCAACGGCAACCTGATGCTCAGCGGCGGTGAAGTGAGTGGCGCCGAGTTGCCGGCCAGCCTTGAGGACCTGTCGTTGCAGGCACTGATCGCCGGCGAGCAGGTGCAACTCAATGGCAACTGGCGCAGCGGCGATGCAGGGCGGGGCCAGTTGAGTGGCAACCTCACGTGGGGCCAGGCGCTGGGCATGGACCTGCGCCTGCAAGGCCAGCAACTGCCAGTCACGGTTGAGCCCTATGCAACGCTGGAGGTCGCCCCGGACCTGACCTTGCGCCTGATCGACGACAAACTGGCGGTTACCGGCAAGGTGCAGGTACCCAAAGGCAAGATCACCGTGCGTGAACTGCCGCCGTCAACCGTGAAGGTATCGGATGACACGGTAATCGTTGGTCATCAGACCGAAGAGGGCAAACCGCCCATGGCGATGGCCATGGACATCGATGTCGAAGTGGGCCGCGACAAGTTGTCGTTCAGCGGCTTTGGGCTCACTGCCAACCTGCTCGGCCACGTACATATAGGCGACAACCTCGATACCCGTGGCGAGCTGAGCCTGGCCGACGGCCGTTACCGTGCCTACGGCCAGCGCCTGACCATCCGCCGCGCGCGCTTGCTGTTTGCCGGCCCGATCGATCAGCCCTACCTGGACATCGAAGCCATACGCACGGTCGATGACGTGATTGCCGGTATCCGCCTGAGCGGCAGTGCCGAGCAACCCACGACCAAGGTGTTTTCGGAACCGGCCATGAGCCAGGAGCAGGCGCTGTCGTACCTCGTGCTGGGGCGGCCTCTGGGCAACGCTGGCGAGGACAACAACATGCTTGCCGAGGCAGCGTTGGGCCTGGGGCTGGCTGGCAGCGCCGGCATCACCGGCAGCCTGGCATCGAGCCTGGGCATCGACGACTTCCAGCTGGACACCGAAGGCTCGGGCAACACCACCAGCGTGGTCGCCAGCGGCAACATCACCGAGAAGCTGAGCCTGCGTTACGGCGTGGGTGTGTTCGAACCCGCCAACACCATCGCGTTGCGTTACAAGCTGAGCAAGAAGGTGTACCTGGAAGCCGCCAGCGGGCTGGCCAGCTCACTGGACATCTTCTACAAGCGCGATTTCTGAAGCGGTGCCGGGGCGGCCGTCAACGGACGGTGGCCGCCTCGATAAATTCATTGGTATCGGGTGAGGGCTGCGGATCAGGGGCACGTACCGGGACGATCAGGTTGGTGTATTCGTCTATCAGCCGGTTCAGGGCTTCCGGCGGTTCGCTGGCCTGGAACTGCATGCGGATCTGTACTTCGTCAGGGTCACGGCTTTCGCCCTGACGGCCTTGACCGCCGATGGTGACCTTGAAGCTTGCAGTCTTGTTCTCGCTTGCGGTCTGCAGTGCCTGTTGCGCTTCGGTCCCTTTAACCCGTACCGAGAGGTCGACCTGCATTCGCTCCAGGGCCAGGCCCTTGGGCGATACCAAGGCAAACAGGGGGACGCGCATGATGTGTTGCCCATCCATGGCCACCTCGACCATCTTGGCTTTCATGGGGGCGCCCAAGGCGTCGCTGTCGCACTCGAAGAACTGGTCGAACAGGTTGATGTACTGTTGTGCAATCAGGCTGTTGGTGGCGCTGGCGGCTTCTTGCAGGCCACGGGTGATCTCACGCAGGTCAATGGAGGTCATCGGGGCAGGGGGCTTGTTCATGGGTTCGACTCCTCAGGCCAGGTGTGCCCCCCGGCGCTGGCCAGGGGGGCTGTTTTGCGGGGCAGGGAGCGTCTCAAGCAGTACCGGTAGTTACATCGGCAGCAGGACCTTTCAAGGTATCGGCCTGGGAAATCTCGTCCTGGCTTTTCAGTTCGGCGGTTCTGACCACCGTTGGCTTGGTTGCCGCATCGGTCAGGAACTCGATCACCCTCATCATTGCTTCAGGCGGCTCCTGGCGCTTGAGCGTGGTATTGAAGGCGTAGCGGGCGCGGGTGTCGGTCTTGCGGGTTTGTGTGGACTTATGGCTGACGCTGCCTTTCACATTCAGCCTGAATGGCCCCCAGCCCAAAGAGCCGGTCAGATCGGCACTCATGTCCTTGCTGGAAGTGTCTTCCGACATCTGGTTGATGACCAGTTCGAACTCGACATTGCCTTCCTCGATGGAAATGTTCGGGTGCGTGATGGCCGCAAGCAGCGGCACCTTCATGGTCTTGCTGACCACACCTTTGTATTCACCCTGTTCGTCGACGATGGTTTCGTCGTAGTCGAACTGGATGGCGACGGCCTTGCCGTCCTGCACGCACACCTGCATCAGGAAGTCGGCGTATGACTTGCTCGCAGTAACCTGTGCCTGGACCATGGCCTGCAGGGGACCTGCGATCATGCGATCCATTGGCAAGGCGTTGATCACGGATCCGATGAGGCTGTTGTCTATCGACATGCTTGATTGCTCTTGTTGTTGAAGGGAAAAGTGGCCACCTGTGGCGGCCTAACGGGTTGGCCGTCAGCGGGCGTAGTTCTCCTGACGGCGGATGTTGCCGATCTGACGCAAGCTTAGACCGTACTTGTTCGCCAGCAGGCTGCGTGAAAGGCCATCGGCGCTTTCCTTCTGGATCTGCTGGTTACGCAACTGGCGCAGAAAGTGGTCAGCCTTGGGGATTTCCAGGGCTACCCCGGCAAAGCGTTTGATCAATGCGTCGAGCGCCTCGGCTGGCAGCACGTCGGCCAGCTTGGTGCGTTCGCGGTACTTGGGGATGTATTTGGGCCTGCCGCCGTAGGCGCAGGTCAACTGGTAGGCGTTGTCGATGCCGATACAGTCGACCAGGGCCTGCAGCGAATGGGGCAGTTGGCTGATATCGATGAGGCTCAAGTCTGGTAATTCCATATGGCGCTCCTTCTGGATGGGGGGATGTGCGACCCGATCACCAGCGGCGTTATGTCGACGGTGTGAGCAAATTCTGTGTGACAGCCACCGCGCGTCGCTAGGCGACATATGGGGTGCGGTTTGTAGCCTCGGTGAACAGGGATTGCAGGCAGCGATATCCTGCGGTGTAGGACGTGTCTTCAGCATGTGGCTGTGGCGGTTGATTACCCATAAGGGCGCTACGCTCATCGAGTGATGGGGCGGGGTACCCTCAGTTGCAGGGGTAACTGCTCAGCAGGCTGGCGCTGCGCAGGTAGGCCTGGGGGGAGGCGAGCATGCTTTCTGGCAGCGTCCGCCAGTCGACCACCAGGCACAAGGCATGCAGTGGCTGGCCGCCGCGCTGACCGATGACCGTGTCGGAAAAACTGCGGCGATACAGCGCCTGGGTCTGGTGCAGCGGTTGCACATGATCGGCTTGGGCCAAGGTCAGCCGCGCCAGTTCAGGCAACAGGGCCATGGGGGCGCTGAAGTGCAGCGGCGCGCCTTGAGCCTGCAGGTAGCCGGCCTGGCGCACGCGCTGCCACAGTTGTTGCCACTGGCTGGCGCCGGCATGGCGCTCCAGGTCGCGGCCAAGCTCAAGCAGTTGCGCCGCCTTTACTTCGCGGGTGTCCAGCGCGTGAAGGGAAAGCGGGGTCAGAATCAGGGACGCGAACAGCAGGGGTTTGTACATGGTGCCTCCGGCATGGGTGCTTGAAGCCCCATGCTTTCAGGCAGTCGCCACCCTACCCAGCAGGAAATGCAGCGCCGGGCCCTGTGGGCGTTGTATCATTGGCGCGGCTCGTTGCGAGCCATTTGCCCCTGATGTTGCAAGGAACTTTCGATGACACACGTGCAGCGCCTTAAATATTCCCTTCTGATCATCCTGGTGGTACTAGGCCTGATGCTGGGCCTGTCCCACCTGCAGAAGCAGGGCACGATCAGTGAGCAGACCTTTCAGATGCTGGCCATCGCCATCGCTGTGGTGGTCGTGGTGATCAACGGCATCCTGCGGCGCAAGGTCAAACCCTGACCCCTGCGGGCCGGCCAAGTGTGGCCGGCCATGCGCTTAACGCGAGGATGCCTGCTCCAGTACGGCGCGCGCCTGGGCGTTGAGGCTATAGCACTTGTCGTTGCCCAACTCGATGACACCTTCGGTGCACAGCCGCTTTAGCACTTCACGCACGCTGAGGAACGACAGCGGTATGTCCAGTTGTTCCAGTTGTGCGTGCACGCCGCGTACGCCAATGCTGCGGCCATTGCGGTCGGCGGTGTGCAGGGCATCGATCACCTTGAGCCGGATCAGGCTGGTACGCAGACCGAAAGTACGCAGGAGCTCGCGGATCTGTTCGTTGCCGATGCGTTCTTCAGAAAAAACGTCCTGTCCGTTGGGCGCTTTGCCTGGGACGCGCCCGGCCTGGGTCGAGGGTTGCGGGTTGTACATGTGAATGCTCCTTTTCGTGGACGAACCCGAAATGTGGTTGCCTCACTAACTAGGACGAATGAGAACGCAAAAACTGCAACCCACCCGTAAAAAAAATGGTGTTCTTCTTCAAGACGTTCCATTGCCCGGTAACACGTAAAATTTTCATCTGGCCATTCGTCTGATCGGGATAGAGCCCGAACCCGAGGAGTGCCCGTGTTTCCACTTTCCCATCCCATGGCGTGCGCAGGCCTGGCCGCTGCGCTGTTGGCGGTGAGCGTTGCCGTACACGCGCAGCCCGCCACTGATGCCAGCGCGCAGATTCGTCGAACCAGTTACGGGGTGCCGCATATCGTGGCCAAGGATGAGCGCGGCCTGGGCTATGGCGTCGGCTATGCCTATGCCCAGGACAACCTGTGCCTGCTGGCCAACGAGGTGCTGACCGTCAGTGGTGAGCGCTCACGCCATTTTGGTGCCAACGGCAAGACCCTGGAGCAGCGTGACAACCTGGCCAGCGACGTGTTTTTCACTTGGCTCAACAGCCCAGTGGCGGTCGATACGTTCCTGCAGGCGCAGCCGGCGCAGGTGCAAGCATTGCTGGCGGGTTATGCCAGCGGCTACAACCGGGCGCTGGCCGAGCGCCGCCGCGGGGGGCTACCCGCCGAATGCGGTAACGGTGAGTGGTTGCGACCGATCACCAGCCAGGACCTGGTCAAGCTGACCCGTCGCCTGTTGGCCGAGGGTGGCGTCGGGCAGTTCGTCGAGGCGCTGGCAGGCGCGCAACCCCCTGCACAGGCTCGCCAGCAGGCGCCGGCAGGCTTCGCCGCTGCGCTGGCGTGGCAAGCGCGCTTTGCCACGGAGCGCGGTAGTAATGCGGTGGCGGTCGGGGCACAGCGTTCGGCCAATGGCCGTGGCCTGTTGCTGGCCAACCCGCATTTCCCGTGGATGGGCGGCATGCGCTTCTACCAGATGCAGTTGACCATTCCCGGCCAGCTCGATGTGATGGGCGCGGCATTGCCGGGCCTGCCGGTGGTCAACATTGGTTTCAACAGGCACCTGGCCTGGACGCATACCGTCGACACGTCCAAACACTTCACTTTGTACCGGCTGCAGCTCGACCCCAAGGACCCGACCCGCTACCTGCTGGATGGCAAGTCGCTGCCATTGGCCCGGCAAACCATCAGCGTTGCCGTCAAGGCTGAGGATGGCAGCCTCGGTCAGGTGGAGCGGCAGGTCTACAGTTCGCAATTCGGCCCGGTGGTGCAATGGCCCGGGCGCCTGGATTGGGATGCGCATGTGGCCTACAGCTTGCGTGACGCCAACCTCGACAACACCCGGGTGCTGCAACAGTGGTACCAGATCAATCGTGCCGATAACCTGGCAGCGTTGAAAGGCTCGGTCGAGCAGTTGCAGGGTATCCCTTGGGTCAACACCCTGGCCGTGGACCCAGGGGGGCGGGCGTTGTACCTGAACCAATCGGTGGTGCCATATGTGGATCAGCAACTGCTCGGCGCTTGCAGCACCCCGCAAGGGCAGGGGCCCGTAGTGGTGCTGGACGGCTCGCGTAGCGCCTGCCAATGGAAGATCGACGCGAACGCTGCGCAACCGGGAATCTTCCCGGCGCGACTGCTGCCGAGCCTTGAACGCGAGGACTTCGTGCAGAACTCCAACGACCCGGCCTGGTTGGCCAACCCGGCGCAGCCGCTGACCGGCTATTCACCCTTGATCAGCCGCAGTGACCAGCCGCTGGGCATGCGCGGCCGTTTCGCCCTGCAGCGCCTGCAGGGCACGGCAAGGCTGAGCGTTGATGACTTGCAGCGCATGGTGACCGACGACGAGGTTTACCTGGCCAGCCTGGTGCTGCCAGACCTGCTGCAATGGTGCCAGGGCGCCGCCATAGAGGTACAGGCCGTGTGCAGCAGCCTGGCTGCCTGGAATGGCAAGGCCGACCTCGACAGTGGCATTGGTCTGGTGCATTTCCAGAACCTGTTCACTGCCCTGGCCGAGCACCCGGAAAGCTGGCGTGTGGCCTTTGACCCGGCAGACCCGCAGCACACGCCCCGTGGTCTGGCGGTGGAGCAGGCGGCCGTGCGCAAACGGGTGCATGACGCGGCACTGGCGTCGCTCAAGCAGGTGAACGACAGCGGTGTCGCGGAGGGGACGCGTTGGGGGCAGGTGCAGCAGTCGCTCGATGGCACGCCGGTACCCGGTGGTCCGCAGGCTCTGGGCGTGTACAACGCGATGTACAGTGTGCCGCACGGGCAGGGCAAGCGGTTGGTGGTCAGCGGTACCAGCTACCTGCAACTGGTCAGCTTCACCGACAAAGGGCCAGAGGCTCGTGGGTTATTGGCATTCTCCCAGTCGAGCGAAGCGGCTTCAGCCCATGCCAGTGACCAGACCAAGGCATTTGCGGCCAAGCAACTGGCGGTGATTCCGTTTACCGAGGCGCAGATCAAGGCAGACCCGGAGTACCGGGAAGTGGTGATCAGTGAGCGGGACAAAGGGGCGGTGGTTCAGCAGTAAGGCATTCTGGCCTCTTCGCGGGCAAGCCCGCTCCCACAGGTACGCCACAGATTTTCATACTTGTGGTGTGCCGGTGGGAGCGGGCTTGCCCGCGAAAGGGCCGGTACTGCCAGTCCTGTAATGTCAGGCAAACTCGAACGGCGCCAGCTGAAACCCTTGCTCATCTACTTGCAAGGCCCAGCCGCGGCGGTCCCAGTCGCCCAACACGATGCGCCGTGCCGGTTCCCCATCAACCACCAGCTTGTGAATCGCTGGCCGGTGGGTATGGCCATGCACCAGCGTGCGCACGCCATGCGCCGCCATCACCTTGGGTACTTCCTCCGGTGTGACGTCGACAATTTCGGTGGACTTCATCCGCACTTGCGTGCTGCTTTCGCTGCGCAGTTTGCGCGCAAGCTTGTAGCGGGCTGACAGCGGCAGGTGACGCAAGACCCACAAGCTCAGCGGGTTGCGCAGCAAGCGGCGCATTTTCATGTAACCCAGGTCGCGGGTGCACAAGGTGTCGCCATGCATCAGCAGCACCTGTTCACCGCCCAGCTCGATCACACTGGGGTCGCTCAACAACGTGCAGCCCGCAGCGTCGCAGAAAGCCTGGCCAATCAGGAAGTCACGGTTGCCATGCATCAGGAAGATGGCTGTACCGCTGTCGCTCAGCCGGCGCATGGCTTGGCAGATCGACTGCTGAAAGGGCGTCATGGCATCGTCGCCAATCCACGCTTCGAAGAAGTCGCCCAGGATGTACAACGCCTTGGCGTGGCGGGCACGGCCGTCGAGCAGATCAAGAAACGCCCGGGAAATGTCCGGGCGCTCTTCTTGCAAATGCAGATCGGAGATCAGCAGTATCACCCAATGATCTCGGCTTTCTCGATGATCACGTCTTCTTTTGGTACGTCCTGGTGGCCAGCCTTGGAACCGGTGGCGACCTTCTCGATGGCATCAACCACTTCACGGCCTTCAATCACTTCACCGAATACCGCGTAGCCCCAGCCCTGTACGTTCTTGCCGCTGTGGTTGAGGAAGTCGTTGTCCGAGGCATTGATGAAGAACTGCGCCGAAGCAGAGTGCGGCTCCATGGTGCGAGCCATGGCGATGGTGTACTTGGCGTTTTTCAGGCCGTTGTCAGCTTCGTTCTGGATGCTGGCACGCTTGTCGCGCTTTTCGTTCATGCCTGGCTCGAAACCGCCGCCCTGAATCATGAAGCCCTTGATCACGCGGTGGAACACGGTGTTGGTGTAGTGGCCTGCGTTGACGTATTCGATGAAGTTGGCCACGGTAATCGGGGCTTTTTCAGCGTTCAGTTCAATGACGATGTCGCCGTGGTTGGTGGTCAGTTTGACTTTGGACATGCTGAAACTCGCTTTTTCAAGGCAATCGGGAATTAGGGTGCGCAGGGCGCCGGTTATCACCTGACGCATGTTCAGGCGATCACGACACATGGCGCGCACTGGCCATTTTGCCAGGCTGCGGCAAAAAGCCGTGATAAATCACGCCAGTTTGTCCGGGCCCGACTGTCAGCAGCTTGACTGCTTCGGCTATGATAGGCCCTTTGTTTCAATCGGCCTACCCAGGCCGGACACGTGCATTCAAGGATCCTATGAGCAAGCCCACTGCCGACAACGCGCCCAACGCCGCTGCCAAAGGCGCCCCCGCTGTCCCTGCGAACTTCCTGCGGCCGATCATCCAGGCCGACCTGGACTCGGGCAAGCACAGCAGCATCGTCACCCGCTTCCCGCCGGAGCCCAACGGCTACCTGCACATCGGTCATGCCAAGTCGATCTGTGTCAACTTCGGCCTGGCCAAGGAATTCGGGGGCGTCTGCCACCTGCGTTTCGATGACACCAACCCGGCCAAGGAAGACCAGGAATACATCGACGCCATTCAGAGCGACGTCAAATGGCTGGGCTTCGACTGGGCCGGCGACGTGCGTTATGCGTCCAGCTACTTCGACCAGCTGCACGAATGGGCGCTCGAGCTGATCAAGCGTGGCAAGGCCTATGTCTGCGACCTGACCCCTGATCAAGCCAAGGAATACCGCGGCAATCTCAAGGAGCCGGGCAAGAACAGCCCGTTCCGCGAGCGTAGCGTGGAAGAAAACCTCGACCTGTTCGCCCGCATGAAGGCCGGCGAGTTCAAGGACGGCGAGCGCGTGCTGCGGGCGAAGATCGACATGGCTTCGCCAAACATGAACCTGCGCGACCCGATCCTGTATCGCATCCGCCATGCCCACCATCACCAGACCGGTGACAAATGGTGCATCTACCCCAACTACGACTTCACCCACGGCCAGTCGGACGCCATCGAGGGCATCACCCACTCGATCTGCACCCTGGAGTTCGAAGGGCATCGTCCGCTGTACGACTGGTTCCTCGACAACCTGCCCGTGCCGGCGCACCCGCGCCAGTACGAGTTCAGCCGCCTGAACCTGAACTACACCATCACGTCCAAGCGCAAGCTCAAGCAGCTGGTTGACGAAAAGCACGTCGACGCCTGGGACGACCCGCGCATGTCGACCCTGTCCGGCTTCCGTCGCCGTGGCTACACCCCGGCTTCGATCCGCAACTTCTGCGAAATGATCGGCACCAACCGCTCCGACGGCGTGGTCGACATGTCGATGCTCGAATTCAGCATCCGTGACGACCTGGACCGCACCGCACCGCGCGCCATGTGCGTACTGCGCCCGCTGAAAGTGGTCATCACCAACTACCCGGAAGGCCAGGTGGAGCAACTTGAGCTGCCGCGCCACCCTAAAGAAGACATGGGCGTGCGTGTGCTGCCGTTCGCACGCGAGCTGTACATCGACCGCGATGACTTCATGGAAGAGCCGCCGAAGGGCTACAAGCGCCTGGAGCCGGCCGGTGAAGTGCGCCTGCGCGGGAGCTACGTGATCCGCGCCGACGAGGCCATCAAGGACGCCGACGGCACTATCGTCGAGCTGCGTTGCTCGTACGACCCGGACACCCTGGGCAAGAACCCTGAAGGCCGCAAGGTCAAGGGCGTGATCCACTGGGTGCCGGCCGAGGGCAGCGTCGAGTGCGAAGTGCGCCTGTACGACCGCCTGTTCCGCTCGCCGAACCCGGAAAAGACCGAGGAGGGCGGCAGCTTCCTGGACAACATCAACCCAGACTCGCTGCAAGTGCTCAGCGGTTGCCGTGCCGAGCCTTCGCTGGCCCAGGCGCAGCCTGAGGACCGTTTCCAGTTCGAGCGCGAAGGCTACTTCTGCGCCGACCTGAAAGACAGCCAGCCGGGCCGCCCGGTGTTCAACCGCACTGTCACCCTGCGTGACTCCTGGGGCAGCTGAGGAAACGCCGTGCTTACCATTTACAACACCCTGAGCAAAGCGAAGGAAACCTTCAAGCCGCTGGATGGCAACAAGGTGCGCATGTACGTGTGCGGCATGACCGTATACGACTACTGCCACCTGGGCCATGGCCGCAGCATGGTGGCCTTCGACCTGGTCACCCGCTGGCTGCGCAAGAGCGGCTACGAGCTGACTTATGTGCGCAACATCACCGATATCGATGACAAGATCATCAACCGCGCCAACGAGAACGGTGAAAGCTTCGAAGCCCTGACTGCTCGTATGATCGATGCGATGCATGAAGACGAGCGCCGCCTGAACATCCTGCCGCCAGACCAGGAGCCGCGTGCCACCGACCATATCGCCGGCATGCACGCGATGATCCAGACCCTGATCGACAAGGGTTACGCCTATGCCCCGGGCAACGGCGACGTGTACTACCGCGTCGGCAAGTTCGTCGGCTACGGCAAGCTGTCGCGCAAGAAAATCGAAGACCTGCGCATCGGTGCACGCATCGAGGTCGACGAAGCCAAGCAGGACCCACTGGACTTCGTGCTATGGAAGGGCGTCAAGCCGGGCGAACCGAGCTGGGAATCGCCATGGGGCCCGGGCCGTCCGGGCTGGCACATCGAGTGCTCGGTGATGTCCACCTGCTGCCTGGGTGAGAGCTTCGACATTCACGGCGGCGGCAGCGACCTGGAATTCCCGCACCACGAGAACGAGATTGCCCAGAGCGAGGCGGCCACTGGCAAGCAGTACGCCAACGCCTGGATGCACTGTGGCATGATCCGGATCAACGGCGAGAAGATGTCGAAGTCGTTGAACAACTTCTTCACCATCCGCGATGTGCTCGAGAAGTACCACCCAGAAGTGGTGCGCTACCTGCTGGTGGCCAGCCACTACCGCAGCGCGATCAACTACTCCGAAGACAGCCTGCGCGACGCCAAGGGTGCGCTGGAGCGCTTCTACCACGCCCTGCGCGGCTTGCCACGGGTGGCCGCCAAGGGCGGCGAAGCGTTTGTCGAGCGTTTCAGTGTGGCGATGAACGACGACTTCGGTACCCCCGAAGCCTGCGCCGTACTGTTCGACCTGGTGCGCGAGATCAACCGCCTGCGCGACAGCGACCCAGACGCTGCTGCCGGCCTGGCTGGCCGCCTGCGCGAGTTGGGTGAAGTGCTGGGTGTGCTGCAACTGGAAGCCGATGACTTCCTGCGTGCGGGTGCCGAAGGCAAGGTCGATGCTGCCGAGGTCGAGGGCTTGATCCAGGCGCGCCTGCAGGCGCGTACAGACAAGAACTGGGCTGAGTCGGACCGTATTCGCGACCAGCTGACCGCCATGGGTGTGGTACTGGAAGACAGCAAAGGCTCTACTACCTGGCGTCTGGCTGACTGATCCAATGGCGCGAAGGGGCTGCCATGCAGCCCTTTCGCGACACGCTAGTGAACAGCAGCCACCGGTTTGCTGCCCAGTACCGCTCGCCCTGGCTTCATGCCGACCGCCAGCGCCGATAAGATCAGGGCAATACACAGCCACTCCCACCCGCTAGGCACCTCATCCACGATCAAGGCTGAGCTGGCGATGCCGAAAACCGGAATCAGCAGCGAAAGCGGCGCTACCCTGGACACTGGGTATTCGCGCAACAGGTAATTCCATCCCCAGTAGCAGAAGTGTGTTGCGGCATACACCTGGAATAACAGGCAAAAGACCACGACGGCATTCGCCTGCGCTGCCAGTGCCACGAACGCGGCTGTGCCATGCAGCCACCAGGCCAGCGACAGCAAAGGTATTGGCGCGAAAAGGCTGGCCCATATGACAAAGGCAAAGATCTCCTTCACCTTTGACAGCTTGATGATGACGTTGCCGATGCTCCAGGCTAGCGCGCTGATCAAGAGCAGCAGCAAACCTGTGGTCGTGGTTTTGCCGGGGCTTACTGCCAGAATGCCAACCAACCCTGTTGCCGCCAGCGCGATGCCGACCAATTGGGTGCTGGTCAGGCGTTCGCGAAACAGTAAACAGCCCCACGCCAGGGTAAAAAATGCACTGAACTGAATCAGTAGCGAGGCGCTGCCGGCTGGCACCCCCATGGCGATCCCGAGATTGATCAGTGCCCACATCGCTACGCCAAAGATCAGGCCATATGCAGCTAGCCAATGGACAGCGACCTTCGGGCGCTTCACAAAAAACACCCACGGCAATGCGCACAGTGCGAAGCGTAAGCCTGTGAGCAGGAGTGGGTCTATGTGGGCCAAACCCAGTTTTGTGAGCGGGAAGTTGAGGCCCCATAGGGCTGTAACCAGGACGGCAAGGATCATGTGTTTTCTGTGCATGGTTTGGCAATCTACTGATGTCGCGGCAGTGCGCCTTGACGCTTCCGTTAATATGCCGGCCAGCGGTTTGGCCCGCTTTCAATTGAAGGTCAAATCTGATTAAAATCAGGCCATGACAAACGCTGAAGACACGCTGTACGGCAACACGCTGTGTGAAGTGGTGGTTACAAGGAAGGCTTTTGCCGACGGCGAATCTTTCCCGAAACACCGTCACGATCGAGGGCAGTTTGCCTTTGCCGCCTGCGGCGTGATCACAGTGGCAACTGAAGCGGGCAACTGGGCTGTGCCGCCGTTGCGGGCCATTTGGGTGCCTGCGCGACTGGCCCATGCAATGCAGATGCGCGGCCCGGTCATCATGCTCAATGCCTACATTTGCCCGCAGGCAGCCGAGCGGGTCGGCCTACCTCGGCATTGCCAGGTCTTCGCCGTTTCCCCATTGGTGCAGCAACTGCTTGAGAAGGCGATCGAAGTGCCTGCCCAGCACCCCCTACAGGGGCGTCATGCCTGCTTGATGGGCTTGCTGCTGCATGAGATTGCCGACATGCCGGCGCTTTCGCTGAATGCGCCGATCCCCGAGGAACCGCGCCTTGCCCAGGCATGCAAGGCGTTTCTGGCGGCACCCTCGCTGCAAACAGGTATCGATGGAATGGCGCAATGGGCATGCATGAGCCGGCGCACGTTCACACGCCAGTTTCGCTTGTACACCGGGATCAGCTTTATCGAATGGCGCCAGCAGGCATGCTTGCTGGATGCCGTGGTTCGGCTTGGAAAGGGTGAGCCCGTCACGCGCGTCGCGATGGCGCTTGGCTACAGCAGCCCGAGCGCCTTTGCGACCGTGTTCAAGCGTTTGCTGGGCGAGGCGCCCAGCCGTTACTTTGATACCCCTATCAATGGGCAATGCAGTACCAGCCTGGCGCCACCCAGCTCGCTGGCGCCTATCTCCAGTCCAAACCCATGAAGGTCAACGATCGCGGCAACGATCGACAGACCCAGCCCGAAGCCCGCGTGGCGGTGACCTTCCTCGCTGCGATAGAACCGCTTCAGCACGGCCGTACGCTCTTCTTCGGGGATGCCCGGCCCGCTGTCCTCGATAGCCAGGTGCACACCGGTGTCGTCGTGTGTTGCGCAAATGCGCACTTGCCCACCCTCGGGCGTGAACTTGATACCGTTGCCCACAAGGTTGGCCAGGGCCTCAAACAGCAGTTCGCGGTCACCGTGCAGTGCCGGCAGCTGTGCGGGCTGGTGCAATTCCAGGTGGATGCCGCCATCCTCGGCCAAAGGCAGGTAGAAGTCGTGCAGTTCGACCAGCAGTTCATGGGGGTCAAGCTGGACGAAGCCGGCCCGGCGCTGGCGATCTTCCAGTTCGCTGATGCGTAGCAACCCGCGAAAACGCGCCATCAGGGTGTCGGTTTCGCCGATGGCCTGGTCCAGCGCCTCGGCTTGCGTGGAGTCGACGTCGCTCTGCTGGCGAATGCGGTACAGCTGGGCACGCAGGCGTGTAAGCGGGGTACGCAGGTCATGGGCAATGTTGTCGCACACACCCTTGACCTCATGCATCAGCCGCTCGATGCGGTCGAGCATGGCGTTGACGATGGCGGCCAACATGTCCAGCTCGTCGCGCCGGGCCGACAAGGGCAGACGGTGGGTCAGGTCGCCGGCAACGATCAGCTCGGCCTGGGCCTGGATCGCGCGGATACGCTTTAGCGGCCGGCGGCGCAACAAGTACCAGCCGGCAAAACCTGGGATCAGCGTCAAGGAGATACCCCAGAGCAGGGCGTCGAGAATGATCCGGGTAACCACGAACAGTGAGCCGTTATCGCGGAACAGTACAAGCCAGCGGCCATCTTGCACTTTGATCGCCACCGCATCGCAGCTGTCGCGGGGAAGGTGTGGGTCGTCGGCATCCAGGCAGCGTTTCAACTCATGGATCTTGCCGTCCAGCCTGAGCTCCGGGGGCAGGGTACGCACACTGCCGCCAATCGGGTTGAGCTGGGTGTCGAACAGGCCATAGGCATCAAAGCTGCGTTCTTCGAAGGCCTGGCTGGCAATCAGGGCGTCGTCCAGCTGCTTGCCGCTCATGTGTGCGAACAGATGCTGGCGCTGCAGCATTGAATGGCGGGTGAGCTTGTTCAGGTAGCTGGACACCTCGAAGTACAGCACGCCCATGAGGATGCTGCTCCAGGCCACGAACAGAAAACTGTACAGCGCCAGCAGGCGGCTGGTGG
This sequence comes from Pseudomonas sp. GW460-LB5, assembly GCF_059423245.1. Taxonomy (NCBI): domain Bacteria; kingdom Pseudomonadati; phylum Pseudomonadota; class Gammaproteobacteria; order Pseudomonadales; family Pseudomonadaceae; genus Pseudomonas; species Pseudomonas sp. GW460-LB5. The sequence continues at coordinate 20,796 of NZ_JBWKXT010000060.1, forward strand.
AAGAGCTCCAGCCTTTAGACGGGTTCAGCAATGGCATAGCCGGAGCCCCGTACCGTACGGATCAGCGGCGACTGGCCGGGGGCGTCGATTTTCTTGCGCAGGCGGCCGATGTGCACGTCGATCAGGTTGGTGCCGGGATCGAAGTGGTAGCCCCAGACTTCTTCGAAAATCATCATCCGCGTGATCACCTGGCCGCTGTGGCGCATCAGGTATTCCAGCAGTTTGTATTCGGTGGGCAGCAGGTTGAGCGTATTGTCGCCGCGGCGCGCCTCGTGGCTGATCAGGTCCAGTTGCAGGTCCGCAACCTGCAGGCGGGTCTGGGTCATGGGCACGCTGTTACGGCGCAGCAATACCTCGACACGTGCGGCCATCTCGTCGGAGGCAAACGGTTTGGTCAGGTAGTCGTCACCGCCTGCACGCAGGCCGCGTACGCGTTCGTCGACGTCCGACAGGGCGCTGATCATCAGGATCGGCGTGGCGATCTTGAGGCTGCGCAGGGTGGTGACGATGGTCAGGCCATCGACCTCGGGGAGCATGCGGTCCAGGGTGATCAGGTCGTAGCCCCCGGCAATGGCTTTGGCCAGGCCTTCACGGCCATTGTCGGCCCACTCCACCTCCAGGCCGTGGCTGGTAAGTTCGGCGACGATTTCCTGGCCGGTGACGGCGTCGTCTTCGATGGTCAGTACGCGAGGCATGCTGGTTCCTGGGCATCTAATGGAGATTTGATTGTGCCAAAGAATAGACAACCGGCGATTTAAGAAAAATTCATCTAGCGTCTTTTACCTGCGCTGGCCTCTTCGCGGGTTCACCCGCGAAGCAAGCGGCGTGGTGTTTCAGCGGGCGCCGATACCTTCGGCATGCATGATCTGCGCAATGATCGGCACCGGCGTCATCAGATGCGAGCGCATCATGGCGCTGGCGCGCTTGGCGTCGCGGGCGAGAATCACCTCGACCAGCGCCGCATGCTCCTGGCGCTTGAGCTCCAGGGCCTGTTCGGAGAACACCGTCTGCGTCAGCCACAGGTGGCGGTAGCGCTCGGCCTGGTCGAACAGGTAGGTGCGTGCCTGCAGCAGGTGCTTGGAGCCGCAGCCCGAGGCAATGGCGGTATGAAACGCCTTATGCCGCTCGTCCCACACATCCAGGCGCTGCTCGCGGGTTTTCACTTCCACCACCTTGGCCAGGGTATGCGAGTGGGCCAGCACTGACGCTTCCCAGGTGTCGTCGCCGCGCTCGATGGCCAGGGCAATGATCATCGCCTCCAGGTTGGCACGGGCATCGTAGATGTCGTTCATCTCGTCCAGCGACATGGGCGCCACCCGGTAGCCTTTCTGGCTGATGGCATTGACCAGGTGCTCTGCCACCAGTTGCGACAACGCTTCGCGCAGCGGGCCCACGCCCAGGTCGTAGCGCTCCTTCAGGGCGCTCATCAACAGCTTTTCGCCGGGCTTGAACACGCCACGGATGATGTCCTTCTTGAGCCTCTCATACCCGCTGAATGCTGAGTTTTGTCGGGGGGCGAGCGCTTCCAAGATCCTGTTCCTCAAAACGTTTTGGCGATCATACCGAAACCGTCTGCCGACGAAAAACAGTGGATAAAAAACATAAGTGTCGCTCAAATACAAAAATGTAGACATTTTCATCTAGTGGCGATACTTTTACCTCGCCCGCACTGATCCAGGTCACATCCGGACGGCGCTTTCCACTTTTTTGCCAGGACACTGCCATGAACGCTTTTACGCAGATCGACGAACTTGTGATGCCACTGCCGCTCGAGCCCCGTGGTTACACGATTGCCCCTTCGAAACAGTCGCCGCGCCTGCTTGAACTGACTTTCGCCCGGGAAACTGTCGAAGCGTTCGTCGAGGCCGTTGCCCAGTGGCCGGTTCAGGCGCTGGAGTACAAGTCGTTCCTGCGCTTCCGGCTGGGTGAAATCCTTGACGAGCTGTGCCAGGGCACCCTGCGCCCGGTGCTGCTCAACACCATCCTTGATCGCGCCACCGGCGGCATGCTGATTACCCCGGTGGGCCTGGATGACGTGAGCCAGGCCGAGGACATGGTCAAGTTCACCACCGCTTGCGCACACCTGATCGGCCGCTCCAACTACGACGCCATGAGCGGCCAGTTCTATGCCCGCTTTGTGGTAGTCAACTCCGACAACTCCGACAGCTACCTGCGCCAGCCGCATCGGGTCATGGAACTGCACAACGACGGCACCTTCGTGAACCAGATCACCGATTACGTGCTGATGCTGAAGATCGACGAAAAGAACATGGAAGGCGGTAACTCCCTGCTGCTGCACCTGGACGACTGGGAGCAATGCGAGGAATTCTTCCGCCACCCGATGGCCCGCCGCGAAATGCGCTGGACCGCGCCGCCGAGCAAGAAGGTCGCCGAAGATGTGTTCCACTCGGTATTCGACACCGACGGCGAAGGCCGCCCGACCATGCGCTACATTGACCAGTTCGTGCAGCCGGAAAACTATGAAGAAGGCATCTGGCTGAACGCCCTGTCCGATTCGCTGGAAGGCAGCGCGAAGAAGGTTTCGGTGCCGGTGGCGGTGGGTAGCTTCCTGCTGATCAACAACCTGTTCTGGCTGCATGGCCGCGACCGCTTCACCCCACACGAAGGCCTGCGCCGTGAACTGATGCGCCAGCGGGGTTACGTCGCGTTCCCCAAACCGCTGTACCAGCGCGGGCAATAATGACAGGACGCAGGGCGGGCGCCCGCCCATGCGTCTTTGCACAAAATGATGCCACCGGGCCCCGCGTGGGCCTTGGTGAGCGAGCCAGGCAATGCCTGCGTGTGAGGTAAGGCTGTGTACGATTTCATCATTATTGGCGGTGGCATTGTGGGCATGTCCACGGCCATGCACCTGATCAAGGTGTACCCGGAGGCGAAGATTCTCCTGCTGGAAAAGGAATCCGGCCCGGCCCGCCACCAGACCGGTCACAACAGCGGCGTTATTCACGCTGGCGTGTACTACACCCCCGGCAGCCTCAAGGCGCGCTTCTGCCTGGAAGGCAACAAGGCCACCAAGGCCTTCTGCACCCAGCACGGCATCCGCTTCGATGAGTGCGGCAAGCTGCTGGTGGCCACCAACGAGCTGGAAATGCAGCGCATGAAAGCGCTGTGGGAGCGTACCGCGGCCAACGGGCTGGAGCGCTATTGGCTGTCGGCAGACGAACTGCGCGAACGCGAGCCCAATATCGTGGGGATGGGGGGCATCTTCGTGCCGTCCAGCGGCATCGTCAATTACGCCGAAGTAACCGCTGCAATGGGCGCAGAATTCCAGCGTGCCGGCGGCGAGATTCGCTATGGCGCAGAGGTGATCGGCCTGCAGGAGCACGCCAGCGAAGTGGTCGTGCGCACTCAGCGCGACGAGTTCCGTAGCCGTTTCCTGGTCACGTGCTCGGGCCTGATGGCCGACCGCGTGGTCAGCATGCTGGGCCTGCGCACCGAGTTTGTCATCTGTCCGTTCCGGGGCGAGTACTACTTGCTGCCCAAACAGCACAACCAGATCGTCAACCACCTGATCTACCCGATTCCCGACCCGTCGATGCCGTTTTTGGGCGTGCACCTGACCCGCATGATCGATGGCACCGTCACGGTTGGCCCCAACGCCGTACTGGCGATGAAGCGCGAGGGCTACCGCAAGACCGATGTCAGCCCCGGCGACCTGTTCCAGACCCTGACCACCCCCGGCATTCTCAAGGTGCTGGCGAAGAACTTCCGCCCAGGCCTGATCGAGATGAAAAACTCGCTGTTCAAGGGCGGGTATCTCAAGCAGGTGCAGAAGTACTGCCCGAGTATCACCAAGGCCGACCTCACGCCTTACCCGGCCGGCGTGCGTGCCCAGGCGGTGTCGCGCGATGGCAAGCTGATCGACGATTTCCTGTTCGTCAACACCGCGCGCAGCGTCAACGTGTGCAACGCACCGTCGCCGGCTGCCACTTCAGCCATCCCGATCGGCGCCTACATCGTCGAGAAGGTGTGTGAGCAGGTCACTCGCGCAGGTGGCAATGCCCCCAAGGCGGACCTGGCGGCCCGCCAGCGGGCGGCCAGCTGACGATACCGCAGTACGTTCTGCGGTTTCCGCTTACTCAACCCGTACTGCCCTGCACTCAGGGCAGGGCGGGCTTTTTCGCGCCTGCGTCGGCCACCGTGCAGCCGGCGGCCCCAGCGTGGGCATGACAAAAACAACAAGGTAGTGCCATGCAAACCCACAAGAACAATTTGAGTCATGGATTGAAATCACGGCATGTCACCATGCTGTCCATTGCCGGTGTGATCGGCGCCGGCCTGTTCGTCGGCTCTGGTCGTGCCATTGCTGAAGCGGGGCCGGCCACCATCCTGGCCTACATCCTGGCCGGCGGCCTGGTGGTGCTGGTGATGCGCATGCTGGCCGAAATGGCGGTTGCTTCGCCGGATACCGGTTCGTTTTCTACCTATGCCGACCTCGCCATCGGCAAGTGGGCGGGCTATACCATCGGTTGGTTGTACTGGTGGTTCTGGGTACTGATCATTCCCATCGAAGCCAATATTGCCGCCACCATCATCAATTCCTGGGTCCCGCAGATGGAGATCTGGGTCTTGTCGTTGGTGATTACCTTGTTGCTGACGGCCACCAACCTGTTCAGCGTGAAGAACTACGGTGAGTTCGAATTCTGGCTGGCACTGGTAAAAGTGGTGGCCATCGTCGCGTTCATTGCACTGGGTGTGTGCGCCATTTTTGGCCTGTTGCCCGGTTCCGGTGTCAGTGGTGTTTCGCGCCTGTGGGATACCGGCGGTTTCATGCCCAATGGCTTTGGCGCGGTGCTGAGCGCCATGCTGATCACCATGTTCTCGTTTCTCGGCGCCGAGGTGGTGACCATTGCCGCAGCTGAATCCTCTGATGCGGGCAAGCATATTTCCAAGGCCACCAATTCGGTGATCTGGCGGATCACCTTGTTCTATATCCTGTCGATATTCATCGTCATCGCGCTGGTCCCCTGGACTGACCCGCGCCTGGCGACCGAGGGGTCCTATGTCACGGTGCTGGACACCCTGGGCGTGGCGAATGCCAAGGCCATCATCGACTTTGTGGTGCTGACTTCGGTCACCAGTTGCCTGAACTCTTCGCTGTATACCGCTTCGCGCATGATGTACTCGCTGAGCTGTCGCGGTGATGCACCGACCTGTGCCCAGGTGACCAGCCGCAGTGGCACGCCTGTGGTCGCGGTGCTGCTCTCCACCGGTGCGGCGTTTTTGGCAGTGATCGCCAATTACCTGGTGCCGGCCAAAGTATTTGGCTTCCTCATGGCCAGCTCGGGCGCCATCGCCTTGCTGGTGTACCTGGTCATCGCGGTGTCCCAGCTGCGCCTGCGCCAGCGCCTGACCGCACAGGGCAAGACGCTGGGTTACCGCATGTGGCTGTTCCCGTGGCTGACCTGGGGTGTGATCGTGTTCATCAGCAGCGTGCTGGTAGTGATGCTCCTGCGTCCAGATCACCGGGTGGAAGTGGTGTCGACCATGGTGCTGGCGGTGCTGGTGGTATGTTCAGGCTTGCTGGTCACGCGCCGACGGGCGCGCGGCGTGCCGATGAACAGCGCAGGGCAGGGCGTTTGATCAGCCTGGGCTGAAGACAGACGAGCAAGTCGCACCCGGCTGTGAGAGGATGTCCCCCATCACAGCCAGGACCCCGAACACAGCCTGATGAAGACACCCAAAAGAATCGAACCCCTGATCGAAGACGGCCTGGTCGACGAAGTACTGCGGCCGCTGATGAGTGGCAAGGAGGCCGCCGTGTACGTGGTGCGCTGCGGCAACCAGGTGCGCTGCGCCAAGGTCTATAAAGAAGCCAACAAGCGCAGCTTCCGCCAGGCCGCCGAATACCAGGAAGGCCGCAAGGTGCGTAATAGCCGCCAGGCCCGGGCCATGGCCAAGGGCAGCAAGTTCGGCCGTAAAGAAGCCGAAGATGCCTGGCAGAACGCCGAAGTTGCCGCATTGTTCCGCCTGGCCGGTGCTGGTGTAAGGGTGCCCAAGCCCTACGACTTCCAGGACGGCGTGCTGTTGATGGAGCTGGTGACCGATGCCGATGGCGACGCGGCCCCGCGCCTGAACGACGTGCACCTGGAAGCCGAGGAAGCGCGCACGTTCCACGCTTTTGTCATTCGCCAGATTGTGCTGATGCTATGTGCGGGGCTGGTGCATGGCGACCTGTCCGAGTTCAACGTGCTGCTCGGCCCGGACGGGCCGGTGATCATCGACTTGCCGCAGGCGGTGGATGCAGCCGCCAACAACCACGCTTTCAGCATGCTGCAGCGCGATGTGGACAACATGGCCCATTATTTCGGGCGCTTTGCCCCGGAGCTGAAAAGCACCCGGTATGCGCAGGAGATGTGGGCGTTGTTCGAGGCCGGTGATTTGCTGCCCGACAGCCCGTTGACGGGGGTGTTCGAGGATGACGAACATGAAGCTGACGTGACCGGGGTGATGCGCGAGATCGACGCCGCTCGGCTGGATGATGCACGCCGCCGTGCAGCGCGTGACGAGGCTGAGCATGGAGTGGTCAAGGCAGAGGAGCCCACGCCGCCCTGGTTGCAGTGAGGCGTTGCAGGCGCCTCACAACTTTGTGAGGCTTTTCCCGTATCTTGTCAGGCTACATCCGGGCGACGCGATGCATGGCCCCGGCTGCGCCGGGGTTCGCGGGACAAGCCCGCTCCCACAGAGTCACCGCTAAATCTGTAAATCAGCGTTTGTTCTGCGTGAGCGGGTTCACCCGCGAAGGGGCCGGCACAGGCTAAACCTGGCCATTGCCATTGACGCAAGACACAATCTCGTCATTTAGCCTTTTCACTGACGCGCGACAGGCATAAGGTATACGCCGTTCAAAATGCCCTGGAGCTGTCATGTCCAACCAATTCCCGTCCGTTCGTCCACGCCGCCTGCGCCAGAACGAGTCCCTGCGCACGATCTTCCAGGAAACCGAATTCCGCCTGGAAGACCTGATCCTGCCGATCTTTGTCGAAGAGGGCATCGATGACTTCGTGCCGATTACCAGCATGCCCGGGGTCAACCGCATCCCCGAGAAGCTGCTGGCCCAGGAAATCGAACGCTATGCCCGCGCCGGTATCAAGTCGGTGATGACCTTTGGCGTATCGCACAACCTGGACGCCACCGGCAGCGACACCTGGAACGAAAACGGCCTGGTCGCGCGCATGTCGCGCATCTGCAAGGACACCGTGCCGGAAATGGTGGTGATGTCCGACACCTGCTTCTGCGAATACACCAGCCACGGCCACTGCGGCGTACTGCATGACCATGGCGTGGACAACGATGCCACCTTGGCCAACCTGGGCAGGCAGGCGGTCATTGCCGCCGCTGCCGGTGCCGACTTCATCGCCCCCTCGGCAGCAATGGACGGCCAGGTCCAGGCCATCCGTCGCGCGCTGGATGGTGCCGGGTTCCATGACACCGCGATCATGGCCTACTCCACCAAGTTCGCCTCGTCGCTGTACGGCCCGTTCCGTGAAGCCGGTGGCACCGCGCTGAAGGGCGACCGCAAGAGCTACCAGATGAACCCCATGAACCGCCGCGAAGCGGTGCGCGAATCGCTGCTGGACGAACAGGAAGGGGCGGACGTGCTGATGGTCAAGCCGGCCGGTGCCTACCTTGACGTGATCGCCGACATCCGCGCCGCCTCGCGCCTGCCGTTGGCGGCGTATCAGGTGAGTGGTGAGTACGCAATGATCAAGTTCGGCGGCCTCGCGGGCGCCATCGATGAAGGCCGGGTGGTGCGTGAAAGCATCGGCGCGATCAAGCGTGCCGGTGCCGACCTGATCCTGACCTACTTTGCCATGGACCTGGCGCGCGAAGGTATCTGAAGCCCGGGGCTCGGTATGAAAAAGCCGCTGCTACTGCAGCGGCTTTTCTGTCTGCACTGTTGGTGATGCGGCGCAAATGCACAAAAAATCAGTAAGCGCTGAATTATTTAGTGTCCCGTTGTATCTGATCCCTTAGAGCATTCATCGACAGGGATACGGGTATGAAACCTCGCAAGAAACGCGTCCAGCCAATCGGGCTGAAGGACATCACCATCGTCGACGACGCCAAGATGAAGAAGGCCATCACCGCTGCCGCGCTGGGCAATGCGATGGAGTGGTTCGACTTTGGCGTATACGGCTTCGTGGCTTATGCCCTGGGCAAGGTGTTTTTCCCCAACGCCGACCCCAGTGTGCAGATGATCGCAGCGCTGGCCACCTTCTCGGTGCCGTTCCTGATCCGGCCGTTGGGCGGGTTGTTCTTCGGCGCATTGGGCGACAAGTTCGGGCGGCAGAAAATCCTCGCCGCCACCATCGTCATCATGTCGCTCAGCACCTTTGCCATCGGCCTTATACCGTCTTATGCCAGCATCGGCATCTGGGCGCCCATCCTGTTGCTGCTGGCCAAGGTGGCCCAAGGTTTTTCGGTGGGCGGCGAGTACACAGGCGCGTCGATCTTCGTGGCCGAATACGCCCCCGACCGCAAGCGGGGTTTTCTCGGTAGCTGGCTGGACTTCGGCTCGATTGCCGGCTTTGTGCTGGGCGCGGGGGTGGTGGTGCTGATTTCCACCATACTGGGCGAAGAAAAGTTCCTTGAATGGGGATGGCGCCTGCCGTTCTTCCTGGCCTTGCCGCTGGGCATCATCGGCCTTTACCTGCGCCATGCGCTGGAAGAAACACCCGCGTTCCAGCAGCATGTCGACAAGCTGGAGCAGGGCGACCGCGAAGGCCTGGCCTCCGGCCCCAAGGTGTCGTTCAAGGAAGTGGCCACACAGCACTGGCGCAGCCTGGTGACCTGCATCGGCGTGGTGATTGCCACCAACGTCACCTATTACATGCTGCTGACCTACATGCCGAGCTATCTGTCGCACAACCTGCATTACAGCGAAGACCATGGCGTGCTGATCATCATTGCGATCATGGTTGGCATGCTGTTCGTGCAGCCTGTGATCGGCCTGCTCAGCGACAAGTTCGGCCGCCGGCCGTTCATTATCGTGGGCAGTGTCGGCCTGTTCGCCCTGGCCATCCCGGCGTTCATGCTGATCAACAGCGGCGTGCTGGGGGTGATTTTTGCCGGGCTGCTGATCATTGCCGTGCTGCTGAACTTCTTCATCGGTGTGATGGCCTCGACGCTGCCGGCTATGTTCCCTACGCACATCCGCTACAGCGCCTTGGCGGCTGCTTTCAACATTTCGGTGCTGATCGCCGGGCTCACCCCGACGCTCACTGCCTGGCTGGTGGAGAGCACGGGCGACCTGTACATGCCGGCCTACTACCTGATGGTGATCGCAGCTATTGGCTTGCTGACTGGGTTGACCATGAAGGAAACCGCCAACAAGCCGCTGCGCGGCGCGGCACCGGCGGCATCGGACATTGATGAAGCGCGCGAGCTGTTGCAGGAGCACCACGACAACATCGAGCAAAAGATCGAAGACATCGATGCGCAGATCGCCGAGCTGGAAGCCAAGCGCCAGACCCTGGCACAGCAGCACCCGCGCATTGATTGATCAGCGCGGCATGTAGCCACGCTGCCAGCCGCGCGGTATGAACCGCGACACCAGGGCCAGCACGCAGGCCAGCGCGCAGCTGCCAGCCAGTGCCTGCAGGCCCAGGCGCTGCTGCAACCAGGCGCCCAACGCGGCCCCCAGCAGCATGCCGGCCCAGGGCACCAGCTGCACCCGCCAGCCGTTGCGCCGTTCGCCCATCAGCCAACGGCCCAGGCCACGGCCGAAGCGGGACAGGGCGCCGGTGACGTAAGTCAGGCCGATAGGCAGGCCGTTCACCTGTTCAACCACGGCATTGATCATGCCCATGGCCAGCGTGGCGGCCAATAATGCCGGGAAGGTAGCCGCCAATGGCCAGGCGGCCGCAAACGCCAGCAGCACGGCGACCATCAGCAACACAGGCCAGGCGCGGCGGCGCAGGCCACGCGCCAGCAGCACGCCCAGCGCATTGCCAGCGACGAAGCCGAGTATCGCGCCACTCAGGCGCACCACCAGGGCCAGGTCTGCTTCACTGATGGCCACGGCCAGGCGTGTGGTATTGCCACTCATGAACGACACGAAGTCGCCCAACGCCAGCAGGCCGATGGCATCGGTCATGCCAGCCAGCACTGACAAACCAGCGACCAGGCCTAGGCCGACACGGCCACGCAACACTTGCAGGCGTAGCCGCCTGGCCGTGCGCGCGGGAAGGGCGTTGGGCAGCATGGTCAGGCCTCAGGGCAGCAGTTTTTCGCGGGCCAGGGTGCCTTTGATGGTGCGTTCTACCACATCAACCAGCACCATGGTCTGGTGATCGACCTCGATATTGAGCTGATCGCCGGCCTTGTAGCTGGCAAAAGTGGTCTGGCGCAGGGTTTCCGGGATCAGGTTGATGGTGATGACGTTGTCGTCGACATCGGCGACGGTCAGGCTGCAGCCATTGACCCCGATGAAACCGCGTGGGAACACGTACTTGCCCCATTCCGGGGGCATGCGGAACTTGATGAAGGCGCCGGTTTCCTTGATCGACAGTTCGACGATTTCGGCGGTGGTGGCGATATGGCCGGCCATCAGGTGGCCACCGACTTCGGCGTTCATTTTCGCCGAACGTTCAATGTTGACCCCCTGGCCCGCCTTGAAGAAGCGTAGGTTGGTGCGTTCGAGCGTGGCGGTCATGGCGTCGAACCTGACTTGGGTGCCCGCGATTTCGGTGACCGACAGGCAGGTGCCTTCGACACTGACGCTGGCGCCGATCTTCAATTCGTCGAGCAGTTCCGGGGTGAGGTCGATCGTGAACTGGTTGTGGCCCGGGTAGGTGGTCACATCAAGCAGAGGGCGGACGGCCTGAACGATGCCGGTGTACATGGAGTTGCTCCTGGGCACGGAAAAGAAATCTCCCGAACGCTATGCCCGTAGCGCTGTAATTGCAAGACCGACCTGCCCCTCTGCTGCACTGCCCTGGCCCGGCGCCGTTTACACATGTCCACTGCTGTTGACGATTCGCAGGCACAGTGCCTCGTACGGGTCCAGGTTCACCAGCAGTCGCCCGTCCTCGGTCAGGTCCCCTTCGACCGTTTCGTTGATCATGTCCACGACCGGCCCCGGCGTGAACCCGGTCAACTGCAACTCCTCGGCAATAACTTCCTGGCCAAAATTCAGTGCGCTGATCTGGATACCGCGCCCGGATGGCAGTTCATGAACCATGACCAGCAACCCCGGGCTACTGACCTCAGGCACCAGCACCTGGCGGCTGGTGGCGATGCCATAGGCCTGCCGCACGGCCAGCAGCTTCTTCACTTTGCAGGCAAACGAATCACCCTGTTCCAGCTGGCTGTCGAGGCTGCCATACAATGCCCGAGCCCGCGGCATTCCGCGCACTGACTCCTCCGCCTGTGGGGCGAGCCCGGCCAGGTCGTAACCGCCTCGATGAATCCAGCGGGTATCGCCATCCAGCATCCGCTGCGCGACCGCTTCGGCGGGCAAGGGCAGGGCGCCGACCAGGTCCCAGCCGGACAGCGCGACCACCCCAGGCTGCATGGCGTTGTACATGACCAGCAGCAGATGCACTTTCTGAATCAGCTCGATTTCGGCCGCACCGATTTGCTCAAGGTCGCGGATGCCCAACGCTGCGGCGATCAGGCTGGCCGTGGTGCAGGCAATGCCATTGGTGACGAAGCGCAGGTTGTAGGGGGCGTGCTCGCCCGAGAGGCGTTCGTAGATTTCTTCACGGATATGCTCACGCAAAATACTCCCTGGCAAGGTCTGGCCCTTGTACAGGTACATGTCGTGGGCGTGCAGGGTCCAGAAATGCACCAGCTCCACCGTCAGCTCGTCGTGGTTCTGCAGGGCATGGATCAGCGAGGCGGGGTCGATGCCGAAGGCGTGCATTTCCTTGAGCATCAGGCGCAGGAACTCGGTATCACCGGTCAGCAGCGCATGCTGATAGGCCGGTCGGGTGATGAAGTCATAGGACAGGTCCGCCCCCCCTTTGGACATCTGCGCGATGTCGTCCAGGGTCAGGTTCAGTTCCTGGAAGCTGAAGCCACCCGCCTTGCGTATCATCCCGCCGATCAACTGGTTGCCGACGATCGACAGCGGGTGGCTTTCTGACCAGGCGGTGCCGCTGGCCCGCGTTTCCACCCCCAGAAAGCCATTGGCGTCCAGGCGCAGACCGCGCGCGCCCAGGCAGTCAAGGGCGTGCAAGGCATCGCCAATGATCATTTGCTGGGCGGCGAAGGTCGGGTCTAGCCAGTTCAATGAGGGTTGGCCGTCCTTGAAATAGTGCAGGTAAACCCAGCGACGGGTTTTGCCGTCGACACCGGTGATGGGCGGCGTGACGCTCCAGTCGGTTTCCTTCACACCGGGCTCGAAGAAGATCACCCGTTGCAACTGGCCGACGATGTAATGGCGGGCTTTGAGCTCGTCGCACTGGGCTGGCAGCAGGTTGACCGAATCGCGGCCGACGGGCACCTCAGGCAGCAGCGGCCAGTCCTCCTCGCGGATTTCGACCATGTGGTACAGCCCCGGGTAGGGCCCGTGGGCCATCTCGGCCAAGCGGAAGTCGGCGCCCTTGCCCGTGTGCGAGGGAATCAGGTCGTCGATGGTAACGGCGTTGTGTGCGGCGGCCATGCGGCTCATCTGGACCAGCTCTTGTTCGCTGCCGTACAGCGGGTCGATATCGAAGCTGATGCGGTCGAAGTTACCGTCCACACTGGGGGTGAGTTCGCGGCCACGGATACCGCCGGACAGCTTGATCGGGCCAGTGTGCACCCCCTGGATGCCGATCTCCGACAGGCGTTTCCACAGTGCTTCGTGAGCCAGGGCGCCAAGTACGGAGCAGTCTTGCGGGGCGATGATGGCGTCGGGGTACACGGTCAACCAGACCGAGGCAATTTCGGTGGCGCGGCGGGGCTGGGCTTCGGCGTAGGGCTGCTGCCACAGGCGTGACTGCCCTGAGTACAGGCTGGCGCGCGCCTGGGAAGCCTTGAGCATGGCGCGGTCTTCGAGCCATTTGACATATGACGGGTCGGGCTGGGTCATTTCGCGTCCTCTTTGCGTGTCGGCACCGGCTCAGGTTATGACGGCATTGTGGCCTGATCGTTCGGCTGAAACCTGTGATGGCCTCTTCGCGGGTAAACCCGCTCCCACATTGACCGCGTCGCACCAGGGGCGGTGGCTTATTCAGCTAGCCACTGTCCTCAAGGCCGGTGCAGTAACTGTGGGAGCGGGTTTACCCGCGAAGAGGCCGGCCCTGCCAGTACACCCTCAGCGCCGGGCGGACAACTGCTGGGGCGCCAGGAACGCATCATGGAAGTAATTACGCACGGCCTGCATCGCCGGGCTGAATGCCCGCTCACGGTGCCAGGCCAGCCCTACACTCATGGGTGTGACCGGGTCGCTGATGGTCACCGTCTCGATGCGCTTGCCCTCCAGCGACCAAGGCCTGTGCACCAGATCTGACAAGATCGCCACACCACTGCCATTGGCAACCATGCTGCGCACGGCTTCCACCGAACTGGTCCGCACCCGCACGCTCGGGCGCTGCCCGGCCAGTTCCCAATAACGCATGGCGCTTTGCTCGGCCTCATCGACAGTCAACAGGATGAACGGCTCACAGGCGACATCGGCCAGGCTTACCGCCGAGCGCTCGCACAGCGCATGGTGGCCAGGCAGCCACAGCCGTCGCTCGGAGTTGAACAGTGTCTCCGAGACAATGTCGGGGTGGGTGAGGTTGGCGGTGAGCACGACCGCCATGTCGAAACGTCCCTCCAGCAAACCCTGCTCGATGGCGCTGCGCTCCTGCTCGTACAGCTCCAGGGTCACATCGGGGTGCCAGTGTTCCAGACGCTGCAGATGGTGTGGCAGGAAGTAGCCGATCACCGTATAGCTTGCCGCCAGGCGCAGCAGGCCGCTGGCGCGCACGTTCGGCAGCGGGCTGTTCAGCGCGTCGTCAACACTGCGCAGGATCACGTAGGCGCGGTTCAGGAAGTGGCGGCCGGCCTCGGTCAGGCTCATGCCTTGGGCCGAGCGCTGGAACAGCATCACGCCAAGCATGGCTTCCAGTTCCTTGATCGCCGTAGTCACCGCCGACTGAGAGATGTTCAGGTGGATGGCTGCCTGGGAAATCTGGCCGATCTCGGCGGTGGCAACGAAGTAGCGGACCTGACGCAGGGTCAATGACACAGTGGGCTCCTGAGGTATCTGATTTTCCGAAGACTCCCCATCTGTTTATAGATCTTCCCAAGGGGGTAAGGAGAATCTAACGTGGCTTGCATGCAGTCACAAGCACCAGGAGAGACGGTCATGCAGGTGGTGGATTTCAACTCGGACATGGGTGAGGGATTTGGTCCGTGGACTATTGGCGACGGTGTCGACAGCGAGCTGATGGGCTATATAAGCACGGCCAACATCGCCACGGGCTTTCATGCCGGCGACCCCGGCACCATGCGCCGCACCGTCGAGCGGGCCAAGGCCCTCGGCGTGGCGGTGGGGGCGCACCCGGGCTTTCGCGACCTTGTCGGCTTTGGCCGCCGGCATATCAACGCGCCAGCCCAGGAACTGGTCGATGACATGCTCTATCAGCTGGGCGCACTGCGTGAAATTTCCCGTGCTCAGGGGGTGAGTCTGCAGCACATCAAACCCCACGGCGCGCTTTACATGCACCTGGCGCGCGACGAAGAAGCCGCCCGCCTGCTGGTGGAAAACCTGCGGGTGATCGAGCCGGAGCTGCTGCTGTACTGCATGCCGGGCTCGGTGATCTGCCGTGTTGCCCAAGCACTTGGTCAACCGGTGGTTCGCGAGTTCTACGCCGACCGTGAGTACGACCTGAGCGGCTCGATTGTATTCACCCGCAATGTGCGGGGCCATGAGCCCAAGGCGGTCGCCGAGCGCGTGTTGCGGGCATGCCAGCAAGGCCTGGTGCGCACGGTCGAAGGGCAGGACCTGGCCATCGAATTCGATTCCATCTGCCTGCACAGCGATACCCCGGGTGCACTCGACCTGGTCGAGGCCACACGCAGGGCGCTGGACGCGGCCGGTATTGTGGTGCGTGCGCCACGCTGAACCTGTGAGGTATCCGGCACAGACAAGCCGGAGCCCGTGCATTTTGTTTTCGCCTGCCTTTCTATAAAGATTCCAAGAAAAGGAACAGTCATGGCCGAACCGCTTGCTACAACCCCGATCCGCTACAGCTTCGGCGCCGACGAGCACCTGTTTGCCGAAGTCAGCGAAAGCATGTCGCTGGAAGCTTTTTTCAAGGGCATGGCCGTCACCCGCGCAGTGGAGCGGCTGGCGCTTGATGGTGTGCTGGACGTGTGCCTGGCCAATGCCTCGTTCCAGATCCGCTTCGACCCGGACCGTATCGCGCCGCAGGCGCTGCTTGAAGCGGTGCAAGGTGCCGAAGCCCAGGCTGTGGCCGAGCGTTCGTTGCAGACGCGGATCATCGAGATCCCGGTGCTGTACAACGACCCCTGGACCCATGAGACCCTGATGCGTTTCCGTGACCGCCACCAAGACCCGGCCAGCACGGACCTGGAGTACGCGGCGCGCATAAACGGGCTGGCGGATGTCGATGCCTTTATCGCCGCCCACAGTGGTGCGCCGTGGTTTGTGTCGATGGTCGGCTTCGTGGCTGGCCTGCCCTTCATGTTCCAGATGGTCGAGCGTGAGCGGCAGCTGCAGGTACCCAAATACCTGCGCCCGCGTACTGACACGCCCAAGCTTACCCTGGGCCATGGCGGTTGCTTCGGTTGCATCTACTCGGTGCGTGGGGCGGGGGGCTACCAGATGTTCGGCGTCACCCCGGCACCGATCTACGACCCTGGGCAAACACTGAACTACCTGAAGGCGCACATGGTGTTTTTCCGCCCGGGTGACATCGTGCAGTTCAAGCCCATTGATCGCCGGGCCTACGACCAGGCAGTGGCAGATGTGGAAGAGGGTCGTTTCGACTTGCGTATTCGCCCGGTCGAGTTCTCCCTGGATGCCTTCCTTGCCGACCCGGTCGGTTACCCCAAGTCGCTGCAGGAGGTACTGGCATGATCAAGGTACTCAAACCCGGCCTGGCCACCTCGGTGCAGGACCTGGGCCGTGAAGGCTACTACCACCTGGGCATTCCGCCGTCCGGTGCACTCGACCAGTACGCCCTGCGCGCGGCCAACCACCTGGTGGGCAACCCAGCGGGCGCAGCCGCCCTTGAGTGTGCGCTGGTGGGGCCGGAGCTGGAGTTCCAGCAGGATGCGCTGGTGGCGGTATGCGGTGCACAGATGCCCGCTTTGCTGGAGGGCCGCGAGCAGCGCCCCGACACGGCATTTGCGGTGCGCGCCGGGCAGGTGCTGCGCTTCGGCTTTCCCACGGCGGGCGCCCGTGCCTACCTGGCCGTGGCCGGTGGTATCGATGTACCTGAGGTGCTCGGTAGCCGCTCCACCTACGCGCTGGGGGCATTGGGCGGGTTCCAGGGGCGCAAGCTGATGGCAGGTGACGTGCTGCCGGTTGGTGTGCCCAGCGGCACGACCCGCGCCGGCGCAAGCCTGCCCATGGCCCTGCGCCAGGCGCTGGGCGGCGAGGTGGTGGTGCGGGTGGTGCCGGGGCTGTACTTTCATCGCCTGACCGAAGACGCAGCACAAAGCTTCTTTACGCAGGCCTGGACAGTCGGCTCCGAAGCGGACCGTATCGGCTATCGCTACAAAGGCGGCAGCGCCTTGGGTTTCCAGCCGCGGGAGCAACCGTTCGGTGCCGGCTCGGACCCGTCCAACATCGTAGACAGCTGCTACCCGATCGGTTCTATCCAGGTGCCAGCGGGGCTGGAACCGATCATCCTGCACCGTGATGCGGTATCGGGTGGCGGCTACGCCATGATCGGCACGGTGATCAGCGCCGACCTCGACCTGATCGGCCAGATGCAGCCCAACCAGCAGGCAAGGTTCCTGGCGGTGAGCCTGGAGCAGGCGCTGGAGGCGCGGCGATCATACAAGAAGAAACTGGCCTGCCTGGCCAGGCTCTTTGGCTGAGCGCAACGCGCTTGTGGAAGCGTTGTGCGATCCCTGCAGGAGCGGAAAACCCGCTCTTTCAGGGCCCTATTCTCTAGCAGGATGCTGCCAGCGGAATGTTTGGAAACTAGATTCAGAGAAGGATCCTACAAGCATTTGGGAAGCCCCAGACTCCTTGGAGAATTGATTCCCCGATAGTGTTCATGTCTTCAGTTTTCTCGAAGACAAGGACCCTTCATGCCCGGCCCATCCGATCTGCCTCCGGTAAAACCCGACAGCGCTGTCGATGCCCATGACGCTTCAGAACGCAGCGTTTACGCGATGCTCGAAGTGCCGGAGGGTAGCGATTCACCCTATCCGGCTGACCAGGGGCAGCGAGCAGGTGACCCGGATGTTGAAGGTTACCCCGGCGACCCGGAGTTCCAGCTGCGTGGCGGCTTCGAAAACCTGATGCTCGACGCGGCGAGCCCGCTGTTCGGTCTGGTCATTCGCCTGCGTACGCTGGATGACCTGCCCAACATCGCCTATGTGCACAAGACCGTGCAAAACCAGGTCAGCAACATCCGCGAAGAAAT
>NZ_JBWKXT010000061.1:0-38017 GCF_059423245.1 Pseudomonas sp. GW460-LB5
CACCACCACCGCTTCCACCTCCGTGTCCGCCACCGCCACCGCCATCTTTGGCGTAGGCGCTGGAGCCATGAGAAATCGAGTCAGGGATCAAAACAACGGCCGTCGACAGCACGCCCGCTACAGCAGCCGCGATTAAAGCCTTCTTGAACAGCAGGTGGATTTGCATGGTCCGTCTCCAGATAGTCGCCACGAGAACGCCAGATCAGTACGAATCTTTTTCGAATTTTCTTTTTGTGGGATTTTTTCCCACGCTTAATTAATAGACCCCTGCACCCCACCGTTCAAGCACAGCACGGACAAGCCGACCGGTGGTTGGCCTGCTATGTTTTCCCTATCGCCATGGAGGACCACCGGCATGCAATCGCTACTGACGCTGCAAACCCCGCACTTGCGCGACTACGGCGAGCTGGTACAGATCTGGGAGGACTCGGTGCGTGCCACTCACGATTTTCTGCCAGAGGGGTACATCGTGTTACTGCGCGAACAGGTGCTGCGCCGCTACCTCGACGCGGTGATGCTGATCTGCTGCAAGGACCGGCAACGCATCTGTGGCTTTGCCGGGGTCGCCAACGGGCGCGTGGACATGCTGTTTGTTGCGCCTGAGTACCGTGGCAAAGGGGTAGGCAAGCGCCTGCTGCACTATGCGATCAACGAGCTGAATGCCGAGCGCCTGGACGTCAACGAGCAAAACCCTCAGGCCTTGGGCTTTTACCTGCATGAAGGCTTCGAGGTAATCGGCCGATCGGAAACCGACGGCTTGGGCCAGCCCTACCCGCTGCTGCACATGCGCCTTTGCAAAATGGCGTAAATGACACAGATTCCCAGCCCCTCTGCCGCTCAGGCAGGTACAATGCTGGCCTTTCCCTGCCTTTGCGAATTGCCGTCATGTCCGAACCCGTCCGCCTGTCCAAACGCCTTATCGAGCAACTTGGCTGCTCCCGCCGCGATGCCGAGCTCTATATCGAAGGCGGCTGGGTCACAGTCGACGGCGTGGTGGTCGAGCAGCCGCAGTTCAAGGTCGAACACCAGCACGTCGAGCTGCTCCCGGGTGCCCGGGTCGAAGCGCTGGAGCCGGTAACCCTGCTGCTCAACCAGGCGGCCGGCGTGGACAGCGAAAGCGCCCGCGCCAGCATGAACATGGGCAACCTCAGCGAGGCGCACCGCGAAGGTGTGCGCGCCCTGCACGGGCATTTCACCCGGCAGGCCTGCGTGGCACCGCTCGAGCGCGGCGCCAGCGGCTTGCAGGTATTCACCCAGGACTGGCGGGTCAGCCGCAAGATCGAGGCCGACCTGCGTCGCCTGGAGCAGGAGTTTATTGTCGAAGTGCGCGGCGAGACCACACCTCAGGCGCTGGAACGCCTGGCGCGCGGTGCTACGCGCAATGACCGCGAGCTGCCCAAGGCCAAGGCCAGCTGGCAGAACGAGACCCACCTGCGCATGGTCGTGAAAAACCCCCAGCCCGGGCAAATCGCCGAGCTGTGCGCCTACCTGCGCCTGGAACTGGTCAGCATGCGCCGCATTCGCCTGGGCGGGGTGTCGATGGGCAAGCTGCCCCTGGGTCAATGGCGCTACATGGCGACCACCGAACGTTTCTAAGCAATACGCCACGCACAAGCGTGGCACCTGAACAGGATTCTGCAGCAATGAACCACAACGACGTCCTGCGCAGCCTGCGCTACATGCTCAAGGTGAACGACGCCAAGATGGCCGAGATCATCGGCCTTTCCGGCCTCGAAGTGCACCCTCAGGTATTGGCCACCTACCTGAAGAAGGAAGAAGAGGAAGGCTTCGTGCGTTGCCCTGATCGGGTGATGGCGCACTTTCTCGATGGCCTGGTGATCCACCGCCGCGGCAAGGACGACAGCCGCCCGCCGCAGCCGGTAGAGCTGCCAGTGACCAACAACCTCATCCTCAAGAAGCTGCGGGTGGCCTTCGAACTGAAGGAAGACGACCTGCACACGATCCTCAAGTCGGTCAATTTCCCGGTCAGCAAGCCTGAACTTAGCGCGCTGTTCCGTAAAGCCGGCCACGAAAACTATCGCCCATGCGGCGACCAGTTGCTGCGCAACTTCCTCAAAGGCCTGACCCAGCGCGTGCGCGGCTGATTGGCCATGCAGCATACGGTTGCTCCGGTCGGCATCGTCCGCTCCTGCTTCAAGGAAAAATTCGCCATCCCGCGCCAGCCCCAACTGGCGCCTGCCGCGCGCGGCGTGCTCGAACTGCTGCCGCCGTTCGACCAAGGGGATGCGGTCGAAGGCCTGGAGCAGGTCAGCCATGTCTGGCTGCTGTTCCTGTTCCACCAGGCCCTGGAGGACAAGCCGCGCCTGAAAGTGCGGCCACCGCGGCTGGGCGGCAACAAGAGCATGGGGGTGTTCGCCACCCGTGCAACCCACCGGCCAAACGGCATCGGCCAGTCGGTGGTACGTCTGGAGGGTGTGGAGCCGGGGCGCCTGTTGCTGTCCAGCATCGATCTGCTCGATGGCACGCCGGTACTGGACATCAAGCCCTATGTGCCGTATGCCGACAGCATTGCAGACGCCAGCAACCAGATGGCCAACGCAGCGCCCGCCGCAATTGCCGTACAGTGGGGCGACAACGCCCTGCCCCAGGCCCGCGAGCATGCACTGCGCCTGGCTGAACCGCTGGTAGAACTGATTGAACAATGCTTGGCGCAAGACCCGAGACCGGCTTACCAGGTACCGCCGGCCGAACGGGTCTACGGGGTGAAGTTCTGGGATGTGCAGGTGAGGTGGCATTACCCTCAGCCGGATGTGATCCGGGTGCTGGAGGTGGTGCCGGCCTGACCGCGCACCGAGGCGAACCACACACATTAAAAAGGCGACCCGAAGGTCGCCTTTTTCGTACTACAGCCGCGCGATCAGCGCGCTGGGCCTTCTGCCACGCCCAGGTCATCGGTCGGACGGGTATCGACCAGCGGTGCACCACCGGAGGCCAGTTCGGAGGCCAGCTTGTCGTTGTCCATTTCCTTGACCCACTTGGCCACGACCACCGTGGCAACGGCGTTGCCCACCAGGTTGGTCAGTGCGCGGGCTTCGGACATGAAGCGGTCGATGCCGAGGATCAGCGCCAGGCCAGCTACCGGCAGGTGGCCAACAGCCGACAGGGTGGCGGCCAGCACGATGAAGCCCGAACCGGTCACGCCGGCAGCACCTTTGGAAGCCACCAGCAGCACCAGCAGCAGGGTGATCTGGTGGGTGATGTCCATGGTGGTATCGGTGGCCTGGGCGATGAACACCGCAGCCATGGTCAGGTAGATCGAGGTGCCGTCCAGGTTGAACGAGTAACCGGTCGGAATGACCAGGCCGACGACCGACTTCTTGGCGCCCAGGCGCTCCATCTTGGCCAGCATGCGGGGCAGGGCCGATTCCGAGGAGGAAGTACCCAGCACGATCAGCAGCTCTTCACGGATGTAGCGGATCAGCTTGAGTACGCTGAAGCCATGGGCGCGGCAGATACCGCCCAGCACCACCAGCACGAACAGCAGGCAGGTGATGTAGAAGCAGGCCATCAGGTAACCCAGTTGCACCAACGAACCAACGCCGTACTGGCCGATGGTGAAGGCCATGGCGCCGAAAGCACCGATCGGGGCCAGCTTCATGATCATGTTGATGATGTTGAACATGACATGGGCGAAGCGGTCGATCATATCCAGCAACGGCTTGCCGTAGCTGCCCAGGCGATGCAGGGCGAAGCCGAACAGCACGGAGAACATCAGCACCTGCAGGATATCGCCATTGGCGAAGGCGCCGACCACGGTGTTAGGGATGACGTTGAGCAGGAAGCCGACGGTGGTCTGCTGCGCGCCGGCGGCGGCGTAGGCAGCCACACTGCTGGCGTTCAGGGTGCTGACGTCGATGTGCATGCCAGCGCCTGGCTTGACCACGTTGACGACGACGAGGCCGATGATCAGGGCGATGGTGGAGACGATTTCAAAGTACAGCAGCGCGTAGCCGCCAGTCTTGCCAACCGACTTCATGCTCTGCATGCCGGCGATGCCGCTGACCACGGTGCAGAAGATGATCGGGGCGATGACCATCTTGATCAGTTTGACGAAGCCGTCACCCAAGGGTTTGAGGGCAACGCCCGTTTCCGGGTAGTAGTGGCCGAGCAGGATGCCGATGGTGATGGCAACGATCACCTGGACATACAGGGATTTGTACAGCGGCTGACGTGTCGTCATGGCTCATTTTCCTCAAGTGTGCCGGTTCACCCTTCCCAGGGTGATGCGGCACCTGAATCGCTAACCCTCCTGCACTTGGAGGGATTTGTCGTTGTGTTCGAGCTGCCTGGGCAGGCCTCTGCCAGGATCAATAGCAAGGGTGGTGCCAAAATGCCCATGAAGGGTGCAAGGGCCGCATTTGCTGGGGATAAATGCCCAACGACAGGGCGATTTGCCTGAGGAAGGCTGGCGGATTTCCGCCCGGTGGCGGTTTTTGTACACGGGGTATGGCGGGAATCCGCCCCCTGAATCAGAAGTGCCGGCCAATCAATCGAGGTGGAAAGTGATTCTGAACGCCGCGCCCCCCAAGGGCGAGTCCCCCAGGCTCAGCTCGGCGTCATAGCTGTCGACAATGTCCTTGACCACCGCCAGCCCGATGCCCTGGCCCGGGTGCTGGCTGTCCAGCCGCTCACCGCGCTCCAGAATGCGCTCACGCTGGTCGGCCGGCACCCCGGGCCCATCATCTTCGATACACAAGGTCAACTGCCCGGGCGCCTGCTCAAGGCTAACCCGCACCTGGCCCAGGCTCAGGCGGTAGGCGTTTTCCAGCAGGTTGCCCAGCATTTCCAGCAAGGCGCCCTGCTCCATCGGCACCTGCGCCGCATCGGGCACTTCCAGCGTCACGTTCACCCGCTTGTCCCGGTACACCTTGGCCAAGGTGCTGCACAGGCTATCGAGCAACGGCCGCAGCCTCACGCTGTGGCGTACCAGGCCGCTCTTGCGCAGGCTGGCACGTTGCAACTGATAGTCGATCTGCTGGCTCATGCGCTCGATCTGGCTTTGTAGCACCCGCGCCTGCTCGCGCTCACCGCTACGCTGCTGCAGGCTTTCGCCCACACCTTGCAACACCGCCAGTGGCGTCTTCAGGCTGTGCGCCAGGTCGTCCAGTGAATCGCGGTAGCGCGTGCGCTGCTCACGCTCACTGCGCAACAGACGGTTGAGCGAGCGGGTCAGGCGCAACAACTCACGAGGGTGCTCGCCGCTCAGGCCATCGCGTGTGCCCGACTCCACTTCATCCAGCTCGCGGCTCAGCCGGCGCAACGAGCGCAGGCCCCAGGTCAGGCCAGCCCATAGCAATACCATCAGCGCCAGCAAGGCAGCACCAAAGCCCAGATAGAGCTTTTCCCGCAGGCCATTGAGGGTAGCCTTGTACTCGCTCACCGGCTGCAGGGCGACAATGCTGTAAGCAGCGCTCTGCCCCCCCAGCAGCTTGATCTCAACGTCGTACACGAAGAATTCTTCGCCATCTGCCTGGTGAATGCGGGCAAATTCGTTGCCGCGCCCGTCATATCGGGGGCGGTAGTTGATGTGCCGATCGGCGGTGGCACGCGACTGCCAGACAAGGTTGCCATCGCGGTCAAAGATGTAGCCGAGCAAGCCCGTGTAAGGCAGGTTGTAGCGCTCGTCCGGCAGCAGCGTCGGCATCTGCAGCTGGCCATGCTCGATACGCGCGGCGGAAATCAACGTGGTCACATCCGAAGCCAGGCGCTGCTCGATCGATTCCTGCAGGGCGAGGCTGAAGGCCTTCTGCAAGGCCGGCAGCAGGGCCAACATGAACAGCAATGCCAGCACGGCTGCGGCCAGCATCAGGCGTACCCGCAGCGAGCGGATCATCGGCAGCGCTCGGTGAACAGATAACCCAGGCCGCGCACGGTGTCGATGGGCTTGAAGCCATGCTCGCCCTCAAGTTTACGGCGCAGGCGGCCAACCAGTACTTCGATCACATTGGGGTCGCGCTCCTCGTCCCCCGGGTACAGCTGCTCCATCAGGCGGTCCTTGGCCACCACCTGCTGATGATGGCGCATGAGGTATTCGAGAATCCGGTACTCGTAGGCAGTCAGCGCCAAGGGCTGGTCGTCGAGGGTAGCCTGCTTGCGGTTGAGGTCGAGTACCAAGGGGCCAGCAGCGATGGTCGACTGGGTGAAGCCGCTGGAGCGGCGCAACAGGGCATTCAGCCGCGCTTCGAGCTCTTCGAACTGGAACGGCTTGACCAGATAGTCGTCGGCACCGGCGGCCAGGCCCTCGACCTTGTCTTGCCAGTTGCCGCGGGCGGTGAGGATGAGAATGGGGAAGGTCTTGTCCTGGTTACGCAGGCGCGTGATCAGCTCCAGGCCACTGATACCGGGCAGGCCCAGGTCGATGATGGCCAGGTCGAAGTGGTATTGCCCAGCCTGGAACAGCGCCTCCTCGGCATCGGCGACCGCCTCGACCACATGGCCGCTTTCGCCCAAGCGGGTGTAGAGGTGATGGCGAAGCAGGGCTTCGTCCTCGACCACCAGCAATTTCATGTGCAGCTCCTTGTGTGTATTGCCTGTGCCGGCCCTTTCGCGGCTAAAGCCGCTCCCACAGGTGCTGCACACGTCTCAGGAACTGTGCGATCCCTGTGGGAGCGGCTTTAGCCGCAAAAGGGCCGGTACAGGATAACGCGGCTCGCGCGTCAGAACTTGTAGCTTGCGGCCAGATAAGTCTGCGCACTGCTGGTCAGGCGCAGGGTGCCGTCCTTGGGCCCGCCATGCGCGCCCACTTCCGTCGCGGCATTGGTGCGCAGGTAACGATAGCCCAGCTCCACCGAAGCCTTGTCGGTGATGTCCTGGATCACGCCGGCCTGCAGGCCGTAGGCATAACCGTAGTCGGTATCCCGGCTGGCCCCGGGCGAGTCCTGGGTGAGCTTGGTCATGCCCAGGCTGCCACCGCCGAACAGTTTGGTGGTATCGCCCACCGGCAGGAACAAGTCGTAGCTGCCCAGCAGGTTTTCCTGGCGCAACTTCAGGCCACTGTGGTCGCCTGAAACGTTGTCATAAGTCATGTAGTAGCGGCCCTGGTCGTTGATCTTGCCCACACGTACACCCCAGGTGTCGTCCTTGCCGATGATGCCATCGGCGTTGAGCTGGTCAGTGTTGCGCTGCAGCAGGCCGGATTTGCGAACCTTGTCGCTGGTCTGGCCGTAGGTCAGGCTGGCGAAGTTGTCGTCGGCGGCCTGGGCAGTGGTGATGCCAGCGGCACAGACGGCCATGGCGGCAAGCAGGGTGTTGAAGGTTTTCATGGCTGGATACTCCAGTTGGGTGCGCTGTTTCGGTCTGGAAGCTAGAGTAAGGAAGGCACCCTGAACCGTGACTGAACCCTGGCTGAACACCGGCTGAACGAACTGTCTGCAAGACAAGGAGTAGTAAAGATGCGTGCCCTGCTGGCCCTGACCCTGATGTGCAGCGCCGCCCTCGCCCAGGCGGCAATAGTGACCCGCGAGATCCCCTATCAGGACGCCGAGGGCAAGCGCTTGATCGGCTACTACGCCTATGATGATGCAGTCCAAGGCAAGCGTCCGGGCATCGTCGTGGTGCATGAATGGTGGGGGCTGAATGACTATGCCAAGCGCCGCGCCCGTGACCTCGCGGCCTTGGGTTACAGTGCGCTGGCCATCGACATGTATGGCGATGGCAAGCAGACCGAACATCCGCAGGATGCCCAAGCGTTCATGGCCGAAGCGATGAAAGACCCGGCGGCGGCCGCCAAGCGCTTCGACGCCGGCCTGAAACTGCTGGAACTACAGCCTTACACCGATAAGAGCAGTTTAGGTGCCGTCGGTTACTGCTTCGGCGGCAAGGTGGTGCTCGATGCAGCACGACGCGGCGTGGACAAGCTCGATGCAGTGGTGAGCTTCCACGGTGCACTGGCCACACAGACGCCGGCCCAGGCTGGCAAGGTGAAGGCCTATGTACTGGTCGAGCACGGCGCCGCAGACAGCATGGTCACCCAAGAGCAGGTCAATGCGTTCAAAGCGGAAATGGACGCCGCCAAGGTCAACTACCAGTTCGTCAACATTCCGGGGGCCAAGCATGGCTTCACCAACCCGGATGCCGACCGCTTGAGCCATGGTGAGCATGGCGGACCGGACATAGGCTACAACAAGGCTGCGGACGAGAGCTCTTGGGCGGATATGCAGGCGTTCTTCAAGCAGGTGTTCAAATAAGGATTAGCGCAAACCTCAAGCGCTGCGCAACACCTGTGGGAGCTGGCTTGCCGGCGATGGGCTGCGCAGCAGCCCCCTGCTGTTCCACCTCCCACACCGCCGCTGCGGCTGGCACAATAGCCCCATGAACATTCTCCCCGCCTGCTGCGCCCCGCTCCAGCACCACTGGCCCCTGCCCCGCCCGCTGCCCGGCGCGGTGCTGGTCAGTTGCGCCTTCGACCCTGCCCGCCTGGCACCCGACGACTTCCAGCGCGCCGGGCTCGTGCCCAGCGCCAGCCTGCAGCGCTCGGTGGCCAAGCGCCAGGCTGAGTACCTGGCCGGTCGCGTATGCGCGCGCGCCGCGCTGCAGGGCCTGGACGGTCGCGACTACGTGCCTGGCACCCATGAGGACCGCTCGCCGATCTGGCCGGCGGGTATCCATGGCTCGATCACCCACGGTAAGGGCTGGGCCGCCGCCGTGGTCGCCGCCGAGCGCAGCTGCCAGGGCTTGGGCCTGGATCAGGAGGCCTTGCTGGATGACGAGCGCGCCGAGCGGCTGATGGCCGAAATCCTCACCCCGCCCGAGCTCGAACGCCTGGACCGCCGCCAGCTCGGCCTGACGGTCACCCTGACCTTCTCGCTGAAGGAAAGCCTGTTCAAGACCCTCTACCCGCTGACCCGCCAGCGCTTCTATTTCGAGCATGCCGAAGTGATCGACTGGTCCACCGAAGGCCTGGCCCACCTGCGCCTGCTCACCGACCTGTCGCCGCAGTGGCGCCATGGCACAGTGTTGCAGGGCCAGTTCTGCCTGCAGGACGGCCACCTGCTCAGCCTGGTCAGCGTCTGACCTTTACAGTGGCGCCTGCTGCCGTGGCCAGTTAAGGCTGAAGCAGGCGCCACCCAGCGCTTCGCTGCGCCCCACCGTCGCACGGCCCGTGTGCCAGTAGATGATTCGCCGCACGATCGACAGGCCCAGGCCGTGCCCACCCGAAGCACGGGCGCGGCTGTCGTCCAGTCGGGTGAACGGGGTGAAGATGCGGTCCCAGAAGCCCTCGGGGATCCCGGGGCCGTCATCTTCGACATCAATACGGCACCGCTGCTGCCCCAACTGGTAGCTCACGCGCACCTCAGACGCCGCATGGCGCATGGCGTTACTGACCAAGTTCTGCAACGCCCGGTGCAAGTAGCGCGGCTCGGCCTCGACCCAGGCGCCTTCGGCATCCGCGCCCTGGCAATCGCCGCGCACTACCCGTACCTCGGCACGCAACGGCGCCAGCTCTTCGACTACCCGCGCGAGCAAGACGTCCAGGTCGACCCGCTGAAACTTCAAGGCCGGCGCGCCTTGCTCCAGGCGGGCGTAGGTCAGCATTTCGTCGACGAGCTTGTCGAGGTCCTGAATATCTCCGTCCATGCCCGCCAGGTGCTTGGCCCGCGCCTGTTCGGTGGCGGCACTTTCGATCATCTCCAGCCCAAAGCGCAGGCGCGCAACGGGCGTGCGCAACTCGTGGGATACCGCCCGCACCAGCTCGCGCTGCATGGTCAGCGAGCGCTGAAGGTGCTCGGCCATACCATTGAAGGCGGCAGCCAGGCGCCCTACCGAGTCGGCGTCACCGGCGGGCACACGGGTGTCCAGGCTGCCTTGGGCGATGCGTGTGGCGGCAATCTCAAGGCCCGACACACGGCGCTCCAACTGGCGTACCAGCAGGTAGACCACCAGACCGATCAGGCACAGGCCGAGAAAGGTAATCAGGACCAGCAACTGCGGCGGATACGGGTTTAGCTGGTACAACGGGCCGATTTCCAGTACCCAGGGCGAGCCCGCCAGCCCAGCAAACACACGAATCGAGTCGCCATCCTTGCCCAGCGCCATGACCGTATCGCCCTCCTCTACCCGGCGCCGCTGGTCATCGTCCAGGCTTACCCGTTCGATGCGCTGCAGGGCGACGCCAAAACCGAAGCCCTTTTCCTGCTTGATCTGTGCCAGCCGCTGCTGCTGCTCGGTGATCGGGTAGCGCACCAGTTCATCGGCCAACAGGTACAGCGTGGCCCGCGCCAGTTGCTCGCTTATCTGTTTGATCTGCGCCACCAGCATCAGGTCTTCGTGGCCAACCTTGCGCAGCACTTGCGCCGCATGCGGGCCGGTCTTTTCGACCACCACCAGGCCGCGGTACAGGCGCGCCCGCTGGCCACCGTCGAGGCTGCGCGCCGTCATCGGTTGCAGCGCCAGCGGCACGCCGAGCAGTCGCTCCCAGATCAGCAGCGAGCGCTTGCGTTCGGTTGCATTCTGCTGTGCCAGGTTGTCAGCCATCAGGCTGAAGGTGCCCTGTGCCAGTCCCTCCCGGTGCTGGGCAGCGCGCACTTCATTCACCAGGTGCAGGCTGAGCACGCCGAGCAGGGCAACCAGCACCAGCACAGCCAGCATGCCGCCGTAGATGCGCAAAAAGATCGAGTTGTTCATGGTGCCTCGCCGACAAACAGGTAGCCTTTGCTGCGCAGGGTCTTGATCAGCCGTGGCTGAAGCGGGTCATCGCCGATCTTGGGGCGGATTTTCGAGATACGTATGTCGATGGAGCGGTCCTGGCCGTCGTAACCGACGCCACGCAACGCGGTGAAGATCTGTTCGCGGGTCAGTACCCGCCCGGCGTTGCTGGCCAGCAGCCAGAGCAGGTCGAATTCGGCACCGGTCAGCTCGATCAGCTGGTCACCCAGGCGCGCTTCACGCAGGCGGTTGTCGATACGCAGGGCGCCAAAGGCCAGGCCCTGGCGCTTGCTGTCCACGGCTTCGCTGCGGCGCAGCAGAGCCTGGATACGCGCCAGCAGCAGGCGTGGGCGTACGGGTTTGCAAACGTAGTCGTCGGCCCCAAGGTCCAGGCCTTGGACCTGGTCGAGTTCGTCACTGCGTGCGGTAAGCATGAGAATCGGGCCAGGGTACTGGTTGCGCACCCGGCGGCAGATGCTCAGGCCGTCCTCACCGGGCAGCATGAGGTCGAGGATGACCAGATCGGGCTGGCTGTCGACGATGCGCCGCGCGGCCCGGGCGCCATCGCCCTCCACCGCGACCTCGAAGCCGTTGGCCTGCAGGTACTCGGTGGTGAGCTCGGCCAGGCGCTGGTCGTCTTCGACGATGAGGATGCGGGGTACGGGGTGGTCCATGGCTTTGGCCTTGTTGTTCTTGGGATCGTGTAAGGGCAGCTGAGAGTATGGCTGTAGATGGGTGGCGCCTGCGAGACCAAGCGCCGCCCGCGCGGCGCATCGCGAGCGGCGCTCGCTCCTACGTTTGTTTCGGGCCAATTATTCCTGGGGGAGTTGCGCGCGCCCCCTTGGCGCACGGCGCGATATCGCGTCGTACACACAAGGCGGTCGCGCCCGCCTGTCACAGGCGTAACTGGCCCGAAACAAGCGTAGGAGCGAGCGCAGCTCGCGATGCGCCGCGCGGGCGGCGCTCGATCTCCCAGGCCCCCCAGATCTTCAGACATGCAATACCGCCCCCTGAACTGAACCGTTTTTTGTGACAGGTATCCCGCCCGAAAAAAACTGCCCAAGGGCGTCACCACGCAGAAAAATACTGCAAACCACTTGGCACAAGGCCTACAGCGAATACCCACCATTCACACACAAAGTACGCACAAGTTATCCACAGGCGCTCGCCTTGCAAAGCCCCCAATACCGCATTATCTTGTATCCCGAACGCAGCGAACCACTACATATAGGGTTTCGTGCAAAATCACACACAAAAGTCAACCCGCAAAATCAAGCGATTTTACGAGCTGAACTTCAGGTGATTTCAGCAGCCAAACCGCTCCTGCGGAGGCGACCGAGGCAAGCCCCTCCAGGGCCTTGTTCGGGTATGGGTGTTGCAGGCCAGCCCTGGCATCCATCAGCAACAGTTTTTGGGCCCTGCCCAAAACCTTTGACTTCGGCCAGGGAGCGGCAAGCTATTGCCCCTTATTCCTGAGTCTGTCCCGAAGTCGGTACGCCCGTGCGGGCGGATGCGCATGCATTGCGCATCCCCCGCCGGGTCATCGAGCAAGTGGACGGAACGGTGGGCGCCCAAAAGGCGCCTGAACAATATAGAAACTGTGGAGACACCCACCCATGCAAACCGACACAACTCGCGAGAACCCGCAGGCCAAGGTGCCGCAGGCCGCCGATTCCAACCAGGATCTGGCCGCCACCGCCCCTGGCCAACTGCGCGTGATCAAGCGTAACGGCACTGTCGTCCCTTACACCGACGACAAGATCACCGTTGCCATCACCAAGGCGTTCCTCGCAGTTGAAGGCGGCACCGCCGCCGCTTCGTCGCGCATCCACGACACCGTTGCGCGCCTGACCGAGCAGGTCACCGCCACGTTCAAACGTCGCATGCCATCGGGTGGTACCATCCACATCGAAGAAATCCAGGACCAGGTAGAACTGGCCCTGATGCGCGCCGGCGAGCAGAAAGTCGCCCGCGACTACGTGATCTACCGCGACCAGCGCGCCAAGGAGCGCGCCACCCGCGCCAACACCGACGCCGTGGTCGAGCCGCACCCAAGCATCCGCATTACACTGGCTGACGGTAGCCTGGCGCCGCTCGACATGGCCCGACTGAACACCATCATCAGCGAAGCCTGTGAAGGCCTGGCCGAAGTCGATGGCGACCTGATCCAGCGCGAAACCCTGAAGAACCTGTACGACGGCGTCGCCATCAAGGACGTCAACACCGCCCTGGTGATGACCGCCCGTACCCTGGTCGAGCGCGAGCCGAACTACTCGTTCGTGACCGCCCGTCTGCTGATGGACACCCTGCGTGCCGAAGGCCTGGGCTTCCTTAGCGTTGCCGACAGCGCCACCCACCACGAGATGGCTGACCTGTACGCCAAGGTCCTGCCGGCCTACATCGCCAAAGGTATCGAGTTCGAGCTGCTGAACCCGGCCCTGGCCGACTTCGACCTGGAAAAACTGGGCAAGGCGATCAACCACGAGCGCGACCAGCAGTTCACCTACCTGGGCCTGCAGACCCTGTACGACCGCTACTTCATCCACAAGGATGGCGTACGCTTCGAGCTGCCGCAGGTATTCTTCATGCGCGTGGCCATGGGCCTGGCGCTGGAAGAGAAAGACAAGGAAGCCCGTGCGATCGAGTTCTACAACCTGTTGTCGTCCTTCGACTACATGGCCTCGACCCCGACCTTGTTCAACGCCGGTACCCTGCGCCCGCAGCTGTCCAGCTGCTACCTGACCACCGTGCCGGACGACCTGTCGGGCATCTACCACGCGATCCACGACAACGCCATGCTGTCTAAATTCGCCGGTGGCCTGGGCAACGACTGGACCCCGGTGCGTGCACTGGGCTCCTACATCAAGGGCACCAACGGCAAGTCGCAGGGCGTCGTGCCGTTCCTGAAAGTGGTCAACGACACTGCCGTTGCCGTCAACCAGGGTGGCAAGCGCAAGGGCGCCGTGTGTGCCTACCTGGAAACCTGGCACCTGGACATCGAAGAGTTCATCGAGCTGCGCAAGAACACCGGTGATGACCGCCGTCGTACCCACGACATGAACACCGCCAACTGGATCCCTGACCTGTTCATGAAGCGCGTCTTCGATGACGGCAAGTGGACCCTGTTCTCGCCTTCGGAAGTGCCAGACCTGCACGACCTGACCGGCAAGGCCTTCGAAGAGCGCTACGAGTACTACGAAGCCCTGACCGAGTACAACAAGATCAAGGTGTTCAAGACCATCCAGGCCAAAGACCTGTGGCGCAAGATGCTGTCGATGCTGTTCGAGACCGGCCACCCGTGGCTGACCTTCAAGGACCCGTGCAACCTGCGTTCGCCGCAGCAGCACGTGGGCGTGGTCCACAGCTCGAACCTGTGCACCGAGATCACCTTGAACACCAACAAGGACGAGATCGCGGTCTGCAACCTGGGCTCGATCAACCTGCCGAACCACATCGTTGACGGCAAGCTGGACACTGCCAAGCTGCAACGGACCGTGAACACCGCCGTGCGCATGCTCGACAACGTGATCGACATCAACTACTACTCGGTGCCGCAGGCGCGTAACTCGAACCTCAAGCACCGCCCGGTCGGCCTGGGCATCATGGGCTTCCAGGACGCACTGTACCTGCAGCACATCGCCTACGGCTCCGACGCTGCCGTCGAGTTCGCCGACAAGTCGATGGAAGCGGTCAGCTACTACGCGATCCAGGCATCCTGCGACCTGGCCGACGAGCGTGGCGCCTACGAGACCTTCCAGGGTTCGCTGTGGTCCAAAGGCATCCTGCCGCTGGACTCGCAACAGATCCTGATCGAAGCCCGTGGCCAGAAGTACATCGACGTCGACCTGAACGAGACCCTGGACTGGGCGCCGGTGCGTGCCCGCGTGCAAAAAGGTATTCGTAACTCGAACATCATGGCCATCGCGCCAACCGCGACCATCGCCAACATCACCGGCGTGTCGCAGTCGATCGAGCCGACCTACCAGAACCTGTACGTGAAATCGAACCTGTCGGGCGAGTTCACCGTGATCAACCCGTACCTGGTCCGCGACCTGAAGGCCCGCGGCCTGTGGGACTCGGTCATGATCAACGACCTGAAGTACTACGACGGTTCGGTGCAGCAGATCGAGCGTATCCCGCAAGAGCTCAAAGACCTGTACGCCACCGCGTTCGAAGTCGAGACCAAGTGGATTGTCGACGCAGCTTCCCGTCGCCAGAAGTGGATCGATCAGGCTCAGTCGCTGAACCTGTACATCGCTGGCGCCTCGGGCAAGAAGCTGGACGTGACCTACCGCATGGCCTGGTACCGTGGCCTGAAAACCACCTACTACCTCCGTGCCCTGGCTGCAACCAGCACCGAGAAGTCGACCATCAACACCGGCAAGCTCAACGCCGTTTCCAGCGGTGGCGACAGCGCCCCGGTCCAGGCAGCCGGCCCAGCGCCAGTGCCGAAGGCCTGCGCGATCGACGAGCCTGACTGCGAAGCCTGCCAGTAAGGCCTGAATGCCGCGCGGGGTGCCTACGGGCGCCCCGCGCGGCATTTTTGTATCCGCGTCACTGAGAAGCCCTGCCCTTTTCCCGCTGCGTACGCGGTTCGGTAAAAGGACAAGACCTCTCTAAAAAGGACGCAAGCCCATGGCGCGGAAAAAAGTGGCAACTACTCGCAAGATTGGTCGTAATGCTGAAACCGGTCGTTTTACCTCGGTCGAAGAAGCTCGCAAGCAGCCCAAGACACACATTGTCGAAACGCTGCACACCCACCGCAGCTAGTGTTGCCTGACCGGGCCTCATCGCCGGCAAGCCAGCTCCCACAGGTAGTGCATCGCCCTGCAGCCGGGCGCGCTGCCAGTGGGCGCTGGCTTGCCGGCGATGAAGCCCGGGCACACAACATAACCCCTCCGAAACACTATATGGTGTGCCTTAAAATTTAAACTGGCACAAGATATGGGTTGGCGCTACACTCTCCCCCCGTAGAAGAACACAGCCATTTCGTGAACGGACGCACGCAAACCCGGTCGAAAAAGTTACCCTCGCCCGCAAGACATGCGCCCCGATCGAAGGCGAATTCCGGTATACTTTGCGCCCTCTGAAAAGAGCGCCATTCATTGTCCTGGCCCCTCCCCGAGGCCTGGCCAGGTACAAGCCAGAACACATTCAGATGTAAACGAGAGTCAGCCTCTCGAGCTGTCCATTCGCCGTTACGGCCTTGCGTCAGGCATCACATTCTTTAAATCCAACCGGTTGCCCCAGGGCGACCCTCAAGCAGGAGCCAAACCATGCTGAGCTGGGACGAATTCGACAAAGAAGACGGCGAAGTAGCCGCTAAAGGCAACACCCCTGCGCAGGCCGCTGCCGCCGCCACCCTCGACAAGCTCGACAGCGCCGGTGGTGCCGCCGCCCTGGAAGCCCGTGCGGCCACCGCTTCTGACTCCGATGCCGTCAAACGTGCCAAGGCTGCCCTCGACGCCCTCGACGTTGCCGAAGGCCTGGCCGAGCTGGAAGGCTCCTCGGCCCGCGTTGCTGTTGATGAAAAGCGCATGATCAACTGCCGCGCCGACCTCAACCAGCTGGTCCCTTTCAAGTACGACTGGGCCTGGCAGAAATACCTGGACGGCTGCGCCAACCACTGGATGCCGCAAGAGGTCAACATGACCGCCGACATCGCCCTGTGGAAGAGCCAGGATGGCCTGACCGAAGACGAGCGCCGCATCGTCATGCGTAACCTGGGCTTCTTCTCCACCGCCGACTCGCTGGTTGCCAACAACCTGGCCCTGGCCGTGTACCGCCTGATCACCAACCCGGAGTGCCGCCAGTACATCCTGCGCCAGGCCTTCGAAGAGGCGATCCACACCCACGCCTACCAGTACTGCATCGAGTCGCTGGGCATGGATGAAGGCGAAATCTTCAACATGTACCACGAGATCCCGTCGGTCGCTAAAAAAGCCGCCTGGGGCCTGAAGTACACCCGCGCCATCTCCGACCCGGAATTCAACACCGGCACCGTCGAAACCGACAAAGAGCTGCTGCGCAACCTGATCGCCTACTACTGCGTACTGGAAGGCATCTTCTTCTACTGCGGCTTCACCCAGATCCTGTCCATGGGCCGCCGCAACAAGATGACCGGCGTTGCCGAGCAGTTCCAGTACATCCTGCGTGACGAGTCGATGCACCTGAACTTCGGTATCGACGTGATCAACCAGATCAAGATCGAAAACCCGCACCTGTGGGACGCGGCGATGAAGGAAGAAGCGACCCAGATGATCCTGCAAGGGACCCAGCTGGAGATCGAATACGCCCGTGACACCATGCCACGCGGCGTACTGGGCATGAACGCGGCGATGATGGAGGACTACCTCAAGTTCATCGCCAACCGTCGTTTGACCCAGATTGGCCTGAAGGAAGAGTATCCAGGGACTACCAACCCGTTCCCATGGATGAGCGAGATCATGGACTTGAAGAAAGAGAAGAACTTCTTTGAGACGCGTGTGATTGAGTATCAGACTGGTGGGGCGTTGAGCTGGGACTGATCATCCGGGCTGAGCATCAAGGAGGCTGCCAATTGGCAGCCTTTTTATTGGCACTTCCGAAAACTCGAAAAACACCAGAACTCACTTCACCAGGCGCGCCGCTTAATCCATTTATCCTTGATATACTTTGACGCAAACTCAACCTCAGGAAACATGGTACGAGAGTTTATATTTAACGCATCCAACTGCTTAACAATCGACCACTTCTTGTCAGCCGGCACAATTATTTTCCTAATATTAAACCCAACTGACTTTTCCAGACCCTTGTACTTCAATAAGCCAGCAGCTATAAAAGCACCTGACTGGGCTATTACTCGTCTATTATTTTTAGCAGGGTATACAAAAAAATACTTGAACAAATCCTCAGGCTTAGCCGAGTCTAGAAAGTACGGCTTTTCGATTCTAACAAACTGGGTGAGGCGCTTCATGGCAGCAAGCGCTCTAAAACCCTCTACATCATCTGAGCGCTCATCAAAATCGATAATAGAATTTTTCTCAACCTCAGAGAGCCTAGCTAAATTACAAACCAAACTGATGGAATCACTATCTGAAAATTTCACGCGAACATTTCGAAAATCGAATATTAGGACCACACCATTTTTATCTCGATGCTCCTCTTCGCAGCATGCGAAATACAAGCTTACAAGCGGATTTAGAGAAACATCCAGCAGACGAGTTGGCAGCCCATAGTGCTGAGCGCGTACCAACTTATCAAACATCGCTTTATCACCATTAAACTCTGAAGGCGCCTCCAGCATGAGCTCACTAAACATGGCATATTCTGCGTCGCCCTGAAGCCCACGCATGACTGATGGTTTCAGATCCCAACTAAGATCAGCCTGACCCCGATAACAACGAACCGAGTTCCGATGCTTAGAACCGAGCCCAAAGACCTCATTCAAATAGGAGCTTACATCATTGACCCAGATATCATCGCGCAAATTCACCATCCAACCGTCCTTAACTCACCTATAGAAATCGTTGTAACTTCGTCAATTCCATTGCTGATAGAAAATTCACCTCGAACAGCGAAGCCAAGCAATATCACAAAGCCATCATTGGCGCCAGATCCATCACTCAATTGACTGCTGGGCTTTTTTTCATTAGCTTCCAATCATGCGCTTAAGAACGCACACGCAGCGGAATTCCGTTCCCGTTAGCAACGGCTCTCCAATTCAGGATGGCCAAACATGGACAGTCTCAAGACACCTACACTCTTCACCCGCCACAACCGCCCTCTCCACACCCTCTGGCTCGAATCCCAAGCCTGGTTCTGCGCTCACGAACTCGGCCGGCTGAGCGGGCACTTCTTCGACGAACACTGCATGCGTAAGCTCGACCCGGACCAGTATCGCAGTGTGCAACTGCTCCGCTATGGCAAGTACCAGGAGACCACCATGGTCAGCGAGTCCGGGGCCTATACCTTGCTGGCGCATCACCATGTGCCGGAGAACCGTCATTTGCGCCGGTGGCTGACACATGAGGTGGTGGCGGTACTGCGTGATGCTCAGGCTGAAGGGGTGGACGATGGGCCGCGGCTGGGGCATATGTGCTGGCCTGGTGGACGAAGCGCGACGTTGTTGTATTGGCAGAGTGAGCCTTGGGTGAGGATGCGGGATATGCCGGTGGTGCTGGCCGGGGAAGTGGAGCTACCGGGGCCGCTGGAGAAGCGCAAATTGAGTTGGCGGGAGTGTGCGCAGCGGGCGCTGCGAATGCATGGGGTTTAGCGAGCAATTTTGCCTGTGCAGGCCTCTTCGCGGGTGAACCCGCTCCCACAGAGACCGCGGTTTGCTGAAGTTACTTGGCAAGCCGGTCCAGCCGACTTGGCCATGAGCAATCTGGGCTGACGGGGGACGTGTGGGAGCAGGTTCATCGAGGCGTGGAACCGCCGCGAACACCGGCGAAGCCGGTGCCATACACCGAGTCGGATTCTTCGCGGGCATGCCCGCTCCCACAGAAGTAGAGCTCTAGCTCTGAGGCGGTGATTTGCCTTGAGATTGCGACCTGGGACCGCCAAATCCTTGAAGCCTACTCAAGTCGCTCAGCAGCCTTTTTGTAAGCTTGGTCTCTTTCACGGCGATCGACAGCGACGACAAAAACCACGACCTCTTGGTCAATGACCTGATAGACCAGCCTAAACCCGCTGCTGCGAAGCTTTATCTTGTAGCAATCCGGCAGCGAGTGAAGGCGGTTTGCCTCGATTCGAGGGTTCAGCAGGACCTCTGCCAGTTTCTTCTTGAACTGCTGACGCACGGTATCGCCCAGCTTCTTCCACTCTTTCAATGCGCGGGCATCGAAGTCGAGGCTATAGGTCATCCAGCTGGACCCTCACGCGCTGCGCAGAAGCAAGCCGCTCTTGTACGGTAGCAATGAGGTCTTCATCTTCCTCGGTCATCAGGACTGGCCTGAAGGGTAGCTTGCCCCGCTCGGCGACATATTGCAGAGCCTGTCGCATGAGTTCGGAGGGGGTTACACCGAGGCGCTCGAGCTCTTTGTAGGCGCGGGCTTTGAGATCATCGTCGACGCGGATGTTGATGGAAGCCATGACTTGGCCCTCATGTAAAGACGATTGTCATTACAATGCACTGATCTTGGTGATTCTGCAATGGTGGATTGTTTGCCGGGGCCGCTGTGCGGCCCTTTCGCGACACAAGGCCGCTCCTACAGGGAATCGCGTAGCAGGGGAGATTTGCCAAGGTAGCTGGCGGCCATGGCGCCAGGGAGCGCTCGATATCAGTCGGGGAGCATTGCGAAAAAGGAAGAGGCCCCGCCCACGCCGACAGGAGGGGTACGGCACCAACGAGGATGCCGGGACTGGACATGCCAGTCTACGTGGTCGAGGCCGAGGCCAGATCTGAAGATAGCGCGGGCTAACGGCAGGGTCCACAGCCAATCGGATTTGATGTGTAAACCATATCCCGCGTACGGCGCGTGGAATGCAGCAACCAGGACCCTACCTGCTCAGCTATCAGCCGTTGACAGCTCACCTCTCACTTGCTAATAATCGCCCACAGTTGTACGACAACACATAACAAAAACAACAATCAGTGGACGATCCCATGTCGACACCCATCCCGCTCTACCCACGTCTGTTGCACACCCCTCTTCGCCCGGCCAGCTCGCGTACACCTGCCGGTACGTAGCGCCCGGTTACTGCGCATTCACCCCTGGCCCTGACCGGCCCGTTAACTACCCGCCCCTGCCGCAGGCCGCTTGCGCGTGCCCGGTGGACGGGCTGCCACACCCTTCGGGAGCACAACAATAATGAAAATCTGCCACACCCTGCCCTTCGCCCTGCTTGGCGCCGGGGTCATCGCCGGCCTGCCGGGCACCAGCCTGGCCGCGGGCTTTGTCGAAGACAGCAAGGCCACCCTCGGGCTGCGCAACTTCTACATCAACCGCAACTTCACCAACCCCAGCAACCCGCAGAGCAAGGCCGAGGAGTGGACGCAAAGCTTCATTCTCGATGCCCGTTCGGGGTTCACCGAGGGCCCGATCGGGTTTGGCGTGGATGTGCTGGGGCTGTGGTCGGTCAAGCTCGATGGCGGTGGCGGCACCTACGGCACGGCGTTGCTGCCGCGCCATGACGATGGCAAGCCAGCAGACGACTACGGGCGCCTGGCGGTGGCGGGCAAGGCGCGTATTTCCAAGACCGAGCTGAAGATCGGTGAGTGGATGCCGGTGCTGCCGATTCTACGCTCGGACGACGGTCGCTCGTTGCCGCAGACCTTCCGTGGCGGGCAGGTGACCTCCAATGAAATCGCAGGGCTGACCCTGTACGGCGGCCAGTTCCGCGGCAACAGCCCGCGCAACGACGCAAGCATGGAAGACATGAGCTACGGCGGCGGCGTATCGGACCGTTTCAACTTCGTCGGTGGCGAGTACAAGTTCAACCAGGACCGCACGCTGGTGGGGCTGTGGAATGCGGTGCTCAAGGACGTGTACCAGCAGCAATACCTGCAACTGAGCCACAGCCAGCCGGTGGGTGACTGGACCCTGGGTGCGAACCTGGGTTACTTCCATGGCGACGAGGACGGCTCCGAGCGCGCCGGGCAGCTGGACAACAAGACCTACTCGGGGATGTTCTCGGCCAAGTACGGCGGCAGCACGTTCTGGGTGGGGCTGCAGAAAGTCGATGGTGATACCTGGATGCGGGTAAACGGCACCAGCGGTGGGACCTTGGCCAACGACAGTTACAACTCCAGCTTCGACAATGCCAACGAGCGCTCGTGGCAGGTGCGTCATGACTTCAACTTTGTGACCGTCGGAGTACCGGGGTTGACCCTGATGAACCGCTACATCAGCGGGCGCGACGTGCATAGCGGGGGCGTGACCGATGGCAAGGAGTGGGTGCGTGAGACCGAACTGGCGTACGTGATCCAGAGCGGAGCGTTCAAGGACTTGAGCGTGAAATGGCGAAATTCGTCGATTCGGCGGGATTACAGCAATAACGAGTTCGATGAGAACCGGCTGATCTTCAACTACCCGCTGTCGCTCTTGTAACCGAGAAGACCGGCACTGATTGAAATTGGGGCCGCTTTGCCCCTATCGCCGACAAGCCAGCTCCCACCAGGCCGCAGTAATTTCCAGCCAAGTGGAGTAGCTGTGGGAGCTGGCTTGCCGGCGATAGGGGCCTGACAGGCCATAAAGAGACGCAGGCCTCATTGACAACACCCGAACCCACCGCCAATAATCAGCAAAGTCATACGACAACCTACAACAATTAACAACAAGAGCCGGCCATGACCACTACCCCCCTCAATCGCCTGCTGCTCACCGGAGCCGCAGGCGGCCTGGGCAAGGTCCTTCGCGAACGCCTGCAAGGCTACGCCGAGGTCCTGCGCCTTTCCGACATCAGCGCCATGGCCCCCGCTGCGGGCCCGCATGAAGAAGTCATCACCTGTGACCTGGCCGACAAGGCTGCGGTACATGCCTTGGTCGAAGGCGTGGATGCCATCATCCACTTCGGCGGCGTGTCC
Organism: Pseudomonas sp. GW460-LB5; assembly: GCF_059423245.1. Classification (NCBI taxonomy): domain Bacteria; kingdom Pseudomonadati; phylum Pseudomonadota; class Gammaproteobacteria; order Pseudomonadales; family Pseudomonadaceae; genus Pseudomonas; species Pseudomonas sp. GW460-LB5. The sequence goes on from NZ_JBWKXT010000061.1 coordinate 22,172, forward strand.
ACCGAACATTCCTTCGAAGACATTCTCGGCCCCAACATCTGCGGCGTGTTCCACGTCTACGAGGCGGCGCGCAAGCACGGGGTGAAGCGCATCATCTTCGCCAGCTCCAACCACACCATCGGCTTCTACCGCCAGGATGAGCGTATCGACGCCCACTCCCCGCGTCGCCCCGACAGTTACTACGGGCTGTCCAAGTGCTACGGCGAGGATGTCGCCAGTTTCTACTTCGACCGCTACGGCATCGAGACTGTCAGCATTCGCATAGGCTCGTCGTTCCCGCAGCCCCAGAACCCACGCATGCTCTGCACGTGGCTGAGCTATGACGACCTGGTGCAGCTGATCGAGCGCGGGCTTTTCACCCCCAACGTTGGCCACACCATCGTCTACGGCGCTTCCGACAACCGCACCGTGTGGTGGGACAACCGCCATGCCGAGCACCTTGGCTATGTGCCCAAGGACAGCTCCGAGCCCTTCCGCGCCGCAGTAGAAGCCCAGCCGGCGCCCGCCGCAGATGACCCGAGCATGGTCTACCAGGGCGGCGCTTTCGCCGTCGCCGGCCCGTTCGACTGACCCACGCACGCCAGGAGGCACGGCCATGAACTGTGAATTGATCGTTGACGCCCGTAACAGCACAGGCGAAAGCCCCGTGTGGCACCCAGGCGAGCAGGCCCTGTACTGGGTCGACATTCCCGCCCGCCAGCTGCACTGCTGGCAAGCGGCCGATGGCAGACACCAGGTCTGGCAGGGTGACGAGATGCTGGCCTGCATCGCCCGCAGCGGCCAGGGTTGGGTCGCCGGCATGGAAAGCGGCATCTTCCAGCTCCAGGCCAAGCCCGACGGCAGCCTTGATAGCCGCCTGCTCAGCAGCGTGCCGCACGCCCAGGCCGGCATGCGCTTCAACGATGGCCGCTGCGACCGCCAAGGCCGCTTCTGGGCCGGCACCATGCTGCTGGACATGCAGCAAGGTGCCCATGTGGGTGCGCTGTACCGCCATGATGGAGAAGGCCAGCTGCACCTGCAGCAAGACGGGATGATCGTGCCCAACGGCCTGGCTTTCAGCCCCGACGGCACGCGCATGTACCTGTCCGACTCGCACCCCAACGTGCAGAAGGTCTGGGCTTTCGACTACGACATCGACAGCGGCACGCCGCACAACAAGCGGCTGTTCGTCGACATGCGCGGCTACCCAGGGCGCCCCGATGGCGCGGCCATCGACCAGGACGGCTGCTACTGGATCTGCGGCAACGATGCTGGGCAGATCCACCGCTTCACCCCAGACGGGCGCCTCGACCGCTCGCTGAGCGTACCGGTGAAAAAGCCGGCAATGTGCGCCTTTGGCGGCGCCAACTTCGACACCCTGTACGTCACGTCCATCCGCCCAGCAGGCACAGACCTCAGCGACCAGCCCCTCGCTGGCGGGGTATTTGCCCTCAACCCTGGCACCAAGGGCCTGGAGGAACCTGCCTACCGGGGCTGACGCCCCTTGCCGCACCCACACTTGCACACACGAAACCGGATAATAAAAACCACGGAGTTTCATCATGACGTTCAAACGCAAGCTACTCCTTGCCGTACTCCCGTTTGCCTTTAGCGTGGCCATGCCTGCTTCGGCACTGGACATCAAGTTCGCCGAAATTCACCCGGCCGGCTACCCGACCGTGGTCGCCGAACAGAACATGGGCAAAAAGCTCGAGCAGGCCAGTAATGGCGACATCACCTTCAAGATGTTTGCCGGCGGTGTGCTGGGTTCGGAAAAGGAAGTGATCGAACAGGCGCAGATCGGTGCCGTGCAGATGACCCGCGTCAGCCTGGGGATCGTCGGCCCGGTGGTGCCGGATGTGAACGTGTTCAACATGCCGTTCGTGTTCCGCGACCATGATCACATGCGCAAGATCATCGACGGCGAGATCGGCCAGGAAATCCTCGACAAGATCACCAACTCCGATTTCAACCTGGTAGCCCTGGCCTGGATGGACGGCGGCTCGCGCAGCATCTATACGAAGAAGCCGGTACGCAGCCTGGAAGACCTCAAGGGCATGAAAATTCGCGTACAGGGCAACCCGCTGTTCATCGACATGATGAACGCCATGGGCGGCAACGGCATCGCCATGGACACCGGGGAAATTTTCAGCGCCCTGCAAACCGGCGTGATCGATGGCGCCGAGAACAACCCGCCTACCCTGCTTGAGCACAACCACTTCCAGAGCGCCAAGTACTACACCCTGACCGGCCACCTGATCCTGCCGGAACCCGTGGTGATGTCCAAGACCACCTGGAACAAGCTCAGCCCCGAGCAGCAGGCGTTGGTGAAAAAGGTTGCACGTGAGGCGCAGATGGAAGAACGCGCGCTGTGGGATGCCAAGTCCGCCGCCAGCGAAGAGAAGCTCAAGGCCGCAGGTGTCGAGTTCATTACCGTGGACAAAAAGCCGTTCTATGACGCCACCGCTTCGGTACGCGAGAAGTACGGCGCGCCGTACGCCGACCTGATGAAGCGTATCGACGCCGTCCAGTAATACCAGCCCCTTCCAAGACGACCTCGGCAGTGCGGCGCCCGCCGCCCTGCCGCTTTGGTGATGCCTATGAAATCGCTTTTCCTGAGCGTGAACGACACGCTGTACCGCAGCTGCATCTGGATCGCGGGCCTGTCGATCCTGGCCATGACGCTGATCATCCCGTGGGGCATCTTCGCCCGCTACGTGCTGGGCACCGGCTCCAGCTGGCCAGAGCCAGTCTCGATCCTGCTGATGGTGGTGTTCACCTTCGTTGGTGCCGCCGCCAGCTATCGCGCCGGGGCGCACATGGCGGTGGGGATGATCACCGACCGGTTGCCGCCGCTGCAGCGCCAGTTGGTCGCCCTGCTGGTACAACTGCTGATGATCGTGGTGTGCGTGTTCATGACCTATTACGGCACCCGGCTGTGCATCACCACCTGGAACCAGTCGCTGGCCTCGCTGCCCGGTGTGCGGGTTGGCATGACCTACGCGCCGATCCCGGTCGGCGGCGTGCTGACGCTGGTGTTCGTGCTGGAAAAACTCCTGCTGGGCGATCAGAGCAACCGCAAGGTCGTGCGCTTTGACCTGGTCGAAGAAAACGAAGGAGCTGCATAAATGGAAGCGTTCATTCTGTTGGGCAGTTTCATCGTGCTGATTCTGATCGGTATGCCGGTGGCCTACGCCCTGGGCCTGTCGGCGCTGATCGGCGCCTGGTGGATCGACATCCCGCTGCAAGCGATGATGATCCAGGTGGCCAGTGGGGTTAACAAGTTCTCGCTGCTGGCCATTCCGTTCTTCGTGCTGGCCGGCGCAATCATGGCCGAAGGCGGCATGTCACGACGGCTGGTGGCCTTTGCCGGGGTGCTGGTGGGCTTCGTGCGTGGCGGCCTGTCGCTGGTCAACATCATGGCCTCGACCTTCTTCGGCGCAATTTCCGGCTCGTCGGTGGCCGACACCGCCTCGGTGGGCTCTGTGCTTATCCCGGAGATGGAGCGCAAAGGTTACCCGCGTGAATTCTCAACCGCCGTGACCGTCAGTGGCTCGGTGCAGGCGCTGCTGACCCCGCCCAGTCACAACTCAGTGCTGTACTCGCTGGCGGCGGGCGGCACGGTATCCATTGCCTCGCTGTTCATGGCGGGCGTGATGCCCGGCTTGCTGCTGAGCGCGGTGATGATGGGCCTGTGCCTGATCTTCGCGAAGAAGCGCAACTACCCCAAGGGCGAAGTGATCCCGCTGCGCCAGGCGTTGAAGATTGCCGGTGAGGCGCTGTGGGGCCTGATGGCCATGGTCATCATCCTCGGCGGCATCCTGTCGGGCGTGTTCACCGCGACCGAATCGGCAGCCGTGGCGGTGGTGTGGTCATTCTTCGTGACCATGTTCATCTACCGCGACTACAAGTGGCGCGACCTGCCCAAGCTGATGCACCGCACGGTACGGACCATCTCCATCGTGATGATCCTGATCGGCTTCGCCGCCAGCTTCGGCTACGTGATGACCCTGATGCAGATCCCGTCGAAGATCACCACGGCGTTCCTGACCCTGTCGGACAACCGCTATGTGATCCTGATGTGCATCAACTTCATGCTGTTGCTGCTGGGCACGGTGATGGACATGGCGCCGCTGATCCTGATCCTTACGCCGATCCTGCTGCCGGTGATTACCGGTATTGGTGTAGACCCGGTGCACTTCGGCATGATCATGCTGGTGAACCTGGGGATCGGGCTGATAACGCCACCGGTGGGCGCCGTGCTGTTCGTGGGCTCGGCCATCGGCAAGGTGAGCATCGAGTCGACGGTGAAGGCGCTGCTGCCGTTCTACCTGGCGCTGTTCCTGGTGCTGATGGCGGTGACTTACATACCGGCCATCTCCCTGTGGCTGCCTAGCGTGGTGCTGTAACTGCAATCGGGGCCGCTCTGCGCCCCATCGCCGGCAAGCCAGCTCCCACAGGATTGTGCAGCCTTCCAGCCCTGCGCAACCCCTGTGGGAGCTGGCTTGCCGGCGATGGGCTGCAAAGCAGCCCTCTGGTTCTTTCTGCAAATGGATCCTGCACATGGCTGTTCCCTCCTCGGCTGTACCTCTATTCCCGCGCAAACTGGCCATCGCCCTGCTCGCCCTGCTGGCCTGTTCATTCGCCGGCAACCACATCGCCGCGCGCATTGCCTTCGATGACGGCACCGGCGTGCTGCTGGCGATTCTCTGCCGCTCAGGCATCACCTTGCTGGTGCTGGCCTGCCTGCTGTTGTGGCAACGCCAGGCGCTGGGCCTGCCCGCAGGCACCCGGCACTGGCAACTGCTGCTCGGCCTGCTGATCGCCACCCAAAGCCTGTGCCTGTACTCGGCGGTGGCGCGCATTCCGGTAGCCCTGGCGCTGCTGGTGGGCAACACCTTCCCGATGCTGCTGGCGCTGCTCACCTGGGCGCTGGGCGGCGCTCGCCCCACGGGCCGCACCGTGCTGTTCATGGGCCTGATCCTGTGCGGCCTGGTGCTGGCGCTGGATGTGCCGGCACGCCTGGCCGACAGCAGCGTGGCCAACCCGCACTGGGTGCCTGGGGTCAGCCTGGCCTTTGGCGCCGCCTGTGCCTTTGCCTGCGCCTTGTGGATCACCGACCACAAGCTGGCCAGCGTGCGCGGCCCCGTGCGCAGCCTGCTGACCTTGCTGATCGTGTTCTCCAGCATGCTGGTTGCAGGCGCAAGCGGCGTGATGCCGTCAGGCTTGTCACTGCCGGGCAGCAGCAGTGGCTGGGTGGCTCTGGCCTGCCTGGTGGTGCTGTATGGCCTGGCCTTCACCTTGCTGTTCGTCTGCGTACCAAAGCTGAACATGGCGCAGAACGCACCGGTGATGAACGTCGAGCCCATCGCCACACTGCTGCTGGGCTGGGCCTTGCTCGACCAGCAGCTCGGCACCCTGCAATTACTCGGCGGCGCCGTGGTGGTGTGCGGCATCGTGCTGCTCACCTACCGTCGGGCCAGTTGATTGTTCATCTGAAAGGAGCCTTGAATGGCTGTGACCGAACTGCACCTGCAGGACCGCCTGACCCGCCTGAGCCTGGCTCCGGAGCTGGGCGCCAGCCTGGTCAACTGGGAAGTGAAAGCGAGCGGGCAAGCGCTGCTGCGCCATTCCGACCTGGCCGCATTGGAAAGTGGTACGCCACGACGCCTCGCCTGCTACCCGCTGGCGCCTTGGTCCAACCGTATTGCGGAGGGTGGTTTTGCCCGGCCCGAGGGTTGGCAGCTACTGGCACCGAATACCGGGCATGACCCTTATCCGATTCATGGCAGTGCCTGGCAGCAGGCCTGGCAGGTGGAGCACCACAGCGAGCGACGCGCGCGCCTGACGCTGCACAGTGAAGTGCCGTTTGCCTACCTGGCCACGCTGGACGTGCACTTGCACGAGGGGGGCCTGAACCTGGACCTGCATGTCACCCATCTGGATGAGGCGGCAACCTGGTATGGCTTGGGGTTGCACCCTTACTTTCCGCGGTATCCCGATACCCAGCTGTATGCCACGGCACGCAAGGTGTGGCTGGCCGAGCCCGGGCGTTTGCCGTCGTACCAGGCCCAGGTGCCCGAGCAGTGGTGCTTCAATGCCTTGGGCCGTTTGCCCGAGACGGTGGTCGATCATGCCTTCAGTGGCTGGCCCGGAGAGTGTGTGATCGAACAGCCAAGCGCGGGTTATCGACTGGCGTGCAGTGCCAGCGGGGCTGAGCAATTCTTGCTGTTTTGCCCGCAGGGGCAAGGTTTTTTCTGCTTTGAACCGGTAAGCCACCCGGTCAATGCGCATCACCTGCCAGGGCGGCCGGGGTTGCGGTTGTTGCAGCGGGGGGAAGGAATGAGCCTGGGGTTCAGGATGCAGTATCGACCCCTTTGATTGTGTTGCCTTGATGGGGGCTGCTGCGCAGCCCATCGCCGGCAAGCCAGCTCCCACCCGACCAGATGCGCAGTACCTGTGGGAGCCTGGCTTGCCAGCGATGGGCCGCAAAGCGGCCCCAAATTCTCACGCCTTAAGCCAATGCCTCGGTAGCCCTCACCATTGGCTTGCTGGATATATCTCCCCGCACCTCCCGCGCCACCTTCCACACCAGCACTGCCGCCACAATATCGAACGCCGCCAGCACCACGAACAGCGGGCTGTAGCCAATCTGCGTGACAAGCACCCCGAACACCAGGGTAAACGCTGCTGCCCCCAGGTAACCGCACATGCCGCCCATGCCGGTCGCCGTGGCCACCTGGTCCTTGCTGAACGAGTCGGAAGTGATGGAGTACAGCGCCCCTGACAGCGTCTGGTGGGCAAACCCGCCAATGCACAGCAACAGGATCGCCGTGTAAGGGCTTTCCACCAGGCCGATGCAGGCCGGGCCGATCATGCAACTGGCCCCAAACACCAGGACCATCTTGCGCGAGGTGAACAACGACACCTTGAAGTAGCGGTGGAACAGCGGGCTCAGATACCCACCCAGCACACAACCGATATCGGCAGCCAGGAACGGCAGCCAGGCGAACATCGCCACTTCCTTGATGTTCATGTGCCGCTCGGTCATCAGGTACAGTGGAATCCAGGCATTGAAGGTTTGCCAGGCCGGCTCGGAGAGGATCCGCGCCGATGCGATGGCGTAGAAGTTGCGCGCCTTGAAGATGCGCTTCCACGCGCCCTTCTCGCGGCTGTCCTGTTTGAAGTGCGCTTCCTGCCCGGCCAGGATGTAGTCGCGCTCCTCATCACTCAGGCGTTTCTGGTCGCGCGGGTGCTTGTACAACAGCATCCACAGCAGGGTCCAGACGATGCCGGAGACGCCAACAATCACGAATGCCAGCTGCCAGCCACTGTGCAGAATCGCCCACACCACCAGCGGCGGTGCCAGCAAGGCGCCCAGCGATGAGCCGATATTGAACCAGCCGATCGCCACCGAGCGCTCCTTGGCCGGGAACCACTCGGTGGTTGCCTTGACCCCGGCCGGCAAGCCGGCGGCTTCGGTCATGCCCAGCAGCCCGCGCATGAAGGCCATGCTCTGCCAGCCGGTGGCCAGGGCCGCGCCAGCACAGGCCAGCGACCAGGCCATGGCGAACACGGCAAAGCCCAGCTTGGTGCCAATGAAATCAATGAACCAGCCGGCTACCGGCTGCATGAGGGCGTAGCACACCTGCCAACTGGCGACGATCTTGGCGTATTGTTCGGTACTGATGGAGAGGTCGGTCATCAAGGTGGGGGCGGCCACCGAGAGGGTGTTGCGGGCGAGGTAGTTGACGACGAGCCCAGCCGTGACAAGGCTGACCATCCACCAACGGATGCCTTTCATCTTCATGGTTCACCTGAATTTCTTGTTTTTAGACTGGCGAGCGATTGGCGCGAACACCGGCAGCGGTATTTGCGACAAATTGTTTCAGGCGAAAGAGTGCCACGTCATAGGTCATCGTACAACACTTATTATTTCTTAATGTTTCGCCCCGTGTTGTACGATCTCAGTCCAGCTGTTGGGCCCGCAGCGCCTGCGCTAGCATGTCGATGAAGGCCCTGACCTTGGCAGAGCCGTACTTGCTCTCGCGATGCAACACATGAATCGGCCAGGGCGCCTCCTCGTACTCCGCCAGGATCACCTGCAACTGCCCACTGGCCAGCTCATCTGCCACCTGGTACGACAACAGGCGGGCAATCCCCAGCCCGCCGCTGGCGGCAGCGATCGCCCCGTCATTGCTGGTCACCGTCAGGCGCGGCTTCATGCGCACCAGGGTTGGCTCTTCAGTCACGCCAAAGCGCCAGCCGGCACGGGGCGACAGGTTGGTGGTGCCGATCACGGCATGCCCGGCCAGGTCGGAGGGATGCTTCGGCACGCCATGGCGCGCCAGGTAGTCGGGGGACGCACACAACATGCGCCGTACCCTGCCGACCCGCAACGCCTTCAACCCGGAGTCGGGCAATGGGCCGATGCGCACGGCCACGTCCATGCCCTCCTCGACCATGTTCACCACGCGGTCGAGGAAGTAGGCAGAAACATCGACGTCCGGGTACTGCTGCAGGTAGCGGACGATACACGGCATGACAAACTTCTTGCCGAACAGAATCGGGGCGGTTACTGCCAGGTCGCCTTTGGGGGTGGCGTTAATGCCGGCGGCCGCTTCGTTAGCCTCATGGATACTGGCCAGAATATGCCGGGTGTCCTCCAGGTAGCGGCCGCCAGCTTCGGTCAACCGCACACTACGGGTAGTGCGCAGCAGCAACTTGACCCCAAGCTGGTCTTCCAGGGCACTGACGGCGCGGGTGACGGCGGCCGGGGAAATGTCCAGGCGCCGGGCAGCAGCGGCGAAGCTTTCCAGCTCACCTACCGCGACGAACACCTTCATCAGGTGGATCTGGTCCATGCGGGCTCCTGAGTATTTGGGGTGCCAGGATTATCGGATATTCGGCTGTTCTGTGCTGCCTGCCGGCGATGAGGCCAGGACAGGCATATCAGATATCCAGCACCAGCGCCTGTACCCCCTCCTCCACCTGCGCCGGCACCGCACAACAGATCAGCACCGATCCCGCCTCCGGCAGCTCTGCCGGCGGGTTCGGATAATGCACCTGGCCGCTTACCAGCCTGGTCTTGCAGGTACCGCACGACCCACCCCGGCAACTGAACTCGGGCGCAAGCCCCCGTGCCTCGGCCAGCTCCAGCAGGGTGCCGCTGCCCGGTACCCATCGCGCTTCCTTGGCCGACGCTGCGAAGTACACGGGTACTGGCTCGCTTGCCGAGGGCGGCTGTTGCCAGGTAGGTTGGCCTGCATCCGTGTGCCGCCGCAGCGTCGACGGCCCAAAGGCTTCAGCGTGAATGCGCGCATCGGGCACATGCACCGAACGCAGCCCTTCATACAGGTCCTGAGTGAAACTGCCCGGGCCGCACAGGTAGAAATCGTAGTCGTCCAGCGCCAGCGTCGCCTTGACCTGCTCGATACTCAGCCGGCCGACAAACTCATAATCCTGCCCGACCACGGCATGGTCTTCTGGCTGACTCAGGGCGCGATGAACGTGTAGCAAGCCCCCGGCCTGTTGGCGCAGGCCCGCCAGTTCCCGCCCGAATGGCAAGTCGGCGAGGCTGCGAGCACCATGAAACAAATGAATTCGCCGTGCCTGACCTTTGCGCAATTGCTCACGCAGCATGGCCAGCAACGGCGTGATCCCCACACCCGCGCCAATCAGCACAAGCGGGCGCGTACTCTGCTCATCCAGTGTGAAACTGCCCATAGGCGCGCGCACATCCAGCACATCACCTGGCTTGACGCGCTCATGCAGGTGCCGAGAGGCGGGCCCCTGCGCTTTTACGCTGATACGCAGGTAGCCATCGGACGGTGCGCTCGACAAGCTGTAGGTCCGGATCATCGCGGCCTCACCGTCGATCTGCACGTGCACCGGAATGTGTTGCCCTGGCGCAAAGGCCACACTGCCATCACTCGGCGGTTCAAGGTAGAACGAGCGGATATCGCGGCTCTCCTGCTCCACCCGCAGCACACGCCAGGCCTGCCATTGACGCTGTCGCTGGCGTTGCTGCAGGCGTGCATCTGCCTCGGCCCAGGTGCCCGTCATCAGGCTGGTCGGTGCGTACTCCTTGAACGCCCAACGCAGGGAAACCGCCGCCGGGCGCCACACTACCTGCTCCACTTCCAGCGTCCACAGCCGCTCGGCACCTTCGAAGGCCTGGATGGCCGGGCTGTCCAGCAGCACCTCGGCACGCCCGCACAGCTGCAGCACGTTGCCGTTGCTGAAGTCGATGAACAGCAAGCCGGCCCGCGGGTTCACCAACAAGTTGCCCAAGGTGTTGAAGTGCAGGTTGCCCGCGTAGTCGGGAATGATCAGCCGATTACCCTCGACCTTGACGAACCCTGGCCGGCCGCCACGGTGAGAGACATCCACAGAGCGCTGGCTGTCACCCTGCTCGACATAGCTGGCGACAAAGAACGTGTCGGCGGCCTGGATCATGCTGACGCTTTTGGCGTCCAGCGTTGTCGCATCGACACGCGCCTGGGCGGGCTCGGCGACACGGGTGTAGTCACGCAACTGGATGTACTGCGGGCAGTTGCCGAACGACTGCTCCACCCTCACCTGCAGTTGCCCTTCGGCAGCCTGGCGGATCTGCCCGTTGATGCGATTGCGCCGACGGGTGTGCAGTTCGATACCCAGCAGGCCGACCGCCTGCCCGGCTACCAGCCCCGGCGTGGCGGGGTCATCTGCTGGCAGCGTGGTGTCGATCGTCAGCACGCGAGGGTCGGGCGAACTGACGAACCCTTCCGGCCCTTCCAGCAGGGTGGCCCAAGGCCGACCCAAGGCGTCCACACTGGCGGCGACCATGAACGGCAACTGGTGATAGAAACTACGGTGCTGGTCGGGCATGTAGTCACGAATGACCTTTTGCCCGAACGCCTCCATGCGCTCTGCTACACCGGCCTTTTCCTGCAGGGTCTTCTCGCCCGCATGCCAGGGCGAGGGGCGGTGGTCCGGGGGCTGTTGCATGGTGGCGTTCCTCTCGAAGGCGAGGTATCAGGCGCTGGTCTGCAGCCCGATCACAGTACGTGGCATGGGCACGAAGCCCGGCAGCGACTCGATCCGTGCCAGCCAACTGCGCACGTTGGCATAGGGCTCCAGCGACACGTTGCCTTCGGGGGCGTGGGCGATGTACGAGTAGTTGGCGATGTCGGCGATGGTGGGCGTGCTGCCCGCCAGGAATGGCGCCTTGACCAGCTCGGCGTCGATCACCTTGAGCAGGGTATGGGCACGGGCAATGACTTCGTCGGTGTTGAACGCAGCGCCGAACACGGTCACCAGGCGCGCAGCAGCGGGGCCAAAGGCCAGCGGGCCGGCAGCCACCGACAACCAGCGCTGCACACGGGCGGCGGCAGCGGGTTCTTCGGGCAACCAGGTGCCGTTGTCGTACTTTTTGGCCAGGTAGACGAGGATGGCATTGGAATGGGCGATCACCGTGCCGTTGTCATCGATGACCGGGACTTGGCCGAACGGGTTGAGGGCCAGAAAATCCGGCTGCTTGTGCGCGCCTTTGGCCAGGTCGACGAACACCAGCTCGGTGGGCAGGTTGAGCAGCGAGAGCATCAATTCGATGCGATGGGCATGGCCAGACTTGGGGAAGTTGTAGAGCTTGATCGGGTTCGACATGGGTTTTGCTCCTGGTCAGCACCGGGATGGGCTGGTGGAGCCTATGCTGCACTGGATCGGCTGGCAGCAGAATCAGCGCGCAAGGGAAACCATAATTTCGCGGGGCGGAATAATGGTTTCCTCTGCGCAAGTACGGGCAGGCCAGCGCTAGCAAACAAACATCAGGTCAGTGCAACTTCTTGAAATGCCGGAACAATCCACGTGCAGCCTCGACCACCTGCGGAACACAGTCCTGGATATCGGCTTCGCTCATCTGGTCTAGCAGCTCGAAGTTATCTTCAAGCCCATGCAGGGAAATGGCCTTGAGCAATGGGTCCTGCTCTGGCGGCAACTCGCCCCAACCGGCAACCTGGGTGCCGCGCATATAGCCGAAGCACCACTCCTCCAGAACGATCACCGTGCCTGCCTCGCCCTCGGTTTCCTCGAACAGCGGCTCGAAATGGTCGACGTTGTCAGACAGTTCCTCATTCACCTGATTGGCATAGCGCAACATCAACGCGGTGTACGCTTCCTCGTGCGCTGGCTTCTTGAACTTCGGTACCTTGCCACCGGCCACTGCGGGCAGCCATTGCTCGGGGAAAACGGTCACCGGCGAGCTGGCCAGTGCTGTGAAAAAGCCATTGAGCTCGGCCAGGTTCAGCACGGAATAGTCGTTGCCGTAGGTGATCAACAGGTCTTCGAGACGGTCGAGTTCTTTTTCGCTGAGTACGGGGAGCATGGGTCAGAATCCTGGGAAGCAAAAGTGTGTGCACCCTAGCACAGCAAGGCCGCAAGGGCTGCCCGCGTGATACATGGCGCGGGCAGATCGGTCAGGCGTGCAACCAGTCCTGCAGCTCATGTCGCCGGTCGGTGCCGATCAGCAGCCACAGCAAGATGCGGCACTTGCGCGGGCAGAGTTGCCCGGCCATGTGCACGCCTTTTTTCTGCAGATCGATCTCTGCACCGGCAAATCCATAGGTTGCCCGGGCGGTTGGCCCATTACCTGTGCGTGTGGCCACCACTACCGGCAAGGTGGGCGCCACGTGTTCCAGCACATCGGACCAACTCGCGCTGACATGCCCAGCGCCGAAGCCGGCGATGACCAAGCCTTCATAACCCGATGTGGCCACCGCGTGCAGCCGCGCCGTGTCTGCGTCCAGGCAGGCTTCCAGCAGGGCAACGCGCTGGTCGGTGCGATGCGGTAACGGCAGCACTTCCCGGCGCCCAGGCGAATGGTGATACAGCACAGCCCCCTCCACCACTTCGCCCAATGGGCCACACCCCGGCGATTCGAATGCCGCTATCGCCATGCTGGCGGTCTTGCGAACCCTTGCCGCGCAGTGGACCTGGTCATTCATCACCACAAGCACACCTCGCCCGCAGCTGCCCGGTGCCAATGCAACCTGAGCCGCAGCCAACAGGTTGGCCGGGCCATCGTTGCCCGGCTGGCTGGCCGAGCGCATGGCACCGGTCATCACCAATGGCGCATCGAACGGCCAGAGCAGATCCAGAAAATAGGCCGTTTCCTCAAGGGTGTCGGTCCCTTGACTCACTACCACAGCCTGGGCTCCGCGCTCCACCTCGCACCGGGCCCATGCCAGCACTTGCAGCAACGTCGCGAAGGCCAGCGATGCACTCGGGACCAGGCACAGTGAAGCTACGTTCAACTGCGCCATCTCGCGCAACTGGGGGACTTTAAGCAATTGCTGCTCGCAGTCGAGGCTTGGCGTTACACCACACCCAACAGCCCCCGCCTGCATACTGACTGTGCCCCCCAGGCTGGCGATCGACAGCCTGGGCAGGCTCGAATGTTCACTCATGCTTCTCCCCCCACAAGTAACCCAACCAGAGGTACGATCCCCAAGGTGCTGATGGCCATCGATACCACGTTTCCGATGTAGCCATGCACATAAGCAGGCAAGCGCTGCGTGATCGCCACCGCCAGCGGCGGAGCCACCAGCGCACCCAGCACCGCGCTGGCCATCACCACTTGCCAGCCGCCGCCATGCGTCAGCAATGCGGCCGGGACGACCGATACGATCGGAATGTAAGTAGGGCATCGTAGAGGTCGATACGCCGGTCCCGCGGCAGGTCGTTGAGGTTGTTCCAGATCGGCGCCGAGCGTGCACTGCTCAGATCTACATCGGCATAGAGAATTTCTTCGGCCTCTGCACTGCCCACTTCGCCGATCGGCCAGCCATTGGTACCGGCGATCAGCGAGCCCCCCAGGAAGCGCCCGCCCCGCTCGCTCCCGACACGGTTCGCGGCGGCGATATAAACGTTGTTGACATGCGCTGCGGTCATGGTCAGGTACGAGGCCATGCAGCGCCCTGCTTTATCGAACAAGGGTGGCGGGGTCCATACCCAGTTGTTGAGGCTGCAGATGATGTCGGCGCCTTGCCCCGCCATCAGACGCGGGACTTCCGGGAACCATATGTCCCAGCATATCAGCAGGCCGATACGGCCAATCGGCGTCTCGAATACCGGGAACCCCAGATCGCCGGGGGTGAACCAAAGTTTTTCCTGGTTCCAGAGGTGCGCCTTACGGTAGTGCCCGAGCCGGCCTTCAGGGCCAAACAGTACGGCGCTGTCGTAGAGCTTCAGCCCGTCGTGCTCGGAAAAACCTGCGGCCAGGTAAACCTGGTATTCCCTGGCGAAGTCTGCCCAGGCTTTCAGACTGGGGCCGTCCTGCAGCGTCTCTGCATGGGCATAGGCTTCGGCGCGGGAGTTGAAGGTGTAGCCGGTATTGGCCAGCTCAGGCAGCACTATCAGGTTGGCGCCTTCGCGTGCTGCGCGCCGGGCCAGTGCCAGACCATTACCCAAGTTGCGCTCACAATGCTCAAGACCGACCTGGGGGTCGTACTGGATGACAGCGATACGTACAGGGCTGACGGGGGAACAGGACTCAGACATGGCGGCTTCCTTTTTGTGGTTGTTTTGGAAGGACACCAGTAAAGCGATGTTGGGCTTGGGAGGGACAGTCAGGAGGGTCCTATGGGACCGTAGGGCAATCGCATGATCGCAGTAGGACTCCCCCTACAAAATGCCCCGTACGCCGCTATTTCCCAACCTGATAATGTGGGTAGTGCTTAAGGGTAAAGCCACCATTGAATTGCGCTGAAGTGTTGTTGCAGAGGTTGATGACCGTATCAATTGCCGTGCGCAAACACGGCTCGATCCACCCGGCGTCAACTGAGAAGGCGATATCCGACCCTGACCCGGCCATTTTCCAGCCTCTGCACCGCGCACACGGACGTATCTGTCAGCAGCCCGTCAGCTCTTTTCAGAAGGTGGTCATAAAGCGAGATCCCTCCCATGCCGACGTCCAGATACAAGAAGCTTTCGTCCAGGGCCGCAAGCCCCAGATAGGCAGGTCCTTGAAACGGCAATCCCCTGCAATCTTATAGAACCAACTGTGATGTTCTGGTGTTCTCCATGAGTTGAAGAACCTGAGAATGACCAATTGCGAGATCAGTTCAGGGGTGGTTATGCACCACCCGCCAACACCCACAGAACCGCAAGGCTCATGTGGATGCCAGCTTGAAGTTACGATGCGGGCGTTATGCCTTACACCGCCAGCGCACGCTCACGCAGCTCGCTGTTGAGGATGCGGTCGTTCTCGCTGTAATCGACCGGGCAGTCGATCACGTGCACGCCCGGGGTCTTGATGCAGTGTTCCAGCAATGGCAGCAGGCCTTCGGCACTTTCCACGCGGTGACCGTTGGCACCGTAGGCTTCGGCGTATTTGACGAAGTCCGGGTTGCCGTAGTCCAGGCCAAAATCGGTGAAGCCCATGTTGGCCTGCTTCCAGCGGATCATGCCGTAGCCATCATCACGCAGGATCACCACGGTGATGTGCATGCCCAGGCGTACTGCGGTTTCCAGTTCCTGGCTGTTCATCATGAAGCCGCCGTCGCCGCACACCGAGATCACCGGGCGGTCAGGGTGCACCAAGTGTGCCGCCATGGCCGATGGCAGGCCGGCGCCCATGGTCGCCAGGGCGTTGTCCAGCAGCACGGTGTTCGGCTTGTGCGCCTTGTAGTTACGGGCGAACCAGATCTTGTAGATGCCGTTGTCCAGGGCAACGATGCCTTCGGACGGCAGTACGCGACGGATGTCGGCTACCAGGCGCTGCGGGTAGACCGGGAAGCGGTTGTCGTCAGCCCCTTCGGCGATCTGCGCTTCGTTGGCTTCACGGATGGCCAGCAGGCGGGTGAAGTCCCAGTGCGACGTGTCGTTCAG
>NZ_JBWKXT010000062.1:0-34734 GCF_059423245.1 Pseudomonas sp. GW460-LB5
GCTTCGCGGCCCTTTCGCGGCACAAGGCCGCTCCTACAGGGGCCGTGCAAGCTCTTTCAGAAAGCAAAAACCCCGGTGCGTGGCCGGGGTTTTTGCTGTTACTTCAAGCGAACCTTACAGGGCAGCAATGGCGCTGTTCAGGGTCTGGCTTGGGCGCATCACCTTGGCGGTCAGCTCGGCATCCGGGGCATAGTAGCCACCGATATCGGCCGGCTTGCCCTGAACGGCGTTGAGCTCGGCGACGATGGTCGCTTCGTTCTCGGCCAGGGTTTTTGCCAGCGGTGCGAAGCGCGCTTGCAGCGCAGCGTCGTCGGTTTGAGCGGCCAGGGCTTCAGCCCAGTACAGGGTCAGGTAGAAGTGGCTGCCGCGGTTGTCGATACCGCCAACTTTGCGCGAAGGCGACTTGTTGGTGTCGAGGAACTTGCCGGTGGCCTGGTCCAGGGTGCTGGCCAGAACCTTGGCGCGCGGGTTGTCATAGGTGTTGCCCAGGTGCTCCAGGGAAGCGGCCAGGGCCAGGAATTCACCCAGCGAGTCCCAACGCAGGAAGTTCTCTTCAACCAGCTGCTGCACGTGCTTGGGCGCCGAACCGCCGGCGCCGGTCTCGAACAGGCCACCACCGTTCATCAGCGGCACGATCGACAGCATCTTGGCGCTGGTGCCCAGTTCCATGATCGGGAACAGGTCGGTCAGGTAGTCGCGCAGCACGTTGCCGGTCACCGAAATGGTGTCCTTGCCTTCGCGGATGCGGGCCAGGGAGAACTTGATGGCGTCGACCGGAGCCAGAACACGGATGTCCAGGCCAGTGGTGTCGTGATCCTTCAGGTACTGCTGCACCTTTTCGATCATCACGCCGTCGTGGGCGCGGGCCGGGTCCAGCCAGAACACCGCAGGGGTGTTGCTCAGGCGGGCACGGTTGACGGCCAGCTTGACCCAGTCCTGGATCGGCGCGTCTTTGGTCTGGCACATGCGGAAGATGTCACCGGCTTCGACGTTCTGCTCCAGCACAACGTTGCCTTTGCCATCGACCACGCGCACGACGCCGTCGGCCTTGATCTGGAAGGTCTTGTCGTGGGAACCGTACTCTTCGGCTTTTTGCGCCATCAGGCCAACGTTCGGCACGCTGCCCATGGTGGTCGGGTCGAAGGCGCCGTGCTGCTTGCAGTCTTCGATGGTGGCCTGGTAGATACCGGCGTAGCAACGGTCCGGGATCACGGCCTTGGCGTCTTGCAGTTCACCGGCGGTGTTCCACATCTTGCCCGAGTCACGGATCATGGCCGGCATCGAGGCGTCGACGATCACGTCGCTCGGCACGTGCAGGTTGGTGATGCCTTTGTCGGAGTTGACCATGGCCAGGGCCGGGCGCTGGGCGTACAGGGCCTGGATGTCAGCCTCGATCTCGGCCTGCTTGTCGGCTGGCAGGTCCTTGATGCGGGCGTACAGGTCGCCGATACCGTTGTTGGCGTTGAAGCCTACTTCGGCCAGGGCTGCGGCGTGCTTGGTCAGCACGTCGTTGTAGAACTCTTCGACGATGACGCCGAACATGATCGGGTCGGAAACCTTCATCATGGTGGCTTTCAGGTGCACCGACAGCAGCACGCCGGCGGCCTTGGCATCGGCGATCTGCTCGGCGATGAAGGCTTTCAGGGCCTTGCGGCTCATGGTGGCGCAGTCGATGATTTCGGCGGCCTTGACGGCGGTTTTTTCTTTCAGGACGGTGGTGCTGCCGTCTTTGCCAACCAGCTCGATGCGCAGGCTGTCGTCAGCTTCGATCAGTGCGGCTTTTTCGCTGCCGTAGAAGTCGCCCTGGGTCATGTGGGCAACGTGCGACTTGGAGTCAGCGGACCAGGCGCCCATCTTGTGCGGGTGCTTGCGGGCGTAGTTCTTGACCGACAGCGGCGCGCGGCGGTCAGAGTTGCCTTCGCGCAGCACCGGGTTCACGGCGGAGCCCTTGATGCGGTCGTAGCGGGCGCGGGACTCTTTTTCGTCCGCGGTGGCCGGCTCGTCGGCGTAGTCAGGGATGTTGAAGCCCTTGCCTTGCAGTTCCTTGATCGCGGCCTTGAGCTGCGGTACCGAGGCGCTGATGTTCGGCAGCTTGATGATGTTGGCTTCAGGGGTGGTAGCCAGCTGGCCCAGTTCCGCCAGGTGATCGCCTACTTGCTTCTCTGCGCCCAGTTGCTCCGGGAAGGCGGCGAGGATACGGCCGGCCAGGGAGATGTCGCGAGTTTCGACGGCGATGTCGGCCGAAGCGGTGAAGGCTTCGACGATCGGCAGCAGCGAGTAGGTGGCGAGGGCGGGGGCTTCGTCGGTGAAGGTATAGATGATCTTGGAACGGGTGGGCATGCGGGTTAACTCTCTGTGTGCTGAGCGTGCTCGAGTCTCGTGGTGCGCAGGGTAGGCGCATCGCCCTGGCAGCGCCATGAGCGGAAAGTCGAGAGGCTGCGAGCGGTGATGGTGGATGCATCAGTCGAGCGTCAATGCTGAGCTGCGGTAACAACCCAGGCTTTTCGGCCATTCATGGCCAAGGGCGGTCCGCATTTTCCTGGGATTCGCCCCGATGACCCTACGGTCGCGGCGGAGTATACCAAACCATTCGGGCTAATCAGCAAGGCCAAGTGATATCGGCCCATTTATAAGACCAAAGACGTAGCTGCAATGTGGCGGGTTGTCGCATGCCTTGCAGGTCGGCAGATGTGGTTTAGGCTCAGTGGATCGCACGATGTCCAATCACACCCGACAGCGGAGTAGTGCAAGCATGGGATACCAGAAAATCAAGGTTCCGACCGACGGCACCAAGATCACCGTCAATGCAGACCATTCGCTCAACGTTCCTGACAACCCCATCATTCCTTATATCGAAGGCGACGGGATTGGCGTGGACGTCTCGCCGGTCATGATCAAAGTGGTCGATGCCGCCGTGCAGAAGGCCTACGGCGGCAAGCGCAAGATCGCCTGGATGGAGGTGTATGCTGGCGAAAAAGCCACCCAGGTGTACGACCAGGACACCTGGTTGCCGCAGGAAACCCTCGACGCCGTGCGTGATTACGTGGTGTCGATCAAGGGCCCCCTGACCACCCCGGTGGGGGGTGGCATCCGTTCGCTCAACGTGGCCCTGCGCCAGCAACTGGACTTGTACGTGTGCCTGCGCCCGGTACTGTGGTTCCAGGGTGTGCCGAGCCCGGTGAAAAAGCCCGGTGATGTCGACATGGTGATCTTCCGGGAAAACTCCGAGGACATCTATGCCGGTATCGAGTGGAAGGCCGGTTCGCCTGAGGCGAACAAGGTGATCAAGTTCCTCAAGGAGGAAATGGGCGTCACCAAGATCCGCTTCGACCAGGACTGCGGCATCGGCGTCAAGCCGGTATCCCGCGAGGGCACCAAGCGCCTGGTGCGCAAGGCCCTGCAGTACGTGGTGGACAACGACCGCGAATCGCTGACCCTGGTGCACAAGGGCAACATCATGAAGTTCACCGAGGGGGCCTTCAAGGACTGGGGCTACGAGGTGGCCAGGGACGAGTTTGGTGCCGAATTGCTCGATGGCGGCCCTTGGATGAAGTTCAAGAACCCCAAGACCGGCCGCGAGGTCATCGTCAAGGACGCCATCGCCGACGCCATGCTGCAGCAGATCCTGCTGCGCCCGGCCGAGTACGACGTGATCGCCACCCTCAACCTCAACGGTGACTACCTGTCCGACGCCCTGGCGGCGGAAGTGGGCGGTATCGGCATCGCGCCGGGGGCCAACCTGTCCGACACCGTGGCCATGTTCGAGGCTACCCACGGCACCGCGCCCAAGTATGCCGGGCAGGACAAGGTGAACCCTGGCTCGGTGATTCTCTCGGCAGAGATGATGCTGCGGCACATGGGCTGGGCCGAGGCGGCCGACCTGATCATCAAAGGCACCAACGGTGCGATCGGTGCCAAGACCGTGACCTACGACTTTGAGCGCCTGATGGACGGCGCCACGCTGGTGAGCAGTTCAGGCTTTGGCGATGAAATGATCAAGCATATGTAGGCAATGCAAAACCGGCCGCTTCCAGGTAAAGAAGCGGCCGGTTGTTTCGTATACCGGCACAGCGCAGGCAGTCAGGCTTTGGCAGTTTCGCTCTGCGGCTCGCCCAGGGTTCTGGCACCCTCTGCCGCGGCCACCGCAGCGTCTTTGATGTCGACGGCGTGCAGACCTTTGGGGCCCTGTACGATGTCGAACACTACGCACTGGCCTGCCTTGAGGGTCTTGTATCCGTCCATTCGGATGGCCGAATAATGGGCGAACAGGTCATCGGATTTACCTTCTTCATTGATGAACCCATAGCCCTTGGCATTGTTGAACCACTTGACTTTACCGCTTGCCATCCCTATGTCCCTCTGCAAAGGACTCCATCACTGGAGTATCATCCACTTCATCCGCATACGAACCTTGCGAAAAATCTGGTTGACTGCGCGGATCTTTATCGACCACGGTGGGTTCTTATTGGTTGTAACACCGTTTTGCCGATAGTCAAGGTCGCCCGGCGCCTGCGCTGGATGCGGCCTGTGCCGTCAACCCACAACCTTAACCTGACGCTCATGATGAAATTCTTTCCATGCATGCACCTAGTGAGATTCGACTAACATTCAATCAGGATCGCCCGCAATCGAATGAGGACGACGGCTCGGGTCTTGCAGTCCAGGAAGCCAAGCCGATCCTGCAGGCGCCACCGATGTACAAGGTGGTTTTGTTCAACGATGACTACACGCCAATGGATTTCGTCGTCGAAGTGCTCGAGACGTTCTTCAGTCTGAACCGCGAGCTGGCGACCAAGATCATGCTGACCGTCCATACAGAAGGGCGGGCAGTGTGCGGATTGTTTACCCGTGACATCGCCGAAACAAAGGCTATGCAGGTCAACCAATACGCCAGGGAAAGCCAGCATCCGCTACTCTGTGAAATCGAGAAGGACGGTTAATCGCCGACCACTTGGGTATGAGGTGAAGCTATGTTAAACCGCGAGCTCGAAGTCACCCTCAATCTGGCCTTCAAGGAGGCCCGTTCGAAACGTCATGAGTTCATGACCGTCGAACATCTGCTGCTGGCACTCCTTGACAATGAGGCTGCCGCGACCGTTCTGCGCGCCTGTGGCGCCAATCTCGACAAGCTCAAGCACGACCTGCAAGAGTTCATCGATTCCACCACCCCGTTGATCCCTGTCAACGATGAAGACCGTGAAACCCAGCCGACCCTGGGCTTCCAGCGCGTGCTGCAGCGTGCCGTGTTCCACGTGCAAAGCTCTGGCAAGCGCGAAGTGACCGGCGCCAACGTGCTGGTGGCGATCTTCAGCGAACAGGAAAGCCAGGCCGTATTCCTGCTCAAGCAACAGAGCGTGGCCCGCATCGACGTCGTGAACTACATCGCCCATGGCATCTCCAAGGTGCCTGGCCATGGTTCGCACGCTGACAGCGATCAGGAAATGCAGGACGAAGAGGGCGGCGAAACGTCCTCGTCGAGCAACCCGCTGGACGCTTATGCCAGCAACCTGAACGAGCTGGCCCGTGCCGGCCGTATCGACCCGCTGGTAGGTCGCGAGCAGGAAGTTGAGCGCGTGGCGCAAATCCTTGCCCGCCGGCGCAAGAACAACCCGCTGCTGGTGGGTGAGGCGGGCGTGGGCAAAACCGCCATCGCCGAAGGCCTGGCCAAGCGCATTGTCGATGGCCAGGTGCCCGACCTGCTGGCGCAGAGCGTGGTGTACTCCCTCGACCTTGGCGCACTGCTGGCCGGTACCAAGTACCGCGGTGACTTCGAGAAACGCTTCAAGGCGCTGCTCGGCGAGCTGCGCAAGCGCCCGCAGGCGATCCTGTTCATCGACGAAATCCACACCATCATCGGTGCCGGTGCGGCGTCGGGCGGGGTGATGGATGCCTCCAACCTGCTCAAACCGTTGCTGTCGTCGGGTGAGATCCGTTGCATTGGCTCCACCACCTTCCAGGAGTTTCGCGGCATCTTCGAGAAGGATCGTGCCTTGGCACGGCGCTTCCAGAAGGTGGATGTCAGCGAGCCGTCGGTCGAAGACACCGTGGGCATTCTGCGCGGCCTTAAAGGGCGCTTCGAGAGCCACCACAACATCGAGTACAGCGACGAAGCCCTGCGCGCCGCCGCCGAACTGGCCTCGCGCTACATCAATGACCGGCACATGCCGGACAAGGCCATCGACGTGATCGACGAAGCGGGTGCCTACCAGCGCCTGCAGCCGGAAGCCAACCGCGTCAAACGCATCGACGTGCCGCAGGTCGAGGACATCGTTGCGAAGATTGCGCGCATTCCGCCGAAGCATGTCAGCAGTTCCGACAAAGAGCTGCTGCGTAATCTCGAGCGTGACCTGAAACTGACCGTGTTTGGCCAGGACCAGGCGATCGATTCGCTGTCGACTGCCATCAAGCTGTCCCGTGCCGGCCTCAAGGCGCCAGACAAGCCTGTCGGTTCGTTCCTGTTCGCCGGCCCAACCGGCGTCGGCAAGACCGAAGCGGCGCGGCAGCTGGCCAAGGCGCTGGGTGTGGAGCTGGTGCGTTTCGACATGTCCGAGTACATGGAGCGCCACACGGTGTCCCGCCTGATCGGTGCGCCTCCTGGTTACGTTGGCTTTGACCAGGGTGGCTTGTTGACCGAGGCGATCACCAAGCAACCGCACTGCGTCTTGCTGCTCGATGAAATCGAGAAGGCCCACCCGGAAGTCTTCAACCTGCTGCTGCAGGTGATGGACCACGGTACCCTGACCGACAACAACGGGCGCAAGGCCGACTTCCGTAACGTGATTTTGATCATGACCACCAACGCTGGCGCGGAAACCGCGGCACGGGCCTCGATCGGCTTCACCCATCAGGACCATGCGTCCGATGCCATGGAAGTCATCCGCAAGAGCTTCACGCCAGAGTTCCGCAACCGCCTGGACACCATCATCCAGTTCGGCCGCCTGAGCCACGAGACGATCAAGAGCATCGTCGACAAGTTCCTTATCGAACTGCAGGCGCAGCTGGAAGACAAGCGTGTGCTGCTGGAAGTCAGTGATGACGCCCGCGGCTGGCTGGCGGCGTCGGGCTACGATGTGCAGATGGGCGCGCGGCCGATGGCGCGGCTGATCCAGGACAAGATCAAACGGCCGTTGGCCGAGGAGATCCTGTTTGGCGAACTGGCCGAGCATGGCGGTGTGGTGCACATCGACCTGCGCGATGGCGAACTGGTGTTCGACTTCGAGACCACGGCTGAGGTTGCCTGACAAGCGAGGCCCTGTGGGAGCGGGCTTGCCCTGCGAACACCGGCGAAGCCGGTGCCATGCGCCGCGGGGCCTGCTTCGCGGGGCAAGCCCGCTCCCACAGAGAGGGTTGCAACCGTACAATTTCACAGGCACAAAAAAGCCCGGCACATGGCCGGGCTTTTTCATGGCTGGAGCTTAGCGCGCACGGTAGGTGATGCGGCCCTTGCTCAGGTCGTAGGGCGTCAGCTCGACGCGGACCTTGTCGCCAGTGAGAATACGGATGTAGTTTTTGCGCATCTTTCCGGAGATGTGCGCGGTTACGACGTGCCCGTTTTCCAACTCCACGCGGAACATGGTGTTGGGCAGGGTGTCGACGACAGTACCTTCCATTTCGAAGCTGTCTTCTTTCGACATGCAGTTGAGCCCTCGGATCCAGTGTTAGCCCGACGCATATCCGCACCGGGCAAAAAAGTGGCGCCGATTATGCCGGAAATCTGCGTGTCAAGCCAATGCTTTCAGTTAAGGGTGACCCAGCGCTGGTTTATCAGCAGCTCGATAGGCCGATACTGCGTCTTGTAGTTCATTTTCTTGCAGTTCTTGATCCAGTAGCCCAGGTAAACCGCCTCCAGGTCCTGGCGCACGGCTTCGGTGATCTGCCAGAGGATGGCGAAGCGGCCAAGGCTGCGTCGCTCCTCGTCCGGCTCGTAGAAGGTGTACACCGCCGACAGGCCGTTGGGCAGCAGGTCGCACACGGCCACCGCCATCAACCGGCCTTCCAGGCGGAACTCGTAGAACCAGCAGAACGGCAGGTCGCGTACCAGAAAGGTGGAAAACTGATCACGGCTGGGCGGGTACATGTCACCGTCGGCGTGGCGCGTTTCGATATAGCGCCGGTACAGCTCGAAGTACTCCTCCTTGAACGTGGGGCGCGCCGCGCTCACGGTCAGGTCGGCATTGCGCTTGAGAATGCGCCGTTGCTGGCGGTTGGGAATAAAGCGCGCCGCCGGGATGCGCGCCGGCACGCAGGCGTTGCAGTTCTGGCAGTGGGGGCGGTACAGGTGGTCGCCACTGCGCCGAAAGCCCATTTCCGACAGGTCGGCGTACACCTTTACGTCCATCGGCTGGCTGGGGTCGAGGAACAGTGTGGTCGCCTGCTCGTCAGGCAGGTAGCTGCAGGAGTGGGGCTGAGTGGCATAAAACTTCAAGCGCGCCAACTCTGTCATGATCAACCCCTTCGGTGAGACTTTGTTTTAAGTGTAAGCCAGCTATGGCAACTCGCCTAGGCAACCCACGTTGCGCTGTTGGGCTGGTCGAGGTGGCGTGCCAGGTAGCCGGCGAACTCGGCGCGGCTGATGGCATGGGCGCCCAGGCTGTGCAGGTGGTTGGTGGGCATCTGGCAGTCGATCAGCACGAAGCCGGCTTCGCGCAGGTGGTTGACCAGGGTCACGAAGCCAACCTTGGAGGCGTTGTCGGCGCGGCTGAACATTGATTCGCCGAAGAACAGCTGGCCCATGGCCAGGCCGTACAGGCCGCCGACCAGCTCGCCGTCCTGGCGTACCTCCACCGAATGCGCGATGCCACGGCGGTGCAGTTCGCAGTAGGCGTTGCGCATGGTATCGGTGATCCAGGTGCCGTCGGCGTAGTCGCGGGGTGCGGCGCAGGCCGCAATGACGGCAGCAAAGTCGGTGTCGAAGCTGACCTGGTAGCGGCCCTGGCGCATCAGCTTGGCCAGCGAGCGCGAAACGTGCAGTTGGTCGGGCAACAGCACCGTGCGCGGGTCGGGTGACCACCACAGAATGGGCTGGCCGTCCTGGTACCACGGGAAACAGCCATGGCGGTAGGCCTGCACCAGGCGCTCGGGGCTCAGGTCGCCGCCAGCGGCCAGCAGGCCGTTGGGGTCGTGCAGGGCCTTTTCCAGGGGCGGGAAGGTCAGCGAGTCGCGGGTCAGCCAGGTGAGCATGGTCTATCGTGCGGTGGGGGAGGGGAGAGGGCAGCATGGCGCGGGTGAAAAGCAGGGTCAATCTCTTTGGGGGCCTCAAGGCTGCTCCTACAAAGAGGCAGTGCAGTTTCGGCAATTCTGGGCAATTTCCTGCACATTCATGAAACCGCAGGCACCATCCGCTACATTTGCTGTCATACCTGTGCAAAAACACAGCATAAGCCTTTGTCACAAAAGAAAATGCATGCTCAAATTGCAGCCATGTGAAAGTCGCCCCCGGCAAACACCCATGCGGCGTGCCGCCATGGCGGCTGGCGGGCAGTAATGTTAAAAGTAGTGGTTCATTGGCCGCACAGCCGGCCGATCACTATTGGACGCGCACCACGCGCAGGAATAGACGCGTTTTGAAGAAATCCACCGCAACCCCAGCTCCTTTGCCTGTGCCCCTGTGGCGGCAGCAGCTGCATTATCGCCTCAAGGAAGGTGCGTTGATCGCGATCGGCGCCTTGTGCCTGTACCTGTGGATGGCGCTGCTGACCTACGACACTTCCGACCCGGGCTTCAGCCACACCAGCAACGTCGAGCAGGTGCAGAACGCCGCCGGGCGCGCCGGCGCCTACTTCGCCGACATCCTGTTCATGGTGCTGGGTTACTTTGCCTACATCTTCCCGCTGTTGCTGGGGGTCAAGACCTGGCAGATCTTCCGTGAGCGCCATCAGCCCTGGGACTGGAGCGGCTGGCTGTTCTCCTGGCGGCTGATCGGCCTGGTGTTCCTGGTGCTATCCGGCGCAGCGCTGGCACATATTCACTTCCATCCGCCGGCGAGCATGCCGTTTTCCGCGGGCGGCGCGCTGGGCGAAAGCCTGGGCGAGCTGGCGCGCAACCTGCTGAACGTGCAGGGCAGCACGCTGATGTTCATAGCCCTGTTCCTGTTCGGCCTGACCGTGTTCACCGATTTGTCGTGGTTCAAGGTGATGGACCTGACCGGCAAGATCACCCTTGACCTGTTCGAGTTGGTGCAGGGTGCCGCCAACCGCTGGTGGGAAGCGCGTAATGAGCGTAAACGCCTGGAGGCCCAGCTGCGTGAGGACGAGCCGGTGTTCAAGGCGCCGCCGATGGCCGCCGACAAGCGCGAGCCTGCCAAGCCGGCGTTGCGCGAGCGTCTCTTCAAGCGCGAAGAAGCGCCTGCTCAACCTGCCGCGCCTCGCGAACCGACCTTGGCGCGTGAGCCCGTTGTGCCGCGCGAGCCGGTTGTGCCGCGTGAAACCGTGCTGCCCCGCGAGCAGCCTGCAGCCCCGACGATCGTGCCTCCGGCAGCGGCCAGGGCGCCGGAGCCGAGCAAGCGGGTGATGAAGGAGAAGCAGGCGCCGCTGTTCGTCGACAGCGCCGTTGAAGGCACCCTGCCGTCGATTTCCATCCTCGACCCGGCCGAGCAGAAAAAGATCGAGTACTCGCCAGAGTCCCTGGCCAGTGTCGGCCAGTTGCTGGAAATCAAACTCAAGGAATTCGGCGTTGAAGTCTCGGTGGACTCGATCCACCCAGGCCCGGTGATTACCCGTTACGAAATCCAGCCGGCCGCTGGCGTGAAGGTCAGCCGTATCGCCAACCTGGCCAAGGACCTGGCGCGCTCGCTGGCCGTGACCAGCGTGCGGGTGGTCGAGGTCATCCCTGGCAAGACCACCGTGGGTATCGAGATCCCCAACGAAAACCGGCAGATGGTGCGGTTTTCCGAAGTGCTGGCCACGCCGCAGTTCGAGGAGCAGAAGTCCCCGGTCACCCTGGCCCTGGGCCACGACATCGGCGGCAAGCCGGTGATCACCGATCTGGCCAAGATGCCACACCTGCTGGTGGCCGGTACCACCGGCTCCGGTAAGTCGGTGGGTGTGAACGCGATGATCCTGTCGATCCTGTTCAAATCCGGCCCGGAAGACGCGCGGTTGATCATGATTGACCCGAAAATGCTCGAACTGTCGATCTACGAAGGCATCCCGCATTTGCTGTGCCCAGTGGTCACCGACATGAAGGATGCTGCCAACGCCCTGCGCTGGAGCGTGGCCGAGATGGAGCGCCGCTACAAGCTGATGGCGGCCATGGGCGTGCGTAACCTTGGCGGCTTCAACCGCAAGATCAAGGATGCCCAGGAGGCCGGCGAGATCATCCATGACCCGCTGTACCGCCGCGAGAGCATGGACGACGAGCCGCCTGCGCTGAAAACCCTGCCGACCATCGTGGTGGTGGTCGACGAATTCGCCGACATGATGATGATCGTCGGCAAGAAGGTCGAAGAGCTGATCGCCCGTATCGCCCAGAAGGCGCGGGCGGCCGGTATCCACCTGATTCTTGCCACCCAGCGCCCGTCGGTGGACGTGATCACCGGCCTGATCAAGGCCAACATCCCGACCCGCATGGCGTTCCAGGTATCGAGCAAGATCGACTCGCGCACCATCATCGACCAAGGTGGTGCCGAGCAGCTGCTGGGCCACGGTGACATGCTGTACATGCCGCCGGGTACCAGCCTGCCGATCCGGGTGCACGGTGCGTTCGTCTCCGACGACGAAGTGCACCGCGTGGTGGAAGCGTGGAAGCTGCGCGGCGCGCCGGACTACAACGACGACATCCTCAACGGCGTGGAAGAGGCCGGCAGCGGCTTCGAAGGCGGCGGTGGCGGTGGGGATGGCGAAGATTCGGAAAGCGACGCCCTGTATGATGAGGCCGTGCAGTTCGTGCTGGAAAGCCGCCGTGCGTCGATCTCGGCCGTGCAGCGCAAGCTGAAGATCGGCTACAACCGCGCCGCCCGCATGATCGAAGCCATGGAAATGGCTGGCGTGGTCACCCCGATGAACAGCAACGGCTCGCGGGAAGTGATTGCCCCGGGCGGCCCGCGCGACTGATGAACACCTTGCCGGGCGCCAACGGTGGCGCCCGGTCTTTTCAATGCTCAATGAGGATTACCATGCGCGCGATTCGCATGCTGTTGGTTTCTGCCCTTGCTCTGGGCAGCGTTTCGGCTTTTGCCGGTGAGCAAGATGTACAACGCCTGACCCAGCTGCTGGAAAAGTCGCAGACCATCGAGGCCAATTTCTCTCAATTGACCTTGGGTGCCGACGGCGCCAGCCTGCAGGAAACCGCTGGCCAGATGACAGTCAAGCGCCCGGGCCTGTTCTACTGGCACACCGATGCGCCGCAGGAGCAGGTGGTGGTGTCTGATGGCAAGATGGTTACCCTGTGGGACCCGGACCTGGAACAGGCCACCATCAAGAAGCTCGACGTGCGCCTGAACCAGACCCCGGCACTGCTGCTGTCCGGTGACGTGTCGAAGATCAGCCAGAGCTTCGATATCACCTCCAAGGAGCAGGGCGAAGTCATGGACTTCACCCTCAAGCCGAAGACCAAGGACACCCTGTTCGACTCGCTGCGCGTGTCGTTCCGCAAAGGCCTGATCAATGACATGCAGTTGGTCGACAGCGTCGGCCAACGCACCAACATCCTGTTCAATGGAGTCAAGGCCAACCAGGCGGTGCCGGACAGCAGGTTCAAGTTCGACATCCCCAAAGGTGCGGACGTGATCAAGGAGTAAGCGGAGCTCGTCATGGACCTGTTTCGAAGCGAACCCGTCGCCCAGCCCCTGGCTGCTCGCCTGCGCCCGTCCAACCTGGACGAGTACGTGGGCCAGGAGCACCTGCTGGCGCGCGGCAAACCGCTGCGTGAGGCGCTGGAGCAGGGGGCGCTGCACTCGATGATCTTCTGGGGGCCGCCTGGGGTGGGCAAGACCACTCTGGCGCGGCTGCTGGCGCAGTTTTGCGATGCGCACTTCGAAACCGTGTCGGCGGTGCTGGCCGGGGTGAAAGAGATTCGCCAGGCGGTCGAGGTGGCCAAGCAGCAGGCTGGGCAGTATGGCCGGCGCACCATCCTGTTCGTTGACGAGGTGCACCGCTTCAACAAGTCGCAGCAGGACGCCTTTTTGCCCTACGTCGAAGACGGCACCCTGCTGTTCATCGGCGCTACCACCGAAAACCCGTCGTTCGAGCTGAACAACGCGCTGTTGTCGCGGGCGCGGGTGTATGTGCTCAAGAGCCTGGACGAGGCGGCCCTGCGCAAGCTGGTCAACCGTGCGCTGACCGAAGAGCGTGGCCTGGGCAAGCGCAACCTGCAGGTGGGCGACGAGGCCTTCAAGATGCTCATGGCCGCTGCCGACGGGGATGGCCGGCGCATGCTCAACTTCCTCGAGAACGCCTCGGACCTGGCGGAAGACGGCAGCGAGATCGACGTCGAGATGCTGCAGAGCCTGCTGGGTGACAGCCGCCGCCGCTTCGACAAGGGCGGCGAGGCGTTCTACGACCAGATTTCCGCGCTGCACAAGTCGGTGCGCGGCTCCAACCCCGATGGCGCCCTGTACTGGTTTGCCCGCATGCTCGACGGCGGCTGCGACCCGCTGTACATCGCCCGCCGCGTGGTGCGCATGGCCAGCGAGGACATCGGCAACGCCGACCCGCGCGCGCTCAGTCTGTGCCTGGCAGCCTGGGACGTGCAGGAGCGCCTGGGCAGCCCCGAGGGCGAACTGGCGGTGGCGCAGGCCATCACGTACCTGGCCTGTGCGCCGAAAAGCAACGCGGTGTACATGGGCTTCAAGACTGCCCTGCGTGAAGCGGCCGAGCATGGCTCGCTGGAGGTGCCGTTGCACCTGCGCAACGCCCCGACCAAGCTGATGAAGCAACTGGGTTATGGCGACGAGTATCGCTATGCCCACGATGAACCTGATGCCTACGCCGCCGGTGAGGATTACTTCCCCGATGCGCTGGAGCCGCGCCAGTACTACCAGCCGGTGCCCCGTGGCCTGGAGCTGAAGATTGGCGAGAAGCTGCGCCACCTGGCCGACCTGGACCGTAACAGCCCCCGCCAGCGGAGAAAACCGTGATTGCACTCATTGCCGCGGTCAGCGCGGGCGGTGTTGCCGGCACCCTGTTGCGCTTCGCTACCGCCAACTGGGTAGCGGCCCACTGGCCACGGCACTTTTATGCCGGTACGCTGGCGGTCAACCTGGTTGGCTGCCTG
Source organism: Pseudomonas sp. GW460-LB5 (assembly GCF_059423245.1). NCBI lineage: Bacteria > Pseudomonadati > Pseudomonadota > Gammaproteobacteria > Pseudomonadales > Pseudomonadaceae > Pseudomonas > Pseudomonas sp. GW460-LB5. The sequence continues at coordinate 14,212 of NZ_JBWKXT010000062.1, forward strand.
CTGATCGGCTTGCTCTATGGCTTGTTCTTGCACAAGCCGCTGGCGCCGGTCGAATTACGCGCCGGCCTGATTGTCGGCTTCCTCGGTGGCCTGACGACCTTTTCCTCTTTCTCGCTCGATACCGTGCGCCTGATGGAAAGCGGGCAAGTGCCCCTTGCCTTGGGCTATACCAGTATCAGCGTGGTGGGCGGGCTGCTCGCAACCTGGGCCGGCCTGTCCCTGACCCGATTCTGAACCAACACCTACCTATAACGAGAGAACGATATGCTCGATTCCAAACTGTTACGCGGCCAACTTCAGGAAGTGGCGCAACGCCTGGCCTCCCGTGGCTTCAGCCTGGATGTCGCGCGCATCGAATCACTGGAAGAGCGCCGCAAGGCGGTGCAGACCCGCACCGAGCAATTGCAGGCCGAGCGTAACGCCCGTTCCAAGTCCATCGGCCAGGCCAAGGCCAAGGGCGAAGACATCGCGCCACTGATGGCCGACGTCGAGCGCATGGCCAACGAACTGGCTGCCGGCAAGACCGAGCTGGACGGCATTCAGGCCGAACTGGACGGTATCCTGCTGACCATCCCCAACCTGCCGGACGCCAGCGTACCGGTCGGTGCCAGCGAAGACGACAACGTCGAAGTGCGCCGTTGGGGTACGCCGACCGCCTTTGACTTCGTGATCAAGGACCACGTCGCCCTCGGCGAAGTCAGCGGTGGCCTGGACTTCGAGGCCGCAGCCAAGCTGTCTGGCGCCCGCTTTGCCGTGCTGCGTGGCCCGATTGCCCGCCTGCACCGCGCCCTGGCGCAGTTCATGATCAACCTGCACACCGGCGAGCACGGCTACGAGGAGCACTACACCCCGTACCTGGTGCAGGCGCCTGCCTTGCAGGGTACTGGCCAGCTGCCGAAGTTCGAGGAAGACCTGTTCAAGATCACCCGCGAAGGTGAAGCTGACTTCTACCTGATCCCGACTGCCGAAGTGTCCCTGACCAACCTGGTTGCCGGTGAAATCCTCGACGCCAAGCAGCTGCCGCTGAAACTGGTTGCCCACACCCCTTGCTTCCGCAGTGAAGCCGGTGCTTCTGGCCGTGACACCCGCGGCATGATCCGTCAGCATCAGTTCGACAAAGTCGAGATGGTGCAGGTGGTAGAGCCGGCCAAGTCGATGGAAGCCCTGGAAGGCCTGACCGCCAACGCCGAGCGCGTGCTGCAGCTGCTCGAGCTGCCGTACCGCGTGCTGGCCCTGTGCACCGGCGACATGGGCTTTGGTGCAGTGAAAACCTACGACCTGGAAGTGTGGGTGCCGAGCCAGGACAAGTACCGCGAAATCAGCTCGTGCTCCAACTGTGGCGACTTCCAGGCGCGCCGCATGCAGGCCCGCTGGCGCAACCCGGAAACCGGCAAGCCAGAGCTGGTGCACACCCTCAACGGCTCCGGCCTGGCCGTAGGCCGTACCCTGGTTGCCGTGCTGGAAAACTACCAGCAGGCCGACGGTTCCATCCGTGTACCGGACGTGCTCAAGCCGTACATGGGCGGCGTCGAGGTCATCCGCTAAATGGATTACCTGCCACTGTTCCACAAGCTGCAGGGCGGCCGCGTGCTGGTCGTCGGCGGTGGGGAGATCGCCTTGCGCAAGGCGCGCCTGCTGGCGGATGCCGGTAGCGTGCTGCGCGTGGTAGCGCCGGACGTCGACGGCCAGTTGGCCGCGTTGGCCCGCGAAGGTGGCGGTGAGGTGCTGGTGCGTGGCTATCAGGCAGCCGACCTGGTCGGTTGCCGGCTGGTGATCGCGGCTACCGACGACCCTGGGCTGAACGCCCAGGTGTCGGCCGATGCCCAGGCCCTCAGCCTGCCGGTCAACGTGGTGGATGCGCCGGCCCTGTGCACGGTGATCTTCCCGGCGATCGTCGACCGCTCACCGCTGGTGATTGCGGTATCCAGTGGCGGTGACGCCCCGGTTCTGGCGCGTCTGATTCGCGCCAAGCTGGAGGCGTGGATCCCCGCAGCCTATGGTGAGCTGGCCGGGCTGGCTGCGCGTTTCCGGCACAAGGTGAAAGCCTTGTACCCGGACGTCAACCAGCGTCGCGGCTTCTGGGAAACGGTGTTCCAGGGGCCGATTGCCGAGCGCCAGCTGGCCGGGCAGGGCGCTGAAGCCGAGCGCCTGTTGCAGGCGATGGTAGAAGGCGCGCCACTGCAGCAGGGCGGTGAGGTGTACCTGGTAGGGGCGGGCCCGGGTGATCCGGACTTGCTCACCTTCCGCGCTTTGCGCCTGATGCAGCAGGCCGACGTGGTGCTGTACGACCGCCTGGTGGCGCCTGCCATTATCGAGATGTGCCGGCGTGATGCCGAGCGGATCTACGTGGGCAAGCGCCGTGCTGACCACTCCGTGCCCCAGGACCAGATCAACCGCCTGCTGGTCGACCTGGCCCAGCAGGGCAAGCGCGTGTTGCGCCTGAAGGGTGGTGATCCGTTCATCTTCGGCCGGGGTGGCGAAGAGATCGAAGAGCTTGCCGAGCATGGCATTCCGTTCCAGGTGGTGCCGGGCATTACCGCGGCCAGTGGCTGCTCCGCGTATGGCGGGATTCCGCTGACTCACCGCGACTACGCCCAGTCGGTGCGCTTCGTCACCGGGCACCTGAAGGATGGCACCAGCAACCTGCCGTGGAATGACCTGGTGGCGCCGTCCCAGACCCTGGTGTTCTACATGGGATTGGTTGGTTTGCCGACCATCTGCGCCGAGCTGATTCGCCATGGGCGGGCGGCAAGTACCCCGGCGGCGTTGGTGCAGCAGGGGACTACGCGTAACCAGCGAGTGTTTACCGGTACCTTGGCGGACTTGCCAGACTTGGTGGCCCGGCATGAAGTGCATGCGCCGACCCTGGTGATTGTGGGGGAAGTGGTGCAGTTGCGTGACAAGCTGGCCTGGTTCGAAGGTTCGCAAAACAGCTGACATTGTTGGGGCCGCTTTGCGGCCCATTCGCAGCACAAGGCTGCTCCCACAGGGATCGCGTGAAGCCCGACGTGATTCCTGTAGGAGCAGCCTTGTGCTGCGAATGGGCTGCAAAGCAGCCCCGGCTATCTCAAGCCTGCCAGATCCCTTTCCCTACCAACTTCTCCCGATCATGCGGCAAGCCAAAGTCCTGCAAAGGCCCTTTAGGCACGATCCCGGTCGGGTTGATGGTCTTGTGGCTCATGTAATAGTGCTTCTGGATATGCTCCATATCCACCGTGCCCGCCACCCCCGGCCACTGGTACAGCTCACGCAGCCAGTTTGACAGGTTTTGGTAGTCGCTGAGGCGGCGCAGGTTGCACTTGAAGTGCCCGTGGTACACCGCGTCGAAGCGCACCAGCGTGGTAAACAGGCGTACATCGGCCTCGGTCAGGTACTCACCGGCCAGGTAACGGTTGCGGCTCAGCACATCTTCCAGATAATCCAGCTCGTTGAACACGTCGTCGAACGCAGCCTCGTAGGCGTCCTGCGTGGTGGCAAAGCCTGCACGGTATACGCCGTTGTTCACCGCTGGGTAGATGCGCTCGTTCAGTGCTTCGATGGTCGGGCGCAGTGCCTCGGGGTAGAGGTCCAGGGTATTGCCGGTCAATTCGTTGAACGCGCTGTTGAAGATGCGGATGATCTCCGACGATTCATTGTTGACGATGCGTTTCTCTTTCTTGTCCCACAGTACCGGCACAGTCACGCGGCCGGTGTAGTGTGGGTCATCCTGGGTATAGCGCTGGTGCAGGTACTGCAGGCCATCGAGGTGGTCACCGCTGGAGCCTTGCTGCTGGTCAAAGGTCCAGCCATGGTCTTGCATCAGCCAGCTGACCACCGACACATCGATCAATGGCTCAAGGCCTTTGAGGGCGCGCAAGATCAGGGTGCGGTGGGCCCATGGGCAGGCCAGCGAGACGTACAGGTGGTACCGGCCGGCTTCGGGAGCCGGCAGTTGATTGCGGCGTTGGGCATTTTCGCGTTTGAACGTGCCGTCCTTGCCGTTTTCATACCACTGGTCGTGCCAGCGGCCGTCGATCAAAAGGCCCATGATGAGCTCCTGAAACAAAGTGATTTGTCGTTGGAGCCCAGTCTAGGCCAAATCGTTCGAACAAATAGCGCAAAGATCCGGGTGCTATTATCGGTTAAATCGATCTATCTCGCGTATTCCAATAGCCTTGGGCTGTCGCAAATGCCTGCTCGCGGTTCTGTCCCAGGCCACGCAGGGCCAGGGCCATGGTTGCGATCAGGGCTTTTTCGCCATAACTGTCTTCCACTTCACCGCGCCAGAACGCCCGCAAGTGCTCGGCCTGCAGGCTGGCCGGTTTGACATGGCGGCGCTCGCTCAGCGCTGGCCATTCTTCGTCCCATGCTTCGCCCGCCGTCGTCCCGTAGAGGTGGCTGATGACATCGGGGTTGACTTCGATCTCACCGCCATCGCCCTTGATCACCACGGCATGGTCGCCCAGCAGGCGGCTGGCCTCACGGTGCACGGCCTGGTAACCCGGGTGGAAGATGCTTTGCAGGCCACAGCGTGCGCCCAGCGGGTTGAGCACCCGGGCCAGTGAGTGGATGGGCGAGCGCAGGCCCAAGGTGTTGCGCAGGTCGATCATGCGCTGCAACTGCGGCGCCCAGTCGTGCAGCGGGAAAAACGCCAGGTGATGCTGGTTCAGTGTATTGCCCACAGCAGCCCAGTCGCGGCACAGCGGGATCTGCAACAGGTCGAGCAGTTGCTCTGTGTACATCCGCCCGGCGGTATGCGCGCCACCGCCGTGCATCAGGATGCGCACGCCATTGCCGGCCAGGCACTTGGCCGCCAGCAGGTACCAGGGCAGGTGGCGCTTCTTGCCGGCGTAAGTGGGCCAGTCAAGGTCCACCGCAATGCTCGGCGCCTGCAGGTGGGCGCGCAGCGCCTCGGTGAAGCCGGCCAGCTCTTCGGCGCTTTCTTCCTTGTGGCGCAGCAGCATGAGGAAGGCGCCCAGCTGGGTGTCCTCGACCTTGCCTTCCAGCAGCAGGGTCATGGCCGCGCGGGCCTCTTCACGGGTCAGGCCGCGCGCGCCGCGCTTGCCTTTGCCGAGAATGCGCACGAATTCGGCGAACGGGTGCTCGGCAGGGGTTTCAAGCGTGAGCGGGCGAGCTTCTTTCAAAAGGGGCTGGGTCATATGCAGTTGGTCGGCTTGGGCAGGCCCGCCAGCTTGGCGGCAAGTTTGGCGGGGGTGCCATTGAACAGGCGGTTCAGGTGCGGGCTGTTGCCCTTTTCCGGGCCCAGCTTCAGGGCCGTGTACTTGATCAGTGGGCGCGTGGCCGGGGACAGCTGGTATTCCTGGTAGAACTGGCGCAGCAGTTCGAGGATTTCCCAATGGTCCGCCGTCAACGGGATACCCTCGCGCTCGGCCAAAGCCTCGGCGGCGGCGCGGGACCAGTCTTGCAGGTCGACCAGAAAGCCGTCCTTGTCCAGGGCGATCGCATGATCGCCAACGTTGAGCGTACTCATAGCCAGCTGTTGACCTTGTCGTAAAGCAGCGACAGTTCGACGAACCCGGCGTAGTCCACGGCTTTGGCCAAGTCGTTGCCGACCGCGCGAGCTTGCACATCCTCATCCAGGGCGAACAGGCGCCGGGCCAGGCCGGCAGCTTGCAGTTGGCGATGCGGCTCGCTGCCGCTGCGCAGGGCATACACCGCATCGCCGCACAGCAGCAACGCGTCGTCGGTGCCGAGCAGGCGCAGGCAGCTGGCCAGGCGCTCGTCGCCAAACGGGGAGTGGGCAATTACATGCAGGGTTGTCATCAGAGCGTTACCACCTGGTCGAAACGGGCGATCAGCGCGGCCAGTGCCGCGTCGTCGAGCACTTGCACCGGCAGTGCCAGGGCATCGGCTGCCAGGCCGCGGCGGTTGAGGCTGTGGCTGCAGGCAAACAGTTCTTCGACACCGAACATTGGCAGTGCCTGCAGGTTGGCGGCCAGGTTCTTCTGTTGCACAGCGGTAGGTTGCTGCGCCGGGGCGAGCTGGAACACGCCGTCGTCCAGGAACAGCATGCCCAGCGGCAGGTCGAACGCGCCGCCGGCCAGGGCAATGTCCAGTGCTTCGCGGGCTGATGGGCCGTTCCACGGGGCCTGACGGCTGATGATCAACAAGGATTTGGCCATTTCAGTCGCCTCCGAAGCAGACAAGGCGGTCGGCAACCTGCGCCGCTTCATGCAGCTGGCCAAGCCCCGACAGTTCCCACGGTTTGGGCAGGTTCACGGCCGGGCGCTGGTAACGGTTGGCTTCAGCCTCGTCGAGCACGCCACGGCGCAGGGCCGCGGCGATACACACCACCGCGTCCAGCTGGTGGGTCTGGATAAAGGTACGCCATTGGCCTGCCACGTCCAGTTCGTCCTGGGGCGCGACCACGTTGGCCGAGGCACTGTGCACCCCGTCCTGATAAAAGAACAGCCGGGCAATCTCATGCCCGCCGGCCAGTACCGCCTCGGCGTAGCGCAAGGCACGCCGCGAGGAGGGCGCATGGGCCGGGGAGAACACCGCGATAGCGAATTTCATGGATAACTCATGCAAAGGAATGCTGCCATGATAAAGCAAAAAAGCCCGCGCCCGCTTGTGCAAGCGGCGCGGGCTTTCTATGTATCCGTGTGTCCTACGCGACCCCTGTAGGAGCGGCCTTGTGTCGCGATGGGCTGCAAATCAGCCTCATGGCCCTGTCAGAAGGACACAAGACTCAACCCTGCTCCTTGCTCTCCGGCAAGAACCAGTTCAGCACCAGCGCACAGATCCCCCCGGTAGCCACACCCGACTCCAGCACATTGCGAATCGCCGCCGGCATATGCGCCAGGAACTCCGGCACCTGCGCCACGCCCAGGCCCAGCGCCAACGACACGGCAATGATCAGCAGTGCACGACGGTCCAGCCGGGTGCTGGCCAGAATGTTGATACCCGAAGCCGCAACCGCCCCGAACATCACCATGGCCGCACCACCCAGCACCGGCTCCGGCACCGCCTGGATCACCCCGGCAACGCTTGGGAACAGCCCCAGCAGCACCAGCATCACGGCAATCCACATGCCGATGTGGCGGCTGGCAATACCGGTCAGCTGAATCACCCCGTTGTTCTGGGCAAAGATCGAGCTGGGGAAGGTGTTGAACACACCGGCCAGCAGCGAGTTGGCACCGTTGACCAGCACGCCACCTTTGATCCGCTGCATCCACACCGGCCCTTCGACCGGCTGGCGCGACACCTTGCTGGTGGCGGTAACGTCACCGATGGCTTCCAGCGAAGTCACCAGGTAAATCACCAGCATCGGAATGAACAGCGCCCACGAGAAGCCCAGGCCAAAGTGCAGCGGGGTCGGCACCTGGAACAGCGCGGCTTCATGCATGCCGGTGAAGTCCAGGCGGCCCATGTAGCCGGCCAGCGCGTAACCGACCGCCAGGGCGATGACGATGGCGCAACTGCGCATCCACACTACGGGTACGCGGTTGAGGATCACGATGATCGCCAGCACCACGCCCGACAGCAGCAGGTTATCGCCATTGGCAAAGGTGCCATTGGCCATGGCGCCAAAGCCACCGCCCATGCTGATCAGGCCGACCTTGATCAAGGTCAGGCCGATCATCAGCACCACGATACCGGTCACCAGCGGGGTGATCAGGCGTTTGACGAACGGCAGGATGCGCGACACGCCCATCTCCACGAACGAGCCTGCAATCACCACGCCGAAGATGGCTGCCATTACACCCTCTACCGGCGTGCCTTGCTTGACCATCAGCGCGCCGCCCGCAATCAGCGGGCCAACGAAGTTGAAGCTGGTGCCCTGCACGATCAGCAGCCCGGCGCCGAATGGGCCAAAGCGCTTGCACTGGACGAAGGTGGCGATACCCGAGATCACCAGCGACATGGAAACGATCAGGTTGGTATCACGCGCAGAAACGCCCAGCGCCTGGCAGATCAGCAGGCCAGGGGTGACGATCGGCACGATGATCGCCAGCAGGTGCTGCAGGGCAGCCAGCAGGCCGATCAGCAGCCGTGGCTTGTCCTCCAGGCCAAGCACCAGTTCATTGGCAGGCGCCGCTGCGCCTGGGCTGTGTTCGTGTGAGCTCATTGCTGAAAGCCGCCCCGGAAGAAAAAAGGAGCGCATTCTACGGGGTGATGAGCGATTGCGGTAGAGAAAAGCACGATGTCTGCATGATCGGCGAGCATCTGCCTGATTATCTGACTTTTTAGTCAGCAATTGCGGTTGGCAGGGTTTTGAGGGGCAGGTGTCCTCCCTGAGTTATAGGGAGGGGCAGAAATCGAGCGCCGCCCGCGCGGCGCTCGATTTATCAGGCGCTGAACCTCTATCGACGTACACCCCGGACCCCGGTCCCCTTTCGAAATCCCACAAAAAAGCCCGCCGAAGCGGGCTTTCTCACACAGCAATCAATCAGTCATCACGACCCATGATGCCAAACAGCTGCAGCAGGCTGACAAAGAGGTTGTAGATCGACACATACAGGCTGATGGTCGCCATGATGTAGTTACGCTCGCCGCCATGAATGATCGCGCTGGTCTGGAACAGGATGCAGACCGACGAGAACAGCACGAAGCCAGCGCTGATCGCCAGTTGCAGGCCGCTGATCTGGAAGAAGAAGCTGGCAACGACAGCACCCAGCAACACGAAGAAGCCTGCGGTGATGAAACCGCTGAGGAAGCTCATGTCCTTGCGGGTGATCAGCACATAGGCCGACAGACCACCAAACACCAGCGCAGTCATGGCAAACGCAGAGCTCACCACTTCAGCGCCACCGGCCATGCCCAGGTAACGGTTCAGGATAGGGCCGAGGATGAAGCCCATGAAACCGGTGAGGGCGAAGGTAGACACCAGGCCCCAGGCTGAATCACGCAGCTTGTTGGTCAGGAAGAACAGCCCGTAGAAGCCGATCAGCACCACGAACACGTTCGGGTAGCCGACGCGCATCTGCTGGGCAACGAATGCCATGACACCGCTGAAGGCGAGGGTAAGCGCCAGCAGGCTGTACGTGTTGCGCAGGACCTTGCTGATCTCCTGCTGCTCGACCTGCTGGCCGTGGTGGACGGCGTAATCCTGTTCGCGCATGGCGACACTCCTTGGTAAAACCTGTGGTTTCAGACGTTCAGATGCTAGGAGTCTAACAGAGCTCCTGCAACCCGCGACACAGAGAGTTTGACAGCGTGTTTCATTACGGTATTATGGCGGCCGCAAAACGAGCTGGAAGCGTGGCCGAGTGGTTTAAGGCAACGGTCTTGAAAACCGTCGATGGGCAACTATCCTAGAGTTCGAATCTCTACGCTTCCGCCATCTCCAAAGCCCTGATTATTCAGGGCTTTTTGCGTTTCTGGGGCATAGAACAACCACCCGTTGGAACACCTTTGGGAATGGTTTATTTCGGAAGCGCTTCCGATACTTTCTTTATTTGGTAGGTTTCGCCAGTGCCCCGACGCGGCGATAAACCCGCTCGGTAATGTCGCCCTTGGTGTGGCCCAGCAGCAGGCTGGCGTGGTCGATATCGGTGATTTCGGAAGCCGCCTTCGGACGGATATCTCGGAACTGGAACTGCCCGATTCGGCCGGCCAGCACATGGTCCCCGGCGGCGACTGCATCCTTCACCGCCTCCTCTCTGGCGTCATCCCAGCGATGACGGAGCATGGAGGCCGTCACACGTTTGCCGCTTTCGGTGAGCAGCAAGTATGGCGAGCCATGTGGAGCGTTGTGCTCGAGGATCTTCCTGATGAGGGCGCCCAGACTGCTCTCCACGCCATCCACCTCCAGCATGATCCGCAGCTTCTTGTGGGTCTTCTTCTGCTCCACGCCGAGGGCCTTGCCCTCGATGTCGTCTCGCCTCATCACCAGCACGTCCGCCGGACGCTGGCCCGTCAGATACGCCAAGTCCATGGCGTCCTTCAGTTCACCCACTGCCTTCGCATAAACCGCGTTCCAGATTGCGTCATTAGCGTAGAAGTCTCGCGGAACCTCCTTGTTCTTGCGTACCCCCTGGCACGGGTTCTCATTGGTGGTGAGCCCCCATTCCCGAGCGATGTTGAAGATGTGCGACAGGGTGGCAATTTCGCGGTTCGCCCGGACCGGCGCTGTCCTTGCATCGCGATACTTCGCCACATGTGCAGGCGTGATCCCGTCGATTGGCGCCTTTTCGAAGTAATTGCGCAGCTGGCGAATCTCAGCCAGGTTATCTTTCTGGGTGCGCGGCGCCTTCTTCGGGATGATGTCGCGCTCATACCGATCGAAGATAGCGCTCATAGTGACCAAGTCCTTTGGTTTTTCCTTCGCCTCCAGTTCGGCCCACTTCAATCTCGCCAGGCTCAGCTCGGTGCCCAGCGGAATTTCCTTCCCTTCCTTGTCCCGATAGTAGTAGCTGATCCATACCTTTGGTGGGTTCTTCTTGCTCTTGCTAGTGCGCTTGCGCCGGTAAACACCCGGCGGCAAGTCCCTGTTCTCGGTGCTCCTGGGGCGCATTTCACCTCACCTTCGAAATGTCCGGTGTCCACGTGGGGGCGGCTGGCGGCGGTGACTGCATCGCCACCACTTCAAGGGTCACGCCCAGCTTCATGCGAACGTAGTGCCGACCAACCAGTGGACGCCCGCTTCGGGTTTCAACGAACACCCAGCCGCGGTCTTCGAGCCAGCGGCGCTGATAGCCCCTGGCCTTATAGCCGGTTAGCTCGGCCAGCTCTTCATCCGAAAGGATCTCGGTTTCCATAGGATGGTCTCCACGCTCTTAATATGTGTATGTATGTCGTACTTCAGCACTGGCTGAGGTAAATTGCTGGTTGTGACTACTTGGTAGGCTGAGCTCGCGAGGTGTATAGGAATGAAGGTTTCATGGAAAAGCAAAAATCCCAAGCTAAAACCGCAGGTTATTCTAAATCGATTAAAGCAGTGCTCTATGCTTAATGAGGCAGGGGAACTGTCATGGAACGGTTTTGAAAAGTTTGAGCTGGATTCAGTGCTTTTTACCATGCTTGATTTCGATAAAAACGTGAGCTATCACACCGCAAAGCGGACCATGAGCAGCGCATTGAATTCATGGGCGCTCGCTAAGGGGGAGAGCGCGGAACAATTCATGGCACACTTGCAGCGTGAGGTTGTAAGTTATAAAAAGCTTCCTCTGCAAGAATTTGTTTTAGTGACGTCGGTGTCGCTTGATGGAGGATTTCCATATCAAAGAATAGAGCTAGGCTCCTGCGTGATTGAATCTTGTCCAAATGGTTTGCCAGATGAATTTTCCAGTCGTGAAGTCCATAACGATAGGTGGAAAAAAACCTCGCCTCCGATGCCCGCTAGTTATTGCCCAATTCTGGTAAAATTTTCTGCAAAAAACTCCATGGATGGTGTGGAGAAAGCTCTATATGAATTAGATTTTGTAAGAGGAATTTTCTCTCTAGATACCAATTCTGGATTGGAATGGTCACTGGGTGGGCGTGTCAATAGGTCGCCATTAAATAAGATAACGCTAGGGGGAATGCACTCCCTTCACAATGTCGACGGAAGTATTTATGATAAAAATATCTACTGGTACGAGGCGGACTTTGAGGAGCGGAAGGTACACTTTATCTCTCCGGAGAGATTGAAGAGGGCTAGAGATTTTTATGACTTTGTGACTGCTAGTCTTGAAGCGCATGGCGATCGTCATATAATAAAGGACTCGATAGTGCGATACGTACGGGCTTATGATCTGTCGGATCGGAACTCAACTGTACAAAGGGCGTGGGCTACCATTGAGTCGATACTGGCTCCTGATGAGAATAATGCCGACAAAATAGTGTCTAGGTGTTCGTTTCTCTATGCTGATCGGGAGTATTATCGCCAAATATTGGAGCATGTTAAGGAGTATAGGAACCGGAACGTGCATCAAGCGCATTCGATCGATGATCCATCACCTCACTGCTATCAGCTACAGATGTTTTATAGGCAGAGCTTAATTTTTCACTTGAGAGAGGCTAAGAATTTCGAAAGTTTAGGGGAGGCAAACAAGTTCCTTGATTCTTCCGACTCGGTTCCCGAGCTGAAAAGGCGGAAAGAGTTGTTGGAAAAAGCTATTCAGTTTCTTGATGCTGAACCGGGCTATTGTTAGCTCACATTAATTCTCGGCCGACACTTCAGCCTTGGAGGAAGGGCACCCGCCATATCGCGGCAGTGAATAGAGGGGAGAGGGGTTACAGTGGGATGGAGTACATCTGTACTCTTAGAGTCAGGACGGCTTGCGCTTCAGGGCGGCGCGGGTTTGCCAGCCCTCCAGGCGAATTGCTTTGCATTTCTGATGGTCGGCTTGGGTTGCCGGGCCGCTTGTTGCCGGGAATGGCCAGGTACGTTCGTGCTCACGCTGGAACTCGGCCCGTTCATGGTGCTCAACAGGCGCAGTCTGCGTTGTGTTTTCCTTGAGCTCATCGAGGATGTCGCGCAGATAGCCCGTCGCCACGCTGGCTGGGCTGGGTGCCCGCACAATCGACCAGCCCTTGGACGAAGGCTGTGCCTTTGCTCAGCCGCTCTACCTCGTCAGCACCGACCATCGGCCCGACCGGAATCATAGGAATACCAGTCACCGCAGCATCCCGCTTTGCCTCTTTTTTGATCCGCCACATTGCACTACCAACCATCCAGGCTATTGGCCCGGGGTGGGGCTGCGGGGTGGAAATGGCTTTGAGCTGTCGCAGCAACTGAGCAGCATCGTTCATGAAGCCATGCCCGCTGTCGCCTGCATACGCCTCTTCAAGCGATTCGATGGTTGCTCGCACGCTGACCATATCGATGATCTCCTCGATATGGTCATGCTGTTCGATGCTGCTGGATCGGTTTTCTGTGGGCATGTGACACCTTGGTGGTGGCTAAGTGACAGTATTCTGTTACGCTCATCTGGCTTCAGATGGGGTCAACTCCGAGCGTTGTTTGCCGTGGTTGGTAAAATTAAATTGTCGATCCATTAGAAAATGCAGGTTTTTTGCAGTTTCGCAAACTCCATTTTGCATACGAGGAGCTTTTGTTTTGAGTACTTCACTTTATCAACCGCTTCCGTGGGACCGACCCGGCTCTGGTCAGTCGTTCAATTCTTTATTTCCTGGTAACAATGTGGTGAACAAGCAATGGTTCAATGGGGAGGATGTTCCCTTGGATGGCTGGACGTTCACTAACTGCCGTTTCGATAATTGCCGTCTTCACGTTACAAGTACGACTTTTCTGATAGATAAGTGTTTTATTGGGGAGGGAACCACTATTCACTATGGGGGTGATGTTGTAAAAATAATTAAATTATTTCATATGAAGAATGATTTCATGAGGTCTCACCACCCTCATTTTGCACCGACTTTTCATGGGGATGGCACCGTTTCAATAGGGATTGCTTAGCATGTCTCTCAAGGGTGAGTTTCATTCCCAGCTCAATTTGGCGCCGAAGAGAAGTCAAGTTTTTACGACCTGTTGGGTTGTTCTGACCGCGCTTTCATTAGCGGCGGGTTTCGCGTTCCTTTGGGTCGGAAAGGATATGTGGTACATACCCATCGTCGCTTCCGCATTGTGCGCTTGTATTTCTATGTGCTCCTATGCGATGTCGCATAAAAATATTGATTTGTCCGGTGGAAGCCCTACTGAGATTCATGCCGATAGTGAAAGTGTTAGGATTATTTGTGATCCTCGCAATTCCCCCTCAAAGGACATGCTCAGGATTTTTGCAGAGCACATTAATGCGGTTGTGCACCGTCGACCTCTTCCCAGGTCAAGCGGATTGGTAGGTTCAGATGGAGTTGTGATTCCTAATACAATTGATGTAGCTAATGCGCAGATAGATACTCTGAACGCTTCCGCTTTAGAGGAAGAGAAGCGGATCGATAGTATGATTAACGCAGCTCAGTCTGATCCATTAGCTATGGGAAAAGCGGCACCCAACTATACCGGTGCAGTTCTTGAAGGGGTTCTGGATGAGCCAACATAATGCGGTACTGCCTCTGTCCCTCGTGCCGTCGGCTGCTCACGGTGCGGTCGATTGATGCCCAGGAACTCGTGAAAATCGCAGGTCCACTACGGACAGCTGGTAGGGGCACCGCCGGAGGGTCAGGCGGTGAGTTGAGTTTTCCAGGCTTGAGCGTCGGCCTACGTTTGCTCAGCGCGGACTTGTAGCTAGCTTTGGAAAGTGCTGCCGTCGGAGCCCATTCGCCTGCCACGTCTCGGTCCCAGTGCAGTCGTATCCGGAGCGCGCGCGGTATTCGTCGTAGTACCGGTCGTAGTTGGTGCGGCGCGGAGGTTTGGGCAGCCCGTCAGCCATCTCGCCGTACTCGATGCCATCAACGGGGTGGTAACGGCCTGGCTGGCGCTTGGTGCTCTCGTCCAGCACGATTCCGATGTAATCGTGGTCTTTCAAGAACTCGGCTGCTCGTTCGCGGCGCTTGGCCTCCTCGACTTAGCGCTGAGCAATCCATTCCTAGTGGCGGTGATCGTCGCTCCCAGCTTTCTCCATGCATGCGCCGTCCTCCGTGGCCGGATGCAGCATGGTGGCAATTTGAAGTCGGATGCGTTATGAAGTGCGACCTGAGCTCCGATGCATAGCAAATCTGTAGAGGGATTTAAGTGATTAACTGGTTTGAAATTCAGCAAGATGCTTTGACTTCGCTAACCTATCGACCTCCATTAGTCCCCCTTCAAAGTGAGAGTAACTTTTCAAGCATAACCCCTTGGATTGTCTTGGTGATTGTGGTCGCTTTGTTTGTAATCGTTAGGCTTGCTTACAGTGTGGTCCATGGTTTTGAAGGTAAAATTAGTAGCTTTTGGCGAGTGATTATTGTGTTGGGGGTCATTGGCTTTGTGTATGTCGGGTATGTTTTTGTTTTACTCTGGAATACGCCAATTTCACAGGTATTCGAAACGATCCGCGAAGGCACATTTGGAGATAGTTTTGGTACGTTGAACGCTTTGTTTTCTGGTCTTGCATTTGCAGGTGTACTGCTTACGATGCTTTTTCAGAGGAAAGACTTGTCGGAAACCAGAAATCAAATTACCAGTCAGCAGGTTGAATCCCAATTTTACAGTATGCTGGAGCTGCAGCAGGAGGTCGTCAGAAATTTTGATTTACAGATTGGAGACAATCAATCGGTGATTTCTGCGGGGAGAGACTGTTTCAGGACTTGGAGGTCTGGAATAAATCATTATTACGTTCTCTTTCAAGAGCCTTCGAGTGCGCAATACCCTCATTTGCTTGAGCATAATAAAAGAATAGTTCGTGCTTATGAAAAATTGTTTCATCATCATAAGGCTGATCTAGGTCTTTATTTTCGAAGTCTTTACGCGGTTTTCCGCTTTATAGATAATTGTACACACAAAGAAAAAAGTCAGTTTGCATTGGTTGTAAGGTCTTTGCTTTCAGATAACGAATTGATCTTGTTGTTTTATAATTGCTTAAGCTCAAAGGGTGCTAAGTTCACAAAATACGTATATAGATATGCACTTTTTGATAATTTAGAGGTTGGCTTGCTAATCCGCGCGGGGGACATAAACCTATTCAGCTTCGAAGCTTACGGAAGTAATCGAGAGATTTTAGATATGCTTATAAAGTCTCCAAGTGACAGGAAGTGAACGAAGTTAAGGCCGCAGTTGTTAAGGCCAGAATGCTGGCTCCGGTCCTCTGCTTGGTCATGCCCTATACCTCCCAAGCCGCTTGGCGGCAGGTTGATGTGCTGGTGGCGCCGGCCGTGCCGGACGCGCGCGGTGATGCGTTTCCAGCCGAAAGCTCCATGTCTCGGTCATGCCAGGCTGCCAGCCACCATCCGCAGTCCACGGTCATCCAGCCGTACGGCTGGGCATCGCGTGACTGGCTGTTGTCGCGGCAGTCGCGCCCGAGGTAGTAGGCGTTTGGGTGAACCCGCTGCCGGCGCTTCACGGCTATGTACCGGCCAGGTGGTGAAGCGGGGCGAACGGTATGTCATCGTCAAAGCTGTCCTTGTCAGGCGGTGCCGCCTGCTGGTTCTGCTGTGGGCGGGCCGGGCGCTGTTGGCGCGGCTGGCGATCTGGCGCCTGACCTGGCTGCTGGCCCTGCGGCCGGCTGCCGAGCAGCTGCATCGTGCCGTTGATGTCGACCACGATTTCCGTGGTGTAGCGCTTGATGCCGTCCTTCTCCCTCTCACGAGTCTGCAGCTTACCCTCGATGTAGCGCTGGGAGCCCTTGCGCAGATACTCGCCAGCGATCTCTGCGACCTTGCCGAACAGCGACCCCCGGTGCCACTCGGTGCGCTCGACCTTCTGGCCTGACTGCTTGTCCATCCACTGCTCGCTGGTGGCCAGGCTGAGGTTGGTTACGGCGTTGCCGTTGGGCAGGTAGCGCACTTCCGGGTCCTGGCCGCAGGTGCCAACCAGGATGACCTTGTTTACCCCACGACTCATGACGAATACGCTCCGGCCATGACGATCAGCACCAGTGCCCACAGGACCGCCCAGCGAGTGCGTGCGTCGTCAGGCGGGCTGACCTTCAGCTCCGGTACCGACTTTGCGTTCACCGCGCGCTCCAGGCTTTCGGCGTAGGTCACTGCATCAACATGCCGACGGCGCAGGCCGTACAGGCGGTTGTCGTCGGCTCCGACGATGGCCCAACTCTTGTTCTCGCCCTGCTGTACGAAGAAGCGTGAGTTGCTACGGAATTCTTCAGCGGCTGCATCGGCGAGTTGTTGCACCTGGGCGTACTGCACACGGCTGTTACGGATGGCTGCGTTCATGGATGGTCCTTGTTGGTCAGGCATGGAGTTCTAAGGCTTCGGCCTTGCGAACGATTCGAACTTGGGCGGTGCGGCGCTCCGGAGCGCGGCGGTCGCGGCGCATGGGGTCGCTGTCGTCGATCACCGAATGTATGGCGATGAGGCCGGCGATGGCGATGCAGAGCGGACTGATGATCTGCTGGCGCATGGCCTTGGTGACCGCTTCGATGCGGCGCCCCGCCTCCAGCTTGAACAGCGCGGCCTCAATGCGGTTGGCCACGGTGCCGGGGCTAACAGCCATTTCGCGGGCGATTTCCTTGGTGGTGAGCCCTTGGGCCACCCACAGCAATGCTTCGAGCTCACGCGGAGCCAGCGCCTTTCCGAGCTGGCCAATCCATGAGCCGCAAGTAATCGTTTCCATGAGGTGTCCTCGGTGGGCTGCATTGGTCGTGACGCTCGCTGCCGTGTACCTCCCGGACCAGGGGAGGGCGAACGTCACGACCGATTCAGTCGACTTAATGTGCATAGGGGGGAGCCTTATGCGCCGTAAGGTGCATGGCGGTGCGCTTTGTCTGAGGTAAAACGATATTGAAATTGGTGGCCAGCGGCCAGCTCACCACTGCCCAGGTGACGGGCTTTGCGCTAGGCTGAGCGCTCTCACACAACACAGCCTGCAAAGGAGGGCACGCGCTCATGCGCAAGTTCAAACTCAAGTACCTGCACGACTGCGACGACATGAATCCGACTCATCACGAAACTGACCAACCCATCAAAGTCGGTGACGCGATCGAGCTGGTGGATGGTTTCTGGTACGGCGTTACGGACATTCGAATTCTGAAGCGAGACATTCGGCTAACTCTTTCGAAGTCTTCTCAAAGCGCTGATGAGGCAAAGCTTGTAATGAAGCAGCTATCGTCCGACTGAGAACGATGGTCGCGTACTTCAAGCAGCTGTCTTTATTGATGTCCCGGCTGGGATGCATCAGCGCGAGCCTCGTTCTCAGCCCGGGGTCACCCTGGCAGGCCAGTGTCATCAGCGCAGCTCCAACTCTCCCCTCCAACGTCGGCGCATTGATCGTCACCCCTGCTATTAGATCCTCGCTCTGCATCGCACTTCTCCCGATGATTTCCCGTCTGGCCCTGTCTCCAAGGCCAGCCAGTGAAATCTGTATTCCGCACCATGCTTGTTGCCGCGGCTATCCCCACCTGGCCGGGTCACACATTTCGTGTTCGGTGTTCTTCCCGGCTGGCTGCATGGTTTGGCGTCCTCCCATGGGGGGAGTCCGGCAGCTATCCAGAGGCTGCGTGGTCGACGACTTAGCTTGTCCCGACCCAGGCAATGGCCTGGGTGCGTCGAGGTGGTCACGTCTGGTTGTGTAAAGAGCGGTGGCTGCCTTAGCTGTCTATAACCTGTGTTATGGGTCGAATAATAACCAATGTTTTTGTCGTGTCAATAACTAAAGTTATAAATCCGGCCAAAAAGAAGCCCGCGATAAGCGGGCAGATACTCATGCTTCAGTGAATTCGCGCCAACCAATACGGATCAGGCCTGACTCCAGAGCCTCGACCTTGATGCCTGCCGTCTCTTCCAGGTCAGCGATCAATCGCCGCCAGTCTGAAGTGGACTCGTCCTGGTTGGGCCGCACCTCGACAAATTGCCTTTTCTGCACGTGCGGCGAGGCGATTGCTTGTTGAATGCGGTAGCCGAGCCGCTCATAGGAGAGGGAGGGGGAATGCGAGAAGGCGAGTTGAAGCATGGTCTGAGAACTCCTTTTACTGTACATGCATACAGTTATCCGTTGCGGGCGGAATTTTCAATACCTTGTGCAGGAATCTTTACCGGTAGTGAATTCACGGAGGCGAAAAAAAGCCCGACACGCGCCGGGCTTCTATGAGGACAGATGGTTAGAGCTTGATTGTGGCTCGCACCACCACCCCTACGATACGGCAACCTTCCATGCACATTTCCATTGGGTAAGCAGGGTTGAGTGGCTTCAGAAACCGTCTGCCTCCATCTTCAACTAGTTTCTTGAAGGTCGCTTCATTGCTGTCCGCCAGCTTGGCAATCACCAGCTTGCCGGGCGTGGCTTCGGCTTCCGTATCAACCAGGATGAGCATGCCCTCTGGGATGCTTACTCCAACCGGAGAGGTCATCGAATCCCCTTTTACCTCCAGCCAGAATGCGACCCCCTTGGAGTCGTAATCGGACATCTCGTAACGATCGGAATATCCGGGCGGAAACGGCTCAACTGCCTCTGCCCAGGCCCCGGCTGCCACCCAGCTGATCACTGGATACCGAAACGATTCAGGCTGCTCCCCGAGCATCCTAACGTTGCTGGCTTCATGAGTAGTCCCTTTCCCAGTCGCCAGCCATTCAGCTGTAACCCCGAGCGCCCGGGCAATCTCGAGCAACTTTTTAGAAGTCGAGTTACGGCCACTTTCCAGGTGCTGAATCGTGACCTGGCTCACCCCCGACTTCTCGGCCAGCTGGGCCTGGCTGAGGCCAAGGGCTGTTCGGCGTTCAAGGATTCGGTCTTTGAGCATTTCGGAAGGTTTGTTCATATCCGCAAGGGTAAAACACACGTTATTACTCATCAAATAACATGTGTTTTCCTTAGCCATAACTTGGGTTATTATCGAGGGCACGATCCATTGAGGCACGCAAACATGCCGAACACAGAAAGACCAATTGACGAGGTCGTGCGATTGGCCGGCGGCCAAGCAGAGCTGGCCCGAAGATGTAACACCAGCCAACCGCGTATTTGGCAGTGCGTACACCGGAACCAGAAGGTCCCGGCAGATTTGGTGATCCCGTTTGAGAAGGCAGTTGGCGGTCAGGTGACTCGCCATCAGCTGAGGCCAGATCTTTATCCCTCGGAGGATACGACCGCCTTGTGATGAGCATTGTGCATCTGAAGGCCTTTCGCCAGTAGATGACCAAAACACCTGTGAATGTAACCAGTAGTGAGGAAAGGAAGTGAATTTCAAGCCAGGGATTATCTACTCCGAAGAAGAGATTCAGCAGCTGCTCGGCTGGCGTGAACGGCTTCGACGAACACTTCGACGATTTCTCCGGTGGTGTCGTTTTCCAAAAAGGTCGCGCCAAGCGTCCACAGGCTTCCGCGCACCTGATCACCAACACTCAGCTCGCCAATCACTACATCAACTATCGAAAAACCCTCCGGCGTTGTCACCGCGAAGCGCGGCAGCCTGTCGTGATATCCGCAAATAGTCCCTTGAATACTCATCTCGCCTCCCTAGTCGGAAATGTGGGGCTCGCGAGCAAGTGTGTTCTTACAGGCGAAAAAAAACCGGGTGGCAGCCCGGTTTCTTCAACAACAACATCGGAGTCGATTATGCATCTTGAAGTCGATGCAAGCAACATTGCACTACAAGCCATTTTGCACCAGAAAGCCTATCACCAGTCCGCCGCGCTCAATGCCGCGCGAATGATTCGCCTCCAATACGCAGTCACCTCGAAAGCCGCACGCCGTCGTGAGTGTGTCGAGCATCTGCGGGCATCGCTATGCGGAGGTGGCGCGTGAGCACCATCGTAATGACGGCCTGCTGGCCACTCCAGGGTATGAGCCCTGCACAGAAGTCTGTACTGATTTCACTGGCCGACAACGCGAATGACGACGGCGTGTGCTGGCCGTCCATCGCGACAATCGGGGCGCGTACCTGCTTGTCTGAGCGCGCTGTTCGCAATGCATTGCGCTGGCTTGAGGAAGTCGAACTGCTGAAAAGCCACCAGCGCTTCGGTCGTTCGACTTGGTACACGATCACCCCGGCAGCATATGCCCCCGGCACGAAATGCCCCCCGGCACCAGATGCCCCATCACCCCGGCAC
>NZ_JBWKXT010000063.1:0-34124 GCF_059423245.1 Pseudomonas sp. GW460-LB5
GGGCCCAGCGCTTGACGGGCATCCATGCCCGTCACCTCCCTTCGCAAGGCCTGCGTTCGGCCTCCTGAAGTCGCGAAAATCAAAAGCAGATCAAAAGCCAGATCAAAAGCAGATCAAAAGCAGATCAAAAGCGGGAATGAAAGCTGAAATCAACGCTCATGCTGGCCCGCGAGCGGCGATAGCCGCAGCGCTATCAGCGCAATAGCGAACGGTGGTTGTTCTAATACCTGTGAAAGAGGACAATTATCGGCTTCCCGTCACAACCAGCGACCTTGCATGGCCTTTCTTGCACTTGGTATCAACCATAAGACTGCCTCGGTAGACGTACGCGAGCGCGTGGCGTTTACCCCAGAGCAGCTGGTAGACGCCCTGCAGCAGCTCTGCCGGCTGACTTCCAGCCGCGAAGCGGCGATCCTGTCGACCTGCAACCGCAGCGAGCTCTATATAGAGCAGGACCACTTGTCTGCCGACGCCGTGCTGCAATGGCTGGCCGACTATCACCGCCTCAGCCTGGACGAGTTGCGCGCCAGTGCCTACGTGCATGAAGAGCATGATGCCGTTAAGCACATGATGCGCGTGGCTTCGGGCCTGGACTCGCTGGTGCTCGGCGAGCCGCAGATCCTCGGCCAGATGAAGTCAGCCTACGCCGTGGCGCGGGAGGCCGGCACCGTCGGCCCGTTGCTCGGGCGCCTGTTCCAGGCCACCTTCAGCGCCGCCAAGCAGGTGCGCACCGACACCGCCATTGGTGAAAACCCGGTATCGGTGGCGTTTGCCGCAGTCAGCCTGGCCAAACAGATTTTCAGCGACCTGGGCCGCAGCCAGGCCTTGTTGATCGGTGCCGGCGAAACCATCACCCTGGTCGCCCGCCACCTGCATGAGCAAGGCGTGCGGCGTATCGTCGTGGCCAACCGTACCCTGGAGCGGGCCAGTACCCTGGCCGAGCAGTTTGGCGCACACGCCGTACTGCTGGCCGACATCCCCCAGGAACTGGCCAACAGCGACATCGTCATCAGTTCCACCGCCAGCCAGTTGCCCATCCTGGGCAAGGGCGCGGTCGAGAGTGCGCTGAAACAGCGCCGGCACAAGCCGATCTTCATGGTCGACATTGCCGTGCCGCGCGACATCGAACCTGAAGTCGGCGAGCTGGACGACGTGTACCTGTACACTGTCGATGACCTCCATGACGTGGTGGCGGAAAACCTCAAGAGCCGCCAGGGCGCAGCCCAGGCGGCTGAAGAACTGGTCTCGGTGGGCGCCGAGGATTTCATGCTGCGCCTGCGTGAACTGGCGGCGGTGGACGTGCTCAAGGCCTACCGCCAGCAGAGCGAGCGCCTGCGTGACGACGAATTGCAAAAGGCCCAGCGCCTGCTGGCCAACGGCGGCAACCCCGAGGACGTACTGGCCCAACTGGCCCGGGGGCTGACCAACAAACTCCTGCATGCGCCCAGCGTGCAGTTGAAAAAGCTCTCGGCCGAGGGCCGCCTTGATGCGCTGGCCATGGCCCAGGAACTCTTTGCCCTCAACGAGGGCTCCACGGACAAATCCCCGCAATGAAAGCGTCGCTGCTGAACAAACTGGATATCCTCCAGGACCGCTTCGAAGAGCTCACCGCACTGCTCGGTGATGCTGAGGTCATTTCCGACCAGACGCGCTTTCGCGCGTATTCCCGTGAATATGCCGAGGTCGAGCCGGTCTACGCTGCTTATAAAGAGTGGTGCAAAGTCCAGGGTGACCTTGAGGGCGCCCAGGCATTGCTCAAGGACAGCGACCCGGACCTGCGTGAAATGGCCGTGGAAGAAGTGCGTGAAGCCAAGGAACAGCTGCTGACGCTGGAGGCGAAGCTGCAACGCATGCTGCTGCCCAAAGACCCCAACGACGGCCGCAACGTGTTCCTCGAAATTCGCGCCGGTACGGGTGGCGACGAGGCGGCCATCTTCTCTGGCGACCTGTTCCGCATGTATTCGCGCTACGCCGAAAAACGCGGCTGGCGCCTGGAGATCTTGTCCGAGAACGAAGGCGAGCACGGCGGCTACAAAGAAATCATCGCCCGTGTCGAGGGTGAGCACGTGTACGGCAAGCTCAAGTTCGAGTCTGGCGCACACCGTGTTCAGCGCGTGCCGGAAACCGAATCCCAAGGCCGCGTGCACACCTCCGCCTGCACAGTGGCGGTGCTGCCCGAGCCGGACGAACAAGCAGCCATCGAAATCAACCCGGCCGATCTGCGCGTGGACACCTACCGTGCATCGGGCGCGGGTGGTCAGCACGTGAACAAGACCGACTCGGCGATCCGTATTACCCACTTGCCCACCGGTATCGTGGTCGAGTGCCAGGAAGAGCGTTCGCAGCACAAGAACCGCGCCCGTGCCATGTCCTGGCTGTCGGCCAAGCTCAACGACATGCAGACCAGCGCAGCACAGAATGCCATTGCCAGCGAGCGCAAACTGCTGGTGGGGTCCGGTGACCGTTCCGAGCGCATCCGCACCTACAATTATCCACAGGGTCGGGTAACCGATCACCGTATCAACCTGACCTTGTACTCGCTGGACGACATCCTCAGCGGTGGCGTGGACGCAGTGATCGAACCGCTGCTGGCCGAATACCAGGCCGATCAACTGGCTGCCCTGGGGGACTGATGACCATCATCGCCAGCTTGCTGCGCAACGCGCAGCTGCCCGAGTCGCCCACCGAGCGGCTGGATGCCGAATTGCTGCTGGCTGCTGCCATCGGCAAGTCGCGCAGCTACCTGCACACCTGGCCTGAGCGAATCGTCAGCAGCGAGGATGCCCAGACTTACGCCGGTTACCTTCAGCGCCGCCGTGGCGGCGAGCCGGTCGCTTACATCCTCGGGCAGCAGGGCTTCTGGACGATCGACCTGGAAGTGGCGCCGCATACCCTGATCCCGCGGCCGGATACCGAGCTGTTGGTCGAGACTGCCCTCGAGCTGCAACCCGCCTCGCCGGCCAAGGTCCTTGACCTGGGCACCGGTACCGGTGCGATTGCCCTGGCCCTGGCCAGCGATCGCCCGGCCTGGCAGCTGACTGCAGTTGACCGGGTGGAAGAAGCCGCTGCCCTGGCCGAGCGCAACCGCCAACGTTTGGGCCTGAGCAACGCGCAGGTGCGGGTAAGCCACTGGTTCGACAGCCTGGCCGGCGAGCGTTTCGACCTGATTGTCAGCAACCCCCCCTATATTGCCGCCGCAGACCCACACCTGGTGGCCGGTGACGTGCGCTTCGAGCCCAGCAGTGCACTGGTGGCCGGTGCCGATGGCCTGGACGACCTGCGCGTGATCGTTGCCCAGGCCCCCGCGCACCTGTTGCCCGGTGGCTGGTTGCTGTTGGAACATGGCTACGACCAGGCAGCGGCGGTACGCGCTTTGCTGGCTGAGCAAGGCTTTATCGAGGTCGCCAGCCGAACGGACCTGGGCGGCCATGAACGCATTACCCTGGGGCGCCTGCCATGCTGAGTGATCAGGAACTTCTGCGTTACAGCCGGCAGGTATTGCTGGCCCAGATCGACATCGACGGCCAGTTACGGCTCAAGCAGAGCAAGGCACTGATTGTCGGCCTTGGCGGCCTGGGCTCCCCGGTGGCACTGTACCTGGCTGCCGCCGGGGTGGGTGAGCTGCACCTGGCCGACTTCGACACCGTCGACCTGACCAACCTGCAACGCCAGGTGATTCACGACAGTGCCAGCGTCGGCATGAGCAAGGTCGATTCGGCCTTGCAGCGCTTGCAGGCAATAAACCCGGAGATCGGTCTGGTTGCCCATCGCCAAGCCCTGGACGAAGATTCGCTGGCTGCCGCTGTGGCGGCAGTCGACCTGGTGCTGGACTGCTCCGACAATTTCGCTACTCGTGAAGCGGTCAACGCGGCCTGTATGGCTGCTGGCAAACCACTGGTGAGCGGCGCGGCGATCCGCCTTGAAGGGCAGTTGTCGGTGTTTGACCCTCGGCGCGACTACAGCCCCTGCTACCACTGTCTGTACGGGCATGGCAGTGACGATGAACTGACCTGCAGCGAAGCTGGCGTGATCGGCCCGCTGGTGGGTTTGGTGGGCAGCCTGCAAGCGCTGGAGGCAATGAAGCTGCTGGCCGGCTTCGGCGAACCGCTGGTGGGTCGTCTGCTGTTGATCGATGCTCTCGGCACCCGTATCCGTGAGCTGCGCGTCAAGCGCGACCCGGCTTGCGCAGTTTGCGGCAAGCGCGATGGCTGAGCGTTCGGCGCCGGTCGGCGTGATGGACTCGGGGGTCGGCGGTTTGTCGGTACTCGCCGAAATCCAGCGCCTGCTGCCCAACGAGACGCTGCTGTATGTGGCCGACTGCGGCCATGTGCCTTACGGTGAGAAGTCGCCGGACTATATACGCGAGCGCTGCCGGCATATTGCCGGGTTCTTCCAGGCACAAGGCGCCAAAGCCATGGTCCTGGCCTGTAACACCGCCACGGTGGCGGCGGTGGCTGACTTGCGCGAGCTGTACCCGACTTGGCCGCTGGTGGGCATGGAGCCGGCCGTGAAGCCTGCTGCTGCCGCCACCCGCTCGGGCGTGGTCGGTGTACTGGCAACTACCGGTACCTTGCAAAGTGCCAAGTTTGCAGCGCTGCTGGACCGCTTCGCCAATGACGTCCAGGTGATTACTCAGCCATGCCCTGGGCTGGTCGAGCTGATCGAGACCGGTGACCTGGCCAGCCCGGCGCTTCGCCAGATGCTGCTTGGCTATGTGCAGCCGTTGCTGGCCGCCGGCTGCGATACGCTGATCCTCGGTTGCACGCATTACCCCTTCTTGCGCCCGTTACTGGCCGACCTGGTGCCAGCGGACGTGGCGATCATCGACACCGGCGCCGCTGTGGCGCGTCAACTGCAAAGGCTGCTGGGTGCCAATGACCTGTTAGCCGAAGGCCCGGCCGGCGACACCCGCTTCTGGACCAGCGCTGACCCAGAATTCCTCCGAAAAATCCTGCCTGTGCTGTGGCATAAGTCCGACGATGTGCAAAGCTTTGCGTTGTGAAAAAAACGTGAAAAACAGCTGAACTATCGTTCCACTTCTGCTTTCTACCGCTTGCCTGATTGAGGCGGACACTAATAACAGCATCAGGAAGAAGGATGTTTCTCATGAGGAAACTGCTCGGCTTGGCGGCGGCTGCCGCCTTTACTTTGGGTCAAGCAATGTCGGCACAGGCTGCCGACATTTCGGTTTCGGTGGGGCAGACCGGTGACTCGACCATGGTCTACCGGCTAGGGCTGCAATCGAACTGGGACGCAAGCTGGTGGCAGACCAGTGTTGGTCGGCTGACCGGATATTGGGATGGGGCCTATACGTATTGGGACGGCGACGAGACGGCGAGCAACCATAGCTTGTCGTTCGCGCCAGTGTTCGTTTACGAATTTGCCGGGGAGTCGGTGAAGCCCTACATCGAAGCGGGGATCGGTGTAGCCGCGTTCTCCAGCACCGAGCTGGAAAGCAACGAGCTGGGCTCGGCATTCCAGTTCGAGGACCGCATCGGCTTTGGTTTGCGCTTTGCAGGGGGGCATGAGATCGGGGTGCGGGCGATCCATTATTCCAATGCGGGCATCAAAGAGCCTAACGATGGTGTGGAGAGCTATAGCTTGCACTACCGCATGGCGCTCTGAGTTCACCTGCACAGGCCTTTTCGCGGGTGAACCCGCTCCCACAGGGAATGCACGATCCTCAAAGGGTGTGCGTTCTGTGGGGGCGGGGCTAACGCCGATTTCAGGGGCTTAGCGCGTCAACGGCCATAGGCTGCTGAGTTCCAGCGCCTCCAGAACCAGTTCCGGTTCAGCTTGCGGCCACCGACGCAACAACGCTTCAGCAACGCTCTGTGGCGTCCATTGCTCCGGTATCGCCTGCGCCGACGTCACCGCTACCTTGAGCGACTGTGGCCCTACTATGGTCAGGCCTACCCCTTGAGCTTTCAAGGCCTGGCGCTGCTCACGCATCCACTGCGGCAGGTTGTTCCAGCCTGCAGTTACCTGCGTCGGGGCATACAATTGCAATGCCGAATAGCGGTTGAACACTGCCAACACCTGCGGTGAATCCCCCTTGGCCAGCAGGGGCAAGGCATGGCCAAGGCACTGCTCAGCCGCCAGCTGGTTGCTTGTGACGATCGCCTCGAACAGGTCGCTGTCCGCTACGTCGTCTGGTAGATAATCGCTGGTACCGGCATTGATGATCAGACCATCCAGCGAGCACCAGGCATGGCCTATCTGCTGGCAGGCATCCGCTGCATTTGGCTCGGCATGCAACTGCCAGGGCAGGCGCAAGAAACGCCGACCATGTTGTGCTGCCAATCTTTCCAGTTCATCGCTTTCCTTCGTACTGGCGGCAACGCGGTGGCCCTGTTCGAGCAAGCGTTCCACCAAAGCCAGACCTAGTCCATTGCTGGCGCCCGTAACCCAAAAACTGCGTGAGTTAGTCAAGACGTTGTCCTCTAATCCTGCCGGCGGGGAAGGCCCTTGAAAGCTTCTATTGCACGCTGGCGACTGCTGCTGAGATCGACCATAGGACTGTGATACAAATTAGTAGCAAATAGATCCCTGGATTTCATCGGTTCATGGATATTTTTCTCATCTATGTCACGTAGGTCCGGCAGCCAGTGCCGAATGAAATGCCCCTGAGGGTCGAAACGCTGAGACTGTGAAATCGGGTTGAAGATACGGAAGTAGGGCACTGCGTCCGTTCCGGTGGACGCGCTCCACTGCCAGCCGCCATTGTTGGCCGCCAGGTCACCGTCTATCAAGTGGCGCATGAAGTGCCGCTCGCCCTTGCGCCAGTCGATCAGCAGGTTCTTGCTGAGGAACATGGCCACGATCATGCGCAGCCGATTATGCATCCATCCGGTGTGCAGCAACTGGCGCATGGCGGCGTCGATGATCGGGAAACCCGTACGGCCCTGTTCCCAGGCTTCAAGGTCGGCCGGTGCATCACGCCAGGGCAGGGCTTCGGTCTGGGCGCGGAAGGCACGGTGTCGCGAGACCTGTGGGTAACCGCACAGGATGTGCTTGTAGAACTCGCGCCAGAGCAGCTCGTTGATCCAGGTCTGCACGCCCGTACTGCCACTGTCGAATTCGCCCCGGTTGCTGGCCAGTGCACCGTGCAGGCACTGGCGAGGCGATATCACGCCGGCGGCCAGGTAAGGCGAAAGCTGGCTGGTACCAGGTTTGGCAGGCAGGTCACGCAGTTGCTGGTAGTCATCAATGGCTTCGTCGAGAAAGCGGGACAGCCGCCCCTGCGCCTGCGCTTCACCCGCTGGCCAGTGTTCACGCAGGGCGCGGGCGGGTGTTTCAAAACCGTCCACGTGTTGCGGAACAGGGTCGGCAGGGATGTGCAGCGGTGCCTGCCGCTTAACCCGGTGGGCCAACGCGGGCAGGCTGCGATGCAGGTGCTCCAGGCAGGTTTTCTTGAACTGGCTGAAAACCTGAAAATAATCGCCACTGCGGGTGAGGATGGTGCCCGGGCGGAAGAACAGCTGGTCGAGGTGGCTGTGTGCCTGAATGCCCGACTTTTCTAGCAGGGCGCGGGTGGCATCATCGCGGCGCTGCTCGTTGATGCCGTACTCTTCGTTCCAGTGAACGCTTGCCACCTGATGTTGGCGGCATACCTCCAGCACGGCTTGTGGTGCCTGCTCCCAGGTGTCTATCTTGCGGATCAGCAGGGGGATATTCAGGCCTTCCAGCGATTGGCGCAGGTCGCGCAGGCTGCGCAGCCAGAAATCGACTTTGCAGGCGGCGTCATCATGGGCCTGCCATTGCCCGGGGCTGATCAGCCACAGGGCGATGGTGGGCCCGCGCTCGGTGGCGGCGCTGAGCGCGGTGTTGTCATCGATGCGCAGGTCACTGCGCAGCCAGGTCAGGTGCATGGGGCATTCATCTCTACAGGCAGGCGGTCATGGGCTTGAAGCAAGCTCAATGCCACTTGCGGGGTGTCGAACAGGGCGAGGTTGGGCAACTTGAGGGCACGCAGCTGCGCTTCATGCAGCAACAGCGTCGGGCCGCCGGCCAGGATTGGCATGGGCAGGTTGTGCAGGGTGCGTTGCAGTGCCTTGCCATCGATGCGGGGCCCCAGGTGCAGAAGTACGGCGCGGGGGCTGAGCGTGCTGACGGCGCGGGCCGGCAATGGGGTGCTCCAGCACCTCGACCGGGAACCCGTTGCTGGTGAACAGCCAGGCGCAAAGCCATAAACCGGGGCTGAAGACACGTTCACTGTCTTCCACCAGCAACACCGCAGGGCCCAGCAGCAGCTGGTTGTCATGGTAGACGCGGGCACCTAGCTTGCTGCGTAGCCAACTGTGGAAAAACGCCTGTTCCAGCTGCGCATTGAAGTAACTACGCCAGCGCAGGTCGAGGAGGTCGAGCAGCGGCAGCAGCAGTTGTTCGCACAGGGTAACGGCCGGGTACAGGGCCATGGCCTGGTTGAGCTGCTGGTCAAGGGCGCGCTGGGACAGGTTGGCAATGGCCTCGACCAGCTGGAATTGTCGGGCCTGCCAGTCACCTTTGGGCGGTGTGCCGGAGGGTTTGTCCAGCAGCTCGCGTACCTGGCCGACCGATGCTCCACGCTGCAGCCAGCCAAGGATTGCCTCGACCCGTTCCACCTGATCCAGCGGATACAGGCGATGCCCCTTGGCGGTGCGCTGCGGCTTGAGCAGGCCATACCGGCGCTCCCAGGCGCGCAGGGTGACCGGATTCACCCCAGTGCGACGGGCAAGTTCGCCGATGGGCAGCAAGGTTTCAGACTGCATTGCGCAAGCCCAGACTTTCCGGGTGCGGCTGCAGGTAGGCCTGTTGCAGCAGGTACGGGTCTGGATGCTTGCGCAAATGGTGCTTGAGCAGGGTCAGCGGTACCACCAGCGGCACCACGCCTTGCTGGTACTGGCTGATGATTGTCTGCAGCTCGGCTTTGTCTTGCTGCGTGAGGTTGTCCTTGAAATAGCCGCTGATGTGCTGCAGCACATTGCAATGGGTGCCGCGGCTGGCACAGCGTCTCAGGGCCTGCATCAGCTGGCTGAAGTAGCGTGGGCCGATGGTTTGTGGGTCGTCATCCTTGCTCATGCTGCCGAGCAGGCGGCCCAAGGTGCGGTAGGCCTGGGGGTTGTTGGCCATCACCAGGTATTTGTAACGCGAATGAAAGCGCACCAGGCTTCCACGGCTAAGGCCCTCGGCCAGCAGGCGCTGCCAGTCGGCGTAGGCGTACACGCGGCTGATGAAGTTCTCGCGCAGCACCGGGTCATGCAGGCGACCTTCTTCTTCCACAGGCAGGTCCGGGCGTCTTGCGCAGAACGCTTGGGCATACACGCCGCGCCCCCCCTGGATGGCCGGGTGGCCATTGTCCTGATACACCTTGACCCGCTCCAGGCCGCAAGAGGGCGATTTCTGCATGAAAATATAGCCGCAGATGCTGTCGAGCTCGGCGGCCATCTGCTCGCCATAGTTGCGTAGCGGGCCGGTCAGGTCCATGCCTGGGTTACGGGTACCGACCACTTCCGGTCGTTCGGGATTGCCGACCAGGCGGATCGGGTCGCGCGGTATGCCCAGGCCGATGGCAACTTCCGGGCACACCGGCAGCCAGTCGAAATGGGCGTCCAGTTGCGTACGGCACAGGTCTGAGGCCTTATGGCCGCCGTTGTAACGCACGCTGTGCCCGGTCAGGCAGGCGCTGATGGCGATACGCGGCTTGCTGTGGGCTGAAGTGTCGTGCATGGCTGTCTCCCGTAAACCTGTACGAGTCTAAAATCTTGTACAGGTTTATTCCAGCACAGCCCGGAAGTTATGCAAACTAGAATTTGTGTATGGCGCTAAATCATTCCAGGTGTTCGAGCAGTCTGCGCGCCGCTTCCTGGCCGCTGAGCCACGCGCCTTCGACTCGCCCGGACAGGCACCAGTCGCCGCAGGCATACAGGCCTTGGTCAGCATCGGCCAGTGCGCCCCACTCGTGATTGCTGCTGGGGCGCGCATAGAGCCAGCGGTGGGCCAGGGCGAAGTTAGGCGCCGGCACCACGCAGCCGACCAGCTCGGCAAACTCGCCCCACAGCTGTTCGATCACTTCTTCCTTGGGCAGGTCGATGTGCTGCCGGCTCCAGTCAGACGTGGCGTGCAGCACCCAGGTATCGAGTTGCTCATCGCGGCCGGGCTTGCTGCGGTTACGGGCCAGCCAGTCAAGCGGGTTGTCCTGCACGAAGCAGCCTTGCATCGGGGTGTCCAAAGGTGTCTGGAAGGCCAGGGCGACCGCCCACACAGGTTCCATTTGCACGCCCGCAGCCACCGCGGCAAGTTTTGGGGTGGAGGCCAGAAGTGGCGTGGCCTGCGGTGCCGGCACGGCAATCACCACCCGGCTGTAAGGGCCATGGCTGCAGCCTTCGGTGTCTTGCAGGTGCCAGTATTGCTTGCCACGGAACACCTCGGCGATACGGCAGCCGAAGTTCACCGTCACATCCTTGAGCAGGCCACGGGTAATGGCGCTCATGCGTGGCACGCCTACCCAGCGGGTCTGTTCGTCAGGGGAGGGAGTGAGCTCGCCATCACGGTAGTTGTACAGCTGTGGCTTCCACTGCTCGGCCCAGCCGGCGGCAACCCACTGTTGCACCTGCTCGACGAAGCGCCGGTCCCGGGCAGTGAAGTACTGGGCGCCGAGGTCCAGCGCGCCGGCCTCGCTGCGCTTGCTGGCCATGCGCCCGCCACTGCCGTGGCCTTTGTCGAACAGATGCACGGATTGCCCGGCCTTTTGTAGGGCCTGGGCGGCTGACAAGCCGGCGATACCGGCCCCGATGATGGCAATAGGTACTGTCATGATGGCCTCTTCAAACCTTGCTGTTAGCAGACTACGCTGTCAGGCAAACCTGTACAATCCAGAAATTCTGTATAAGGTTATACCGCTTTGGCGGTCAGGTTGGCCTATGTTTATCCGAGAGCGTCGGGTCAAAAAAGTGCCTTGATGTTAAAAATAGACCACCGCCGCATTCTGCGAGGACACAGCCATGCATATATTGCTGACAGGCGGCACCGGGTTGATTGGCAAGCATCTTTGCCAGTACTGGCTTGGCCAGGGGCACCGGCTTACGGTTTGGAGCCGGCGACCTGAACAGGTGGCGAAAATATGTGGCAGTGGCGTGCGTGGCATCGCCCGGCTGGAGCAACTGGAGGCGGACGATCACCTTGATGCGGTGGTCAACCTGGCCGGTGCGCCGATTGCCGATCGGCCCTGGACGGCTGCCCGGCGCAACCTGCTGTGGGCTAGCCGGGTCACCCTGACCGAGCAATTGCTGACCTGGTTGGGCACCCGTGAGCAACGCCCGGACGTGCTGATCTCCGGGTCTGCGGTGGGCTGGTACGGTGACGGTGGCGAACGCGAGCTGACCGAGGCTTCGCCACCGGTACGCGAAGATTTCGCCAGCCAGTTGTGCATTGCCTGGGAAGAAACGGCCCAGCGCTCCCTGGCACAGGGGATCCGCGTGGTGCTGGTGCGCACCGGGCTGGTGCTGGCCAGCGATGGCGGCTTTTTGTCGCGCCTGCGCGTGCCCTTCAAGCTGGGGCTGGGCGGGCCATTGGGTGATGGGCGGCAATGGATGCCGTGGGTCCATATAGACGATCAGGTCGCCCTGATTGATTTTCTCTTGCAGCAAAAGGATGCCAGCGGTCCTTATAATGCCTGCGCCCCGGAGCCGGTGCGTAACCGTGAGTTCGCCAGGCGCCTGGGCCGGGCCCTGCATCGGCCGGCGCTGCTGCCGGTGCCGTCATTGTTGCTCAAGGCTGGCCTGGGGGAGATGTCGACCTTGCTGCTGGGCGGCCAGCGGGCACGCCCGGTACGCTTGCTGGCGGCTGGCTTCACCTTCCGTTTCAACGATCTGCAATCGGCCCTGGACGACCTGTCCAGCCGCCTCTGACATAGGACGCTGCATGACCGATCACGCCCTGCTGCTGGTCAACCTGGGTTCTCCGGCATCCACCTCGGTTGCCGATGTGCGCCGCTACCTCAACCAGTTTCTGATGGACCCGTATGTTGTCGACCTGCCCTGGCCGGTGCGGCGCTTGCTGGTGTCGCTGATACTGCTCAAACGCCCGGAGCAGTCGGCGCATGCCTACGGCTCGATCTGGTGGGAGGAAGGCTCGCCGCTGGTGGTGCTGACCCGCCGTTTGCAGTCCGCAATGGTCGAGCACTGGCCCCATGGCCCGGTGGAGATTGCCATGCGCTATGGCCAGCCAGCCTTGCCCGAAGTGCTGGAACGCCTGGCAGCTCAAGGCGTGCGCAAGGTGACCTTGGCACCGCTTTATCCACAGTTTGCCGACAGTACCGTGACCACTGTGGTCGAGCTGGCCAAACAGGTGGTCAACGAACGCCAGCTGCCGCTGCAGATGCGCGTGCTGCAGCCGTTCTACGAGCACCCTGAATACATCGAGGCGCTGGCTGCCAGCGCCCGGCCTTACCTGGAACAGGATTACGACCACCTGTTGCTGAGCTTCCATGGCTTGCCCGAGCGGCACTTGAAGAAGCTGTTTCCGAAGGGCAGCAAGCACGACCTGCGTACCGCCGATTGCTGTCACGGTGCATCCGCCGAGGTGCGTGCGGTGTGTTACCGCGGGCAATGCCTGGCTACGGCCAAAGCCTTTGCGCAGAGCATGGGCATACCGGATGGCAAATGGTCGGTATCGTTCCAGTCACGGCTGGGTCGGGACAAGTGGATCGAACCGTACACCGAGACGCGGCTGGATGAGCTGGCCAAGGCCGGTGTGAAAAAGTTGCTGGTGATGTGCCCGGCGTTCGTGGCCGATTGCATCGAGACGCTGGAAGAAATCGGTATGCGGGGCAGCGAACAGTTTGTGGAGGCTGGCGGGCGGGAGCTGGTGCTGGTGCCATGCCTGAATGATCACCCGGAGTGGGTGAGGGTGCTGGCGCAGATGTGCGAAAAGGCCTGACATTGCGGCTGCCTGTACCGGCCCTGTCGCCGGCAAGCCCGCTCCCACAGGAGCAACACAGTATCTGAAGCCTGTGGTGTACCTGTGGGGGCGGGCCTGCCGGCGATAGGGGCGGTTCGGGTTAAAGCCGGATCAAGGCAAGTGATCATCCAGCTGCTTGTGCTTCCATCCATCATTACCCGGCAGGATCAGGTTCAGGGCAATCGCCACGATGGCGCACAGGGCGATGCCCTTCAGGCCCCAGTCGTCCGGGCCGTCACCGCTGCCGATCAGCACGCCGCCGATACCAAACACCAAGGTTACCGACACGATCACCAGGTTGCGCGCTTCGGCCAGGTCGATCTTGTGGCGGATCATGGTGTTCATGCCCACCGCAGCGATCGAACCAAACAGCAGGCACAGAATACCGCCCATCACTGGCACCGGGATGCTTTGCAGCAGCGCGCCGAACTTGCCGATGAACGCCAGGGTAATGGCGAAGACCGCCGCCCAGGTCATGATCTTCGGGTTGTAGTTCTTGGTCAGCATCACCGCGCCAGTCACTTCGGCGTAGGTGGTGTTTGGCGGGCCGCCGAACAGGCCGGCTGCCGTGGTGGCCAGGCCGTCACCTAGCAAGGTACGGTGCAGGCCAGGCTTTTTCAGGTAGTCACGGCCGGTCACGCTACCGACCGCGATCACCCCGCCGATGTGCTCGATGGCCGGCGCCAGGGCAACCGGGACGATGAACAGGATGGCCTGCCAGTTGAACGCCGGTGCGGTGAAATTGGGGATTTCCAGCCACGGTGCGGCGGCTATCCGGGCCGTGTCGACCACGCCAAAGGCGAACGACAGGGCAAAGCCCACCAGCACGCCGGAGATGATCGGGACCAGGCGGAAAATACCTTTGCCGAACACGGCGACGATCAAGGTTGTCAGCAGGGCTGGCATGGAGATCAGCATGGCGGTCTTGTAGGGCATCAACGCAACGCCGTCCCCACCCTTGCCCATTGCCATGTTGGCGGCAATCGGTGCCATGGCCAGGCCGATGGAGATGATCACCGGGCCGATCACCACAGGCGGCAGCATGCGGTCGATAAAACCGGTGCCTTTGATTTTTACCATCAGGCCCATGAAGGTGTACACGAAACCTGCAGCCATCACGCCGCCCATGGTCTCGGCCAGGCCGAACTGGCCCTTGGCGAGGATGATCGGGGTGATGAAGGCAAAGCTGGAGGCCAGGAAAACCGGTACCTGGCGGCCGGTAACCAGCTGGAACAGCAGCGTGCCGATGCCGGCGGTGAACAACGCGACGTTCGGGTCGAGGCCGGTGATCAGTGGCATCAGCACCAACGCGCCAAATGCCACGAAGAGCATCTGCGCGCCCGAAACGACCTGGCGCCAGAGCGGGTCGTTGAAGCCGTCCTGCATGGTCAGGCGTCCTTTTGCTTGGTGCCGAAGATCTTGTCACCGGCATCGCCCAGGCCCGGCACGATGTAGCCGTGTTCGTTCAGGCGCTGATCGATCGAGGCGGTGTAGATCTTCACGTCCGGGTGGGCTTTTTCCACCACGTCGATGCCTTCTGGCGCGGCGACCAGGACCATGGCCCGGATCTCTTTGCAGCCGGCCTTTTTCAGCAGGTCGATGGTGGCGACCATCGAACCGCCGGTGGCCAGCATCGGGTCGATGATCAGGGCCAGGCGCTGGTTGATGTCCGGCGCGAGTTTTTCCAGGTAGGTATGGGCTTCGAGGGTTTCTTCGTTGCGGGCAACGCCGACGGCACTGACCTTGGCACCCGGGATCAGGCTGAGCACGCCGTCGAGCATGCCGATGCCGGCGCGCAGGATGGGGACTACCGTGATCTTCTTGCCGGCAATTTTTTCAACTTGCACCTTGCCACACCAGCCGTCGATCTCGTAGGTTTCGAGTGGCAGGTCCTGGGTGGCTTCATAGGTCAGGAGCGCGCCGACTTCCTGGGCGAGTTCGCGAAAATTCTTGGTGCTGATATCGGCACGGCGCATCAGGCCGAGCTTGTGGCGGATCAGCGGGTGGCGGATCTCACGAGTGGGCATAGGGGGCTCCGAAAGGCGGGCAAAAAAACCGCGCTAGATTAATCTATTCAACCTGTGCTGTCGTCTGGTCATTTTGGACGTTAGTCCATAAATGCTTGATCTGGGACGAGCGGATGCGTACCTTTGCCCGCTTTTCCAAAATGCACCCCCGGAGAGCGCCATGTCCGCCGATCTCGAGCACATCCGTCAAGTCATGCGTGAAGCTGACTGCCTGTACACCGAAGCCGAAGTCGAAGCGGCTATCGCCAACGTCGGCGAGCAGATCTGCAAGGACCTGCACGACAAGAACCCGGTGGTGTTCTGCGTGATGAACGGTGGCCTTATCTTCTCCGGCAAACTGCTGACCCACTTGCAGTTCCCGCTCGAAGCTTCGTACCTGCACGCCACCCGCTACCGCAACCAGACCAGCGGCGGTGAGCTGTTCTGGAAGGCCAAGCCGGAAGTGTCGTTCATCGACCGTGATGTGCTGATCGTCGACGACATCCTCGACGAAGGCCACACCCTCAGCGCCATCATCGAGTTCTGCAAGCATGCCGGCGCACGCTCGGTGTACACCGCGGTGCTGATCGACAAGGACCACGACCGCAAGGCCAGCCCGGACCTCAAGGCCAACTACGTGGGCCTGCCGTGTGTCGACCGCTACATCTTCGGTTACGGTATGGATTACAAAGGCTACTGGCGCAATGCCAACGGCATTTTCGCCGTCAAGGGGCTGTAATCAAGCGCCGCCCTGCATGCTAGAGTGCTCCTTCATTCAAGGAGCCTCACATGCGTGCGATTCTTCCCCTCCTGTTGGCGGTCAGCCTGCCACTGGCCGCCGCACCGCTGCACAGCCAGTTCCTGCCGCCTGACGACCAGTCACTGCGCCAGGAAGCGCCGACCGGCCAGCAACTGCTGCAAGTGACCGATTACTCGGTGGTGGTGGGGGCCCAGCGCCAGTCCGACCAGCAGCCTATCCCGATCACCTCTTCGTTGCAGGTGCGCCTGAAGGGAAAGCCATTGAGCAAAGGTGCGACCATCGCCCAGGTGCTGCTGACCTTCGATGGCGAAGCGGCCAAGAGCCTGAAGAAGCCTGTGTATGACGAAAAAAGCCGCACCTTGAGCCTGAATTACCCGGTCAGTGACTACCGGGTGATCATGGACCTGCTACGCAACGAAACCTTGTATGTGCAGTTTCTCACCTACGGCAATGGTCACATCTGGGCCGACCTGCACACTGGTACCGTACGTACGCGTTGAGGCACGCGGCCTGCGAGGGGTAAACTGCCGGCCTTCGAAATCCCGTGATGGTCCAGTTGGAGTCGGCAATGCGTAAAGACAAGAAACAGGTAATCGGCGACGAAATCAGCGACGACTACATCAAGTCGTTCCTTCAGTTCGAACCGGCCGATGGTGTGACCTCGCCGTCGCTGCACAAGCTGGTCAAGGCCTACCGTGGGCTGCGCGTAGACGATTTCGAGCGCTTTGTCGGCTTCTTTGTCGAAGCTGGCCTGGACCTGGATGGCAAGGACGAGCACGGTAAAACCTTCGTTGAGCAGATCGCCGACCAGCGCAATGCGCCTGAGTACATCGAGATCATCGACCGCGCCCGCGGTTGATAGAGATCCAGGCACAAAAAAACGCCCCGAGGGGCGTTTTTTCGTTACCGGTCGGTTCAGGCGTAATGCTTGGCCGCCGGGCTGCTTTCCACCAGGTCCAGCGCCACGTCGTTTTCGGCACTGATCTTGTGGTACAGGGCAGCATCGGTTGCCAACGTTTTCTCGCGCGCCGGGAAGATTTCCTTGAGCTTGGCAGCCCAGGCACCCTTGGCCTGCTCGGGGAAGCAGCGTTCGATCAGTTCCAGCATGATCGACACGGTCACCGAAGCGCCTGGCGAGGCACCGAGCAGTGCGGCCAGGCTGCCGTCCTGGGCCGAGACCAGCTCGGTACCGAACTGCAGCACACCGCCTTTTTTCGGGTCCTTCTTGATGATCTGCACGCGCTGACCAGCCACTTCCAGGCGCCAGTCTTCGGCCTTGGCCTGCGGATAGAAGCGACGCAGGGCTTCCAGGCGCTGCTCCATCGACTGCATCACTTCGCTGACCAGGTACTTGGTCAGGTCCATGTTGTCACGGGCCACGGCCAGCATCGGGCCGATGTTACCCATGCGCACCGACAGCGGCAGGTCCATCAGCGAACCGTGCTTGAGGAACTTGGTGGTGAAACCGGCGTACGGGCCGAACAGCAACGAAGTCTTGCCGTCCACAACGCGAGTATCCAGGTGCGGTACCGACATCGGCGGGGCGCCCACGGCGGCCTGGCTGTAGACCTTGGCCTGGTGCTGTTTGACGATTTCCGGGTTGTCGCAACGCAGCCACTGGCCGCTGACCGGGAAGCCGCCGAAGCCTTTGCTTTCCGGGATGCCGGACGCCTGCAGCAGCGGCAGGGCCGCGCCACCGGCACCGAGGAAGACAAAGGGAGCGTCGACTTCGCGGCTGCCGCCGCTGTTGACGTCCTTGATGCTCACGGTCCAGCCGCTGCCGTTACGGCGCAGGCCGACGACCTTCTTGCTGTACTTCACCTGCGCGTCCGGCGAGTCGCCCAGCAGCTTGAGCAGCTTGTTGGTCAGGGCGCCGAAGTTGACGTCGGTGCCTTTGGCTACACGGGTAGCTGCAATGTGCTGGTCGGCTGGGCGGCCAGGCATCATCAGCGGCATCCAGTCGTTCATCACCGCCTTGTCTTCGGTGTATTCCATCTCGGCGAAGGCATGGTGCTGCTTGAGCAGCTCGAAGCGCTTCTTGAGGAAGGAAACACCCTTGTCACCCTCGACGTAGCTCAGGTGCGGGACAGGGTTGATGAATGCACGCGCCGAGCCGAAGTTGCCCTTCTTGCTCAGGTAAGCCCAGAACTGGCGCGAAACCTCGAACTGGGCGTTGATGTGCACGGCCTTCTTGATGTCGATGCTGCCATCGGCGGCCTGGGGCGTGTAGTTAAGCTCGCACAGACCAGCGTGGCCGGTACCTGCGTTGTTCCAGGGGTTGGAGCTTTCCGCGGCTCCGGAGTCCATCGCCTCGACGACCTCAAGCTTCAGGGTCGGGTCAAGCTCCTTCAGCAGTACGGCCAGGGTGGCACTCATGATGCCCGCGCCTACCAGTACTACATCAACCGATTCGTTCTGCGCCATTTAACGCGTCTCCACAATCTACAGCTACCTAATTGACAGCATAGGACCTGGGGTAGCCAGGGTCGCCATGTCCGACTTTTCGCAGTTCTTGCAACTTCCGCGGACACCGCCAATCAGTCTTCGGGTTCAGCTATTGAACGCCGTTTGCCACGGGTGCGGCAATTCGACTTATGGTCAAGGTGTCGTGCGTGCGTTATGGAACGGTTCAGACACTCATACGGGATGAGCGCAGTTGCCGCCTGTTCAGGGCTGTTCGGGACACATCTGCCGCTTTTGCACATGCCAGACTGTTCATTTGCTCGCCACACTCTTGTGAAGTTGTGAAAACCGTTTTTTCACGCTCTTTTGGAGACGTGAACCTCAAAAGGGGACTGCGCGATGGCAACCCGCAGGTTCATGCAGTGTGAAGGGCCGGAAAAGCAGGCACGACAGCCGATGCAAGACCTGAGTGGAAGGCTCTCTGTGGGCGAAGCGGTGAAGTTGCCGGGGTCAATCGGCGAGTGCGGGGCCCGATCAGGAGACGTCCTTATAATCGGGGGGAGATTATAGCGATGTCGCGGGCAGAAATGTCGCCATTCGTGGTTTTTATTGCAGCGTTTGTCAGGCCGCGAGGATGCGATGGTGCCAGCGGCGGCTTGCGCGGGCGCAAACCCTGGCGTCGGCGGGCAGTTCGCGACCCAGCCAGGCCAGCTGGATTTCACTGACCTGGACCCAGCCGCTGCCGCTCGGTACCTGGCTGCATTGCTTGAAGGCCAGGCATTTGCCTTGAGCATCGAGGCGGGCGTAGGCGGTGTGGCGCGGGCGTTGGAAGAGCAGAGTCCAGAGCGAGGCCATGGCGGCGAGTCCTTTGCGTGAGGGCTTGGCGCAAGGATAAGGGCGTGGCCATGAAACGATTGTGACAAGCGGGTCGGGCCGATGACTGGTCTGTGCCTGGCTAGGTATACTGTGGGCCTTTGCCGCATTTTCTGGAGAAACGCGCATGTTGCAACGTCTGTTGTTCGGTTTGATCGCCGTGGCCAGCCTCAGCCTGGTCGGTTGTGCCCACAGCCCGCAACAACTTAACCCGCAACCCACGCTCAAGGCTCAGCTCGCCCCGGTGGGCCACGGCCAGCCGGTCGTGGTCCGGGTGGTTGACGGCCGGCCTTCGCAATCCTTGGGTACCCGTGGTGGCATGTACCCCGAGACCAGCACCATCAGCGTCAGCGGTAATGACGTGGTGCCCAAGCTGCAGGCCCAGGCCGAAGCTGCTGTGCGCCTGCTCGGCTTCACCCCTACGCCGAACGCCTCTGGTGCACCCCAGCTGACCGTGACCCTGGCCGAGCTGAAATATCAGTCGCCCAAAGACAACCTGTACGTGACCGAGGCCACCATCGGCGCCACGTTCCGTGCCGACGTGCGCAATGGCGGCCGTAGCTACAGCGGCCGTTACGGCGCTTCGCTGGACCAGCGTTTCGGCATGGCGCCGAACCAGGACACCAACACCCAGCTGGTGGGCGATGTGCTGAGCGATGCCCTGACCCGCCTGTTCAAAGACCCGACCATCGGGCAGGTGCTGGGCCAGTAAGCGTTTGGCTGCATGAAAAAACCCGCTCCCTGTGTCAGGTAGCGGGTTTTTTGTTGCCTGTGCTGGCCTCTTCGCGGGTAAACCCGCTCCCACAGGTCCAGCGCAGGCCTCGGATCCGGTGCGGTCCCTGTGGGAGCGGGTTCACCCGCGAAGAGGCCGGTTCAGGCTTACGCTGCTTCTACGTAGAAATCCAGCAAGCTGAAGCCCGTCCCGGCATCCACCTCCGGCAAATCTTCATGCACATGCCCGCCCAACGCACAGTAGACCAGCCACTGGCGGTCCTGCACATTGATGGCAAAACCATCGATCAAAGCCTGTTGTTCATCGCTCTGGGCAACGAGGTAGAGGCGGTCCTGGTTTTCGGCGTGCAACATGAACAAGCTCCGGGTCATGAAAGGCCGACAGGGTGGCCTGTTCAGATGACGAGCGGATGACAGATGAAATTTAATGACAGTTTGTCGCCCATACCGGGCGCGGGGCAGCGAGTTGGGTAGAATGCGGGCCTTTGCCGCTTCTCACACCGAGGTTGCGTGATGTCCTTGCAAGTGCTCTGGGGGGTTCTGGCCGCCCATCCCACCAAGTTGATCAACCTGCTGGCGCTGCTGCTGACCTGCCCCGGCGGGTTGCTGCTGCACAGTGCCCGGCGACGCGAGGCCGAGACCCGCGAATACATGGCTGTGGAGGAGGGGGTGGTGGACGCGTTCGACCTGCGGGTGCCACGCTACTTCTACATTCTTGGTTTTTCGTGCCTGGCGATGGCGTTGCTGTTGTCCTGGTTCAGTACCTGGGTCTGAGAACCATTGGGGCCGCGTTGCGGCCCATCG
The DNA here is from genome assembly GCF_059423245.1 of Pseudomonas sp. GW460-LB5. Taxonomy (NCBI): domain Bacteria; kingdom Pseudomonadati; phylum Pseudomonadota; class Gammaproteobacteria; order Pseudomonadales; family Pseudomonadaceae; genus Pseudomonas; species Pseudomonas sp. GW460-LB5. The sequence continues at coordinate 20,518 of NZ_JBWKXT010000063.1, forward strand.
CGACACAAGGCCGCTCCCACAGGGAATTGCGTACTCCTTGTGGGAGCGGCCTTGTGTCGCGATTGGGCTGCAACGCAGCCCCCGGGATCGATCAGGCTACAGGTGCCTGCTGCCTGACCTGGTACTGGTTACGCACTGGCGTCGCATACTGCAGCACCAGGTAAGGCCGCTGCTCTTCGGGGCAGGCATCCAGCCGACGCTGCCATTCTTCCTTGGCCTTGGCCAGCTCGTCCGCCGGGAACACCTTCTCGGCACTCGGCACCTGCAACGCTTCGTCCTTGCCTTCCCACATCGCATAGGCCAGGTAGTGCACCGGGAACAGGCGGTAACCGCCAAGGATCTGCCGGTCGATTTCCGCTGCCAGCTGCTTGGTATCCTCGTGGTACGCGGTCACCGGCGCGGTGAAGTTGATGTGCACGCGGCCCTTGTAGCCGGTAATGCCCTTGGCGATGCTGTTGTCATCCTCGCCTGGTGCCTTCGTGTAGGTACCGGTAGTGGCGCGGATGTACAGCTCGCGGGCCTTGGCCTGGTCACACGGATCATATTCGTAGCTGATCGACACCGGCGTCAGGTTGAGGCTCTGGATCACCGCACCGAACGGCTCGTCCTTACGGCTCATGTGGAACATCTTGAGGATCGCCGAATCGGTACGGTCGTCACCGTCCTTGGCGCGGCCTTCGGCCTGGGCGATCCAGATCGATGTGGCGTCGTTGCGGATCGAGTGGTTGATGTAGGCCGAGAGCAACTGGTAAGCCGCCAGCTTCTCGCGGCGCCCGCTGATCGAGCGGTGCACGATGAAGCTTTTGTTCAGGCGCATCATGTCGCTGACAAAGGGCTTTTGCAGCAGGTTGTCACCAATGGCAATGCGCGGGGTGGGCAAGCCTGCGTGGTACACCGCGTAGTTGACAAAGGCCGGGTCCATGACGATGTCACGGTGGTTGGCCAGGAACAGGTAGGCGGTGCCTGCCTTGAGCTGTTCCACGCCCGAATAAGTAACGCCGTCGGTGGCGCGGTCGATGGTCTGGTCGACGTAGTACTCGACTTTGTCCTGCAAGGTCGAAACGCAGGTGACGCCGGCAAACTCCTTGCGCAGGCGGCGGGCAATCAGCGGCTTGAGCAACCAGCCGAGAGCACCGGCCGCACGCGGGAAGCGGAAGTGGGTGAGGATATCGAGGAATGCCGGGTCGCTGAGCAGGCGTGCCAGGACGGCAGGGACCTCAGCGTCGTCGTACGGTCGGATGGCATCGAATTCGCCCATCATGCTCTCTTGTTGGAAACGGCTAGGGTAATAGGTAGGGGCGGGCTCCGAAAAACGGCTCGGACATACACAGGCCCTGTAAACAGACCGGCAATTATACGCATAAGTCACCCCGGAGGCCGCGATGCTGGAAACTGCCAACTACGATTGCCCTTATTGTGGCGAAGAAGTCGAAACCACGGTGGATCTGTCCGGTGGCGATCAGGAGTACTTCGAGGACTGTCAGGTGTGCTGCAAGCCTGTCCGCTTCTTGCTGCAGGTGCATGGCGAGGAATGGATGCTGGATGTCTTCGGTGAGAATGACTGATGCGACGGATCTACGAACCTGAAAACCTGCTCGAGGCCGAAATGCTGCTCGGTATGCTGGCCAGTGAGGGCATCAACGTGCAGCTGGTGGGCCGTGACTTGATGGGGGGCGTAGGCGAACTGCCCCTGCAAGGTCTGTTGGGGCTTGCGGTGGCGGATGAGCAGGCCGAGTACGCACGGCAGCTGATCGATGCGTACAATGATGCCCAGCCACTGGTTGGCGACGAACCGGAGAGCTTCCCCGGTACCTTGATCTGCTAGGTTCTGAATTCGCCCATGTGTGGACGTTATGCCCTGTTTCGCTGGCCCCAGGCGCTTGCCAGCCTGCCTGGCTTCCCCCAAGGCCAGCCGGCCCAATGGAACATTTCACCCGGGGCTTCGGTGCTGATCCAGCGCCAGCTCGAGGGCCAGCAGCAAGTGGCCAAGGCGCGCTGGGGGCTTACCCCGGCCTGGCTCACTGACCTGTCCCGCACACCTGCCCACGCCCGCGCCGAAACCCTGGCCGAGCAGCCGATGTTTCGCGATGCCTTTCGCCAGCGTCGCTGCCTGATGCCGGCCAACGGCTTTTACGAGTGGCGTGGCAGCGTGCGTAAACGCCCGTACTGGTTGACCCCGGGGGAGGGCTCGTCGCTGTATTTTGCAGCGGTGTGGGAGGCCTATCCGGTGCAGGACCAAGTGTGGCTGAGCTGTGCTGTGGTGACCCAGGCAGCCATGAACCAGCGTCGGCCGCTGATACTGGACGAGGCCGCGCAGGCGGCGTGGCTTGACCCGGATACGCCGATCACCCGCTTGCACGAGTTGCTGGCCAGCCCCTCGGCAACATTGCGAGAGCGGGCCTTGGCCAATTTCGTCAATGACCCGAAACTGGATGCGCCGGAGTGTTTGACGCCGTTATGACTGTAGTGGACTGCTTATAACGCCTAGTATTTCTGCTAGTTGACCACCTCCAGGGCCCGCCATAAGGTTGATCGTACTTGTTTGGTGCAGCCGTTGAGAGGGTTAATGATGAAAAATAATATATTGTCAGGCCAGGAAAAACCTGCTGTTTCTTCTGCACTCACGAAATTCAAAGTTTTACCTTCGACGGATTCAGATAAAAGAATCTTTGGGCGTTGGTTTGGTTATGCTGATTTTCAGCCCACGGGCATCTTCCTCGAGCCCAGAGGTCATGTCCGTTATCAATGCTCGCTTCCGCCAAGGGCAAATGTGAAAATGCAACTCCTCGTCGGAACTCCCGGCTTCAATACCCAAGGCTCTGAGACTGAAAGCCCTCGTACCTATGAAATGCGCGAATTCCCTGGGGCCGTAACTGATCCGGAAGGAGGGTTGTTATGGGTGCGGTTAGTACCTGATGGGTTGGGCCCGACCGTCGAGGAGGTAACGATCAATTTTGAATGTATTGTTGACTCACATCGAGTACCTGTATTCATACAAGGTGAAACGTCCGTAGATCAGTGGGACCAGATGCTTGAGGATGCCAAGGGGGATGGACGAGCGCCAGTGCAGCTCATGAGTGATAAAGTTGTTATAACCGCATGGTGGGAAACGGCTTATGACTATAGGAATAACAACCCCTCGGATGTATTGGATGAATACAAAGAAATTCTAAGAGTAGAAAATGAAATCGGTGCAATCGGTTATGGTGCGGAACAAGAACCACCCAGTCCGCTGCGCATATTGGTCTCGGAGAAGGAAAGTGGCAACCCTAATGCCACTCACTATCGAATAAGTTTACCGCAATACGGCAGGTCGCTACTGACTCCCGACGGTGTGCGCGGCGACTGGGGAATCTGGCATGAGTTGGGTCATATGCAGCACCAGATTGCCTGGAGCGCTAATGCGTTGACTGAAAACTCCGTCAATATATTTTCTCTTGCGGTTGAGCGCTCGCAGGGCAAACCTTCAAGCGCGGTGCGTTATGATAGCGAAGCTCATGCCTTCTTGAACAATACTGATCCGAACAAAAAGTTTGAAGATAATGGCCCGTTCGTCTGCCTTGTCATGTGGGAGCAACTGCGGATCGCTTACGGCGACGCGTTTTTTCATCGGCTGCACCGTGAAACCCGTTTAAGAGGCAATAGTGACTCCGGCCAGGGTGATGCTCAATATCGCCATTACTTCATGGTTACCACCGCACTGGCTGCGCAGCACGATCTCACACCATTCTTTATTCGTTGGGGTTGGCACCCAACGCAGCGCACGCTAGATGCCATTCGAGATTTGCGGCTGCCTTTACCTGACCCCGACCCCTCCACCATTCACCTGGGAGACCACGCGGTCGGGCAATTTTCCAGTTGCACGGCACATACGGAAGGTGCCGAACATTGACAGGTGGGAATGGTATGCCGGTGAAACGCCGGCGTGCTGCAGTGTGCGAAAGCCCGCGGGTCACGTAAGTGCGAGCGCAGGTGTACCCGGATGTGAAGAATCTTCCCTACGGCTATAGCGGGCACTGGCGACTCGGCCTAGGATACGGCGCATGTAAAAAGGGAGTGTTTTCATGCGTAAGTCTTTTGTCGTCAGCCTGCTCAGTGCTGGCATCCTGCTGGCCGGCTGCCAGGCAGTGAACACCACCAGCGGCGGTGCCGTTGGCGTCGAGCGCCAGCAGTACATGTTCAGCATGCTCTCGACCGATGAGGTCAACCAGATGTACGCCCAGTCTTACCAGCAGACCCTGGGTGAGGCATCGAGCAAGGGTGTGCTCGACAAGTCCAGCGCCGATGCCAAGCGTGTGCAGGCGATCGCCAGCCGCCTGATCGCCCAGGCGCCCAAGTTCCGCCCGGATGCCGCGCAATGGAACTGGGAGGTAAACGTCATCAAAAGCGACGAGCTCAACGCCAACTGCGGCCCGGGCGGCAAGATCATCGTCTACACCGGGCTGATCGATCAGCTCAAGCTCACCGATGCGGAAATTGCCGCAGTGGTGGGGCACGAGATTGCCCACGCCTTGCGTGAGCACAGCCGCGAGGCCATGTCCAAGGCGTATGGCGTGGAAATGGCCCGCCAGGGTGCCGGCGCCATTTTCGGCCTCGGCCAAGGCAGCATGGCCATGGCCGACACGGTGGTGAACTACGCCATGACCCTGCCCAACAGCCGGGCCAACGAGAACGAGGCCGACCTGATCGGCCTGGAGCTGTCGGCGCGTGCCGGTTACGACCCGAATGCCGCGATCACCTTGTGGAACAAGATGAGCAAGGCTTCCGAAGGTGCACCGCCCGAGTTCATGAGTACTCACCCGGCATCCGCGAGCCGTATTGCTTCGCTGCAGGCGGCGATTCCGAAGGTGATGCCGCTGTATCAGGCGGCAAAGCAGTAAGACCGCAAGGGGGCTGCTTTGCAGCCCAATCGCCGGCAAGCCAGCTCCCACATGTACTGCACATGGCTTGAGGCCGGTGCGTTCGTGGGAGCTGGCTTGCTGGCGATTGGGGCGCAGCGCGGCCCCTTCAGCATTTAGCCAACCCAGCCACTGGCTTTCATCGCCGAGTACACGGCCACAATTGCCAGCACGAAGAACGCTGTGGCCGCCAGGCGACGGATCAGGGTCAACGGCAGTTTGTCTGCTGCAAAGTTACCCGCAAGAACCACCGGCACGTTGGCAATCAGCATGCCCAGCGTGGTGCCGATAATGACCATGATCAGGTGCGGGTACTGCGCCGCCAGCATGACGGTGGCGACTTGGGTCTTGTCACCGATTTCGGCCAGGAAAAACGCGATCAGCGTAGTCAGGAACGGCCCGAAGCGGCGCGCCGGGTTCTCGTCATCATCCATCTTGTCCGGCACCAGGGTCCACAGCGCAGTGGCGGTGAAGCTCGCGGCGAGGATCCAGTGCAATGCCGAGTCGCTGAAAAAGCTGCCGAACCAGGCGCCCACGGCACCGGCCGCAGCATGGTTGGCCAGGGTGGCGGCGATGATGCCGGCGATGATCGGCCACGGCTTGCGGAAGCGGGCAGCGAGAATGAGCGCGAGCAGTTGCGTCTTGTCGCCGATTTCGGCGAGGGCAACGATAGCGGTGGGGACCAACAGAGATTCCAGCATCAGGATTCCTACGGGGGCGGGTCGACACGGCTATGACACGTACAGCCTCCCCGCCCCGGGTAAGGTGTGCGTGTCATAGGTCTTGTCAAACCCTGGATCCGTCTTTGCGGATCTCTCCATGCGTGCTGGCATGGTGGGTCGCACGCGCCATGGTCTGTTGACCAAGTATGTTGACGCGTACCGGGCGAGCAGGGTGCTCGCGGGAGACTACTCCCCTAGGACGGTGCGGATTCTGCCTAGGCAAAACGCTTTCGGCAAGCGCTGTTTTTATCCGTGTGTTGCCTGATAGATACGGAAACCGTCAGCGTCGTCGCGCACCTGGCAGTTGCCCAGCGCCCCTTCGATCAGCGGCTGGTAGCGCAGGAAGCTGTTGGCAACAAGGCGCATTTCACCGCCTTTTCGCAGATGAACGGCCGATTTTTTCAGCAGATTTTCCGAAGCCTGGTAGTTGGTGTGCACCCCGGTGTGAAACGGCGGGTTACTCAAAATCAGGCTCAGTTCGGTGGGGGCCGCGTCGATACCATCACCGCTGATAACGTCGCCTTCCAGGCCGTTGGCAGCCAGCGTCAGGCGGCTGGCCGCGACGGCGAAGGCATCCACGTCAAGCAGCGTGACCCGGCTTTGCGGATAGCGGCGCTTGACCGTTGCGCCCAATATCCCGGCGCCACAGCCAAAGTCCAGTACATGCCCGCTCGGCAGGCCGTCGAGGTGCTTGAGCAGCAGGGCCGTACCGCGATCAAGGCGCCCATGACTGAATACGCCAGGCAGGCTGACCACTTGCAACGGGCCGTCCTCCAGGGCCAGCTCGAAGCGTTCGGCCAGGCTTTCCAGCGGTTTGGCCACGGGCGCCTGCTCGATCGTGACTTGCCACAGCTGGCAGTGCCGGGCGCTGTCCAGCTTGCGCGGTCTGCCAAAGGCCTGCAGCTGTTTGGCCGCGCCTTCGATGCCGCCGCGTTTTTCGCCAACCAGGTACAGCTCACCGCCGGCCAGGCGCGACGCCAGGGCATTGAGCAGGTAGGCAGCCAGTTCACGGGACTTGGGCAGGAACAGCACGGCGCTGTCGAAGGCCACCTCGGGTGGCTCGACACCATAGTGGCTGCGACCGGCAAAGCGGCTTTCGAGCATGGCGTGATCGCCCGCATGCCATGTCCAGGCCTGGGCCTGCGGCAATTGGCCGAGCAGGCCATCAGCGGGGGCGCCGGCGATCAGCAGCGGGCCCTGGAACAGCTCTGCCTGGCGGAGCAATACTTCACTGCGCGGGTCCATGGACGACGCCTCCTGAAAAAGTGGCGCAGTGTAGCAGAGGCGGGCGCCCCGCTCAGCTGACCACGCGGCGCGGCTGACCGGCGAAGAAGGCTTGGGCGTTTTCACTGAGCTGGCCGACGATGCGTTGGCGCGACTCCACTGCCCCCCAGGCGCTGTGCGGGGTGATGATCAGCCGCGGGATGCGGGGTTCGAGCAACGGGTTGCCGTTGACCGGCGGCTCCACGCTCAGCACGTCGGTGGCCGCGCCGCCCAGGTGGCCACTGCGCAGGGCATCGGCCAGTGCCTGCTCGTCGATCAGGCCGCCACGGGCGGTGTTGACCACCAGGGCACCGGGCTTGAGCAGGGCCAGTTCGCGGGCGCCGAGCATGTGCCGGGTGTGCTCGTTCAGCGGGCAGTGCAGGGTCAGGGCATCGATTTGTGGCAGCAGTTCGTCCAGCGGCAGGCGGTCGGCGCGCTCCGGGCGGCCAGGTATTTGCCCGCTGAGCACGCGCATGCCGAACGCTTCGGCCAGCCGCGCCACTGCGCCGCCCAGTTCGCCGTGGCCGAGCAGGCCGAGGGTTTTGCCTTCCAGCTCGACGATGGGGAAGTCCAGCAGGCAGAACTGGCTGGCCTTGGCCCACTGGCCGTCGGCTACCGCCTGGTTGTAGTCGCACAGGCGAGTGGCCAGGGCCAGCAGCAGGGCGAGGGTATGCTGCGCGACGGACGGTGTGCCATAGCCCTGGCAGTTGCATACCGTGATGCCTTGGGCTCGCGCTGCTGCCAGGTCGACATTGTTGGTGCCGGTGGCAGCGACCAGAATCAGCTTGAGCTGTGGGTTGGCGGCCAGGGTCGCGGCGTCGAGCATGACCTTGTTGCTGACCACCGCCACGGCGCCCTGCAGACGCTGGCTTACCTGGTCAGGGCGGGTTGCATCGAACAGCTCGAGTTCATCGAACTGGCTTCGTAGCGGGGAAAGGTCGAGGTCACCAAGGTCCAGGGACTGGTGATCGAGAAACACGGCGCGACGCGGGCTGGGCATCAGTAAGGCTCCGTTGGCAGGGCAGGGATGATCCATCCCCCGGACAATGCCACTCATACCCCGCGCAGCCAAATCATTCCTTCGGCTGATTTAGCCGTCACATTCGCGAACTACAGTAGTTCCCAGACTTTTCCGGCCCGCTTTTCAGAAAAGGGATACCCATGCTGCAGACCCGCATCATCAAGCCCGCCGAGGGCGCCTACGACTACCCGCTGCTGATCAAACGCCTTTTGATGTCCGGCAGCCGTTATGAAAAAACCCGCGAAATCGTCTACCGCGACCAGTTGCGCCTGACCTACCTACAGCTCAACGAACGCATCGCGCGCCTGGCCAATGTGCTGACCGAGGCCGGGGTAAAGGCCGGTGACACTGTGGCGGTAATGGACTGGGACAGCCACCGCTATCTGGAGTGCATGTTCGCCATCCCGATGATCGGCGCCATTGTGCACACCATCAACGTGCGCCTGTCGCCCGAGCAGATCCTCTACACCATGAACCACGCCGAAGACCGCGTGGTGCTGGTCAACAGCGATTTTGTCGGCCTCTACCAGGCCATTGCCGGGCAACTGACCACCGTTGACAAGACCCTGCTGCTGACCGATGGCCCGGACAAGACTGCCGAGCTGCCCGGCCTGGTGGGTGAGTATGAGCAGCTGCTGGCAGCCGCCAGCCCCCGCTACGATTTCCCGGATTTCGATGAAAACTCGGTGGCCACCACCTTCTACACCACCGGCACCACCGGCAACCCCAAGGGTGTGTACTTCACCCACCGGCAGCTGGTACTGCACACCCTGGCCGAAGCTTCGGTCACCGGCAGCATCGACAGCGTACGCCTGCTGGGCAGCAACGATGTGTACATGCCCATCACGCCGATGTTCCATGTACATGCCTGGGGCATTCCCTACGCTGCCACCATGCTTGGCATGAAACAGGTATACCCGGGGCGCTACGAGCCAGACATGCTGGTCAAGCTGTGGCGCGAAGAAAAGGTCACGTTCTCCCACTGCGTGCCGACCATTTTGCAGATGCTGCTCAACTGCCCGACCTCGCAAGGGCAGGACTTCGGCGGCTGGAAGATCATCATTGGCGGCAGCTCGCTCAACCGTTCGCTTTACCAGGCTGCCCTGGCGCGTGGCATCCAGCTGACTGCCGCGTATGGCATGTCCGAAACCTGCCCGCTGATCTCCGCTGCGCACCTGAACGACGAGCTGCAGGCCGGCAGCGAGGATGAGCGCGTCACCTACCGCATCAAGGCCGGTGTGCCTGTGCCGCTGGTCGAGGCGGCCATTGTCGATGGCGACGGCAACTTCCTGCCGGCAGACGGCGAAACCCAGGGCGAGCTGGTGCTGCGCGCGCCGTGGCTGACCATGGGCTACTTCAAGGAGCCGGAAAAGAGCAAGGAGCTGTGGCAGGGGGGCTGGCTGCACACCGGCGATGTCGCCACCCTCGACGGCATGGGCTACATCGACATTCGTGATCGCATCAAGGATGTGATCAAGACCGGTGGCGAGTGGGTTTCTTCGCTCGACCTGGAAGACCTGATCAGCCGTCACCCGGCCGTGCGCGAAGTGGCGGTGGTGGGGGTGGCCGACCCGCAGTGGGGCGAGCGCCCGTTCGCCTTGCTGGTGCTGCGCGACGGCCAGGCCATCGATGCCAAGGCGCTCAAGGACCATCTCAAGCCATTTGTCGAGCAAGGGCACATCAACAAGTGGGCGATTCCTAGCCAGATCGCCGTTGTTACTGAAATTCCCAAGACCAGTGTCGGCAAGCTCGACAAGAAACGCATCCGCCAGGACATCGTCCAGTGGCAGGCCAGCAATAGCGCGTTCCTGTCCACGCTGTAAACGCCGTGCGGGTCGCGCGCGTCAGAACGCGACCCGCACGCTAGAGGCCTCGGCACCTTGCCAAATGGCAGAAATGCGCCATCCTTGAGCTCTGCCAGCCCGCAACCGGGACAACACTGCAGCGAGTTGGCGGCATGGAGCGCAAATCACACTTTAGAGGGATCAAGCGCCTGTGCCTTGCTGGCTATAGTCGGGGCCAGGGGATTTTCAGGAATGGGGGAGGGCGATACGCGCAAGCCGTGTCGCCGCAGGTGAAAACCTGCAAACCGGTCGCTCGGGCCGTTCTTGAAAGGACTCACTGCCATAACAATAAAGTACATGGAGTAGCGTCGATGAAATCTGCAAACCTGTTCTGGCGCCGGGCCAAGTTGCCCTTGGCCGTCAGCCTTGCTTCCACGCTCGCAAGTCCTGCTTTCGCTGTCAGTTTCAACATTGGTGAAATCGAAGGGCAGTTCGACTCGTCGCTCTCCATCGGCGCCAGCTGGTCGACGGCCAACCCCAACAAGAACCTGATCGGGGTGAACAACGGCGGCAAGGGCCTGTCGCAGACCTCTGACGATGGCCACCTGAACTTCAAGAAGGGCGAAACCTTCTCCAAGATCTTCAAGGGCATCCACGACCTTGAACTCAAGTACGGCGATACTGGCGTGTTCGTGCGGGGCAAGTACTGGTACGACTTCGAATTGAAGGACGAAGGCCGCGAGTTCAAGGACATCAGCGACTCTGGCCGCAAGGAGGGCGCCAAGTCGTCCGGGGCCCAGTTGCTCGACGCCTTTGTCTACCACAACTATTCCATCGGCGATCAGCCGGGCTCGGTGCGCCTGGGCAAGCAGGTGGTGAGCTGGGGTGAGAGTACCTTCATCGGCGGCGGCATCAACTCGATCAACCCCATCGACGTGTCGGCGTTCCGCCGCCCGGGGGCCGAGATCAAGGAAGGCCTGATCCCGGTCAACATGTTCTACATCTCGCAGAGCCTGACCGACAACCTGTCGGCAGAGGCCTTCTACCAGATCGAGTGGGACCAGACGGTTGTTGATAACTGCGGTACGTTCTTCTCCCAGCCGGACATCATTGCCGACGGCTGCACCGACAACCTGCGTGTGCTCAACAGCAGCCGTACGGTGCCTGGTGCGGCCCAGCAGTTCCTCGCCACGCGGGGTGTGAACATCAACGAGGAAGGGGTAATGGTGCGCCGCGGGGCCGACCGTGATGCCCGCGACAGCGGCCAGTTCGGCGTGGCACTGCGCTATATGTTCGACCCGCTGGACACCGAGTTCGGTGCCTACTTCATGAACTACCACAGCCGCGCGCCGATCTTCAGCGCCACCGGTGCCCCACCGTCGGTGTTCGCCGGCCTGAGCGCGCTGCCTGCACAGTTGCGGGCGCTGGCTCCGCTGATTGTGGCCGGTAACTCCGAATACTTCGTCGAGTACCCCGAGGACATTCGCCTGTACGGCCTGAGCTTCTCCACTACGCTGCCCACGGGTACGGCCTGGAGCGGTGAAGTCAGCTATCGCCCCAACGCCCCCGTGCAGCTGAATACCACCGATATCCTGTTCGCGGGTGTGCGTCCGATTGGTGGCGCACTGAGCAACGCTTCGCTGCTCACCGGTACCCCCGGGCAAGACCTGCACGGCTACCGTCGCAAGGAAATCACTCAGTTCCAGACCACTCTGACGCACTTCTTTGACCAGGTCATGGGCGCCAGCCGCATGACAGTGGTGGGCGAAGTGGGGGTCACCCACGTGGGTGGCCTGGAGAACGCCCGCGAGACCCGCTATGGCCGCGACCCGGTCTTCGGGCCCGGCCCGCTGCCTGCCACCGGCGGCGCGGACACCTGCCAGGCACTCAATACCAGCACCATCGCCGGCGCAGGGGCCGGGGCGTCCACCACCAACCTGAATCGCAAATGCGAGAACGACGGCTATACCACCAGCACCTCCTGGGGGTATCGCGCCCGGGTCATCTGGGACTACAACGACGTCTTCGCCGGGGTCAACCTCAAGCCCAGCGTGGCCTGGTCGCATGACGTTTCCGGCTATTCGCCAGGCCCTGGTGCCAACTTCGAGGAAGGGCGCAAGGCAGTCAGCCTGGGCCTGGACGCCGAGTACCAGAACACCTACACGGCGAGCCTGTCGTACACCAACTTCTTCGATGGCAAGTACAGCACCGTGGATGACCGTGACTTCGTCGCGCTCAGCTTCGGCGTGAACTTCTAAGCACACAGATCCAGGACGACACGACATGAACAAGACCAGAAGTCTGCTGCAAGCCGGTGTACTGGGCCTGTCCCTGCTGGCGACCAGCGTCATGGCTGCGGTATCCGCCGACGAAGCGGCCAAGTTGGGCAGTACCCTGACCCCGATGGGGGCTGAAAAGGCTGGCAATGCCGATGGCTCGATCGGCCCTTGGGAGCCGCTGTCGAAGAGTGCGGGCAGCGTCGACGGCAAGGGTTTCCTGGCCGACCCGTATGGCAGTGAAAAGCCGCTGTTCACCATCACTGCGCAAAACGCCGAGCAGTACAAGGACAAGCTTTCGCCGGGCCAGATGGCCATGCTCAAGCGCTACCCGGATACCTTCAAGATCCCTGTATTCAAAACCCATCGCGGCTCCACGGTACCTGCGGACGTGTTCGCTGCCATCAAGAAAAACGCCACCCAGACCACGCTGACGGAAGGCGGCAACGGTTTGAACAACTTCGACACGGCGGTGCCGTTCCCGATCCCGAAAAACGGCCTGGAAGTGATCTGGAACCACATCACCCGTTACCGGGGGGGCAGTGTCAGCCGCTTGGTGATCCAGGCCACGCCGCAGCAGAACGGCTCTTTCAGCCCGGTTTATTTCTCCGACCAGTTCGTGTTCCGCGACAGGATGAAGGATTACGACCCAAAAAACCCGGGCAACATCCTGTTCTACTTCAAGCAGGAAGTGACCGCGCCAGCGCGCCTGGCCGGGACCGTGCTGCTGGTGCACGAAACCCTCGACCAGGTGAAGGAGCCGCGCAAGGCGTGGATCTACAACGCCGGCCAGCGTCGCGTGCGCCAGGCGCCGCAAGTGTCGTACGACGGCCCGGGTACCGCCGCCGACGGCCTGCGTACCTCGGACAACCTGGACATGTTCAACGGTGCGCCGGACCGCTACGACTGGAAGCTGGAAGGCAAGAAGGAACTGTACATCGCCTCCAACGCCTTCAAGCTGGATGACCCCAAGCTGAAGTACGCCGACATCATCAAGGCCGGGCACATCAACCAGGACCTTTCCCGTTACGAACTGCGCCGCGTCTGGCATGTGGTCGCAACCCTGAAGCCGGGCCAGCGGCACATCTACGCCAAGCGTGACTTCTACATCGACGAAGACACCTGGCAGGCCGCAGTGATCGACCAGTACGACGGTCGTGGCCAACTGTGGCGCGTGTCCGAAGCCCATTCCCAGCCGTATTACAACAAAGAGGTGCCTTGGTACACCCTGGAAACCATCTACGACCTGCAGTCGGGTCGTTACCTGGCCCTGGGCATGAAAAACGAAGAGAAGCGCGCCTACGATTTTGGCTTCAGTGCCAGCAAGGCGGACTTCCAGCCTGCGGCGTTGCGCCAGTCGGGTATTCGTTGATCTGAACACTCCCCACTGCATGTGATCTCCAGAACGCCCCGGCCTGCCCGGGGCGTTTCTGTTTCCTGCTCCGGCGATAATTTCCAGTCAAACACAGGCCCTGTAGCAGCAGCCTTGTGCTGCGAAGAGGCCGGTAAGGCTAAAGACTATCTTCGGCTGCAATGGCCTCTTCGCAGCACAAGGCTGCTCCTACCGGTACTGCACTGGCCTTGAAAGCTGTGCAATCCCTGTGTGAGCGGGCAATCAATCTGCTGAATACCCACCCAAACCC
>NZ_JBWKXT010000064.1:0-33054 GCF_059423245.1 Pseudomonas sp. GW460-LB5
GGCTTGCCCCGCGAAGGCGTCTGGCCTGCCGAACGCGTTGGCGCAGCTGACGCATTCGCGGGGCAAGCCCGCTCCCACAAAGGGAAATGACGTTCTTACACTTTGTGGTACAGCTGGCTGCCTTCCTGGCGGAAACGCTCGGCCTGCTCGCGCATACCTTGCTCGACCGTTACATCCACGGCCTCGATCTTGGCGGCGTATTCACGCACTTCCTGGGTGATTTTCATCGAGCAGAACTTTGGCCCGCACATCGAGCAAAAGTGCGCCACCTTGGCCGATTCCTTCGGCAGGGTCTCGTCGTGGAAGGCACGGGCAGTGTCCGGGTCCAGACCCAGGTTGAACTGGTCCTCCCAACGGAACTCGAAACGCGCCTTGGACAGGGCGTTGTCGCGAATCTGCGCGCCGGGGTGGCCCTTGGCAAGGTCGGCGGCGTGCGCGGCGATCTTGTAGGTGATGATGCCGGTCTTGACGTCATCCTTGTTCGGCAGGCCCAGGTGTTCCTTGGGCGTGACGTAGCAGAGCATGGCGCAACCGAACCAGCCGATCATCGCCGCACCGATGCCCGAGGTGATGTGGTCGTAGCCCGGGGCAATGTCGGTGGTCAGTGGGCCGAGGGTGTAGAACGGCGCCTCGTCGCAGCACTCCAGCTGCTTGTCCATGTTCTCCTTGATCAGCTGCATCGGTACGTGGCCAGGGCCTTCGATCATGCACTGCACGTCGTGCTTCCAGGCGATTTTGGTCAGCTCGCCGAGGGTTTCCAGTTCACCGAACTGCGCGGCGTCGTTGGCATCGGCGATCGAGCCAGGGCGCAGGCCATCACCCAGCGAGAAGCTGACGTCGTAGGCCTTCATGATTTCGCAGATTTCGTCGAAGTGCGTGTAGAGGAAGTTTTCCTTGTGGTGCGCCAGGCACCACTTGGCCATGATCGAGCCACCGCGGCTGACGATACCGGTGACGCGCTTGGCGGTCAGCGGCACATAGCGCAGCAGCACCCCCGCGTGGATGGTGAAGTAGTCCACGCCCTGCTCGGCCTGCTCGATCAGGGTGTCGCGGAACAGTTCCCAAGTCAGGTCCTCGGCCACGCCATTGACCTTTTCCAGGGCCTGGTAGATCGGCACGGTACCGATTGGCACCGGCGAGTTGCGAATGATCCACTCACGGGTTTCGTGAATGTGCTTGCCGGTGGACAGGTCCATGACCGTGTCCGAACCCCAGCGAATGCCCCAGGTCAGCTTGGCCACTTCTTCCTCGATCGAGGACCCGAGGGCACTGTTGCCGATGTTGCCGTTGATCTTCACCAGGAAGTTGCGGCCGATGATCATCGGCTCCACCTCCGGGTGGTTGATGTTGGCCGGGATGATCGCGCGCCCGCGGGCGATTTCCTGGCGGACGAATTCGGGGGTGATTTCTTTCGGGATGTTGGCACCGAAGCTGTGGCCGGCGTGCTGCTCGTTCAGCAGGCCAGCGGCGCGGGCTTCTTGCAGCTTCATGTTTTCGCGGATGGCTACATATTCCATCTCGGCGGTGATGATGCCCTGGCGGGCATAGTGCATCTGCGAGACGTTGGCGCCGGCCTTGGCACGGCGCGGGTTGCGCACGTGGGCGAAACGCAACTTGGCCAGTTCGGCGTCGTTCAGGCGCTGCTGGCCAAAGTCGGAGCTGAGCCCGCCCAGGCGCTCGGTGTCGCCGCGGGCCTCGATCCACGCCGAACGCACGTCGGCCAGGCCCTTGCGCACGTCGATGATGACGTTGGGGTCGGTGTACGGGCCCGACGTGTCGTAGACCAGTACCGGCGCGTTGGTCTCGCCACCGAAATCGGTCGGGGTATCGTCCAGGCTGATTTCACGCATGGGCACGCGAATGTCCGGTCGCGAGCCTTCGACATAGATTTTGCGCGAGCGCGGGAACGGTTGCACGGACTGCTGATCGACTTGTGCCGATTCGCTGAGGTTGATCGCTTTTTCTTGTTTGGTCATCACAGGCTCTCCAGACGGCTTCCTAGCAGTGGAATGTCGGGGAGAACCTGAAAAGCGCGGACGCACCCATGGAGGCGTGCAGTGCCGGATAGGGGGTGCCTGAAGCTGCATGCAGCTGCGACATTCCCGGACCTGGCACAAGAGGCTCCCCGGGAAGGCGAGCAATCTTGTTCCCTACGCAGGCGCTAACCTGATCAGGTTCAACGGGATCCGCACCTCTGCGATCTCAGCCTTTGCTTCAAGGCACCCCGACAAGAACATGCGCAGTCTAGACTGGAGTGGTCGGCAAAGCCAAGCGGGTAAATGCGCGGATGATGAAAGGCACACCGAGCGATTGTTGCCGGGTGCGCATGGCACTACACTGGCCCATCGCTCGATACTCAACAGTTCAGTAATTAAATTTCGTACAAGGATTGCCTCTATGCTGCGCAAACTCTCACTGGCGATAGCCGTGTCTTGTGCGTCCAACGGAATGGTCTGGGCAGCGGATATGCTCCCGACAGTTAAAACCGACCTGGTCAGCGTTTATCAGGAAGCGGTAGACAACAACGCCGACCTGGCAGCAGCACGCGCCGATTATGGCGCCCGCCGCGAAGTGGTACCGCAGGCCCGCGCCGGGTTGCTGCCGAACCTGTCGGCCGATGCCGAAATGATGAACACCCGCACCAAGCTGGACGAGCCCTCCATCACCTCCAACCGCAGCGGCAATTCATGGAGCGCAACCCTGGCCCAGCCAATCTTCCGCGCTGATCGCTGGTTCCAGCTGCAGGCCGCCGAAGCGGTCAACGAACAGGCAGCGCTGGAGCTGTCGGCCACTGAACAGAACCTGATCCTGCAAACCGCGCAAAACTACTTCGCCGTGCTGCGCGCGCAGGACAACCTGGCCGCGACCAAAGCTGAGGAAGCCGCATTCAAGCGCCAGCTGGACCAGTCCAACGAACGCTTCGATGTGGGCCTGTCGGACAAGACCGACGTGCTGCAATCCCAGGCCAGCTACGACACGGCGCGGGCCAACCGGATCATCGCCGAGCGCCAGGTGCAGGATGCCTTTGAAGCGCTGGTTACCCTGACCAACCGTGAATACACCTCGATTCAAGGCGTGGTGCATACCCTGCCCGTGCAGGTACCCACGCCAAACGACGCCAAGGCTTGGGTCGAAACCGCCGGCCGCCAGAACCTCAACCTGCTGGCCACCAACTATGCGGTTTCTGCTGCTGAAGAGACCCTGCGCCAGCGCAAGGCCGGCCATGCGCCGACCCTGGATGCCGTGGCCAAGTACCAGAAAGGTGACAACGACAGCCTCGGCTTTACCAACCCTTCGCAACTGGGCGTGCGCTACAGCGGCGATGTCGAACAGACCAGCGTTGGCCTGCAACTGAACATCCCGATCTACAGCGGAGGCCTGACCAGCTCGCAGGTACGCGAGGCATACCAACGCCTGAGCCAGAGCGAACAGCAGCGTGAAAGCCTGCGCCGCCAGGTGGTGGAAAACACCCGCAACCTGCACCGCGCGGTGAACACCGATGTAGAACAGGTACAGGCGCGCAAGCAGTCGATCATCTCTAACCAGAGCGCGCTGGAAGCCACTGAAATCGGCTACCAGGTAGGTACCCGCAACATCGTCGATGTGCTCGATGCCCAACGCCAGTTGTACACCTCGGTGAGGGATTACAACAACAGCCGCTATGACTACATCCTCGACAACCTGAGCCTGAAGCAGGCGGCCGGCACCCTGAGCCCGCAAGACCTGCAAGACCTCAAGCGCTACCTGAAACCGGACTACAACCCGGACAAGGACTTCCTGCCGCCAGACCTGGCTGCGGCAGCGGCCAAGAACTTTGAGCGTCGCCCTTGAAATAGGGGCGTATTTCTCACAGACCGGGTTGCTTTCGATGGCCTCATCGCCGGCAAGCCAGCCCCCACAGGTTCCTCACTGGCCTCAAACCCTGTGCAGTACCTGTGGGGGCTGGCTTGCCGGCGATGAGGCCAGGACAACCAAAGCAAACGTCAGCGGACAAGCGCATCCAGGCCATCGAGCAAGCGCTGCAACGCGCCCTGATTGGCCCGCATCACCGCCCTGCCCGCCTCGCCCATGCGCTGCGCATCCTGCGGCAACTCGACCAGCCGCCGCACCGCACCGGCCAGCCCGTCGGCATCGTCCACCTGCTGCAACGCCCCCGCTTCACGCAACATCGCGCTGATTTCGAGGAAGTTGAACACATGTGGCCCCATGAGCACCGGCAAGGCCAGCGCCGCAGGCTCCAGCGGGTTGTGCCCTCCCGTCGGCACCAGGCTACCGCCGACAAAGGCGATATCGGCCAACGCATAGAGGAACAGCAACTCCCCCATGGTATCGCCCAGCAACACGCGGGTCTGGGCATCGACCGGCGCTGCAGAAGAACGGCGCACGGTGGCGAATTGCTCGCTGCACAGCGCATGCACCGCAGCAAACCGCTCAGGGTGACGCGGCACGAGGATCAGCAAGGCATCGCCATGCACCTGCAACAACTGCCGATGAGCCTGCAGAATCAGCGCATCTTCACCGTCATGGGTACTGGCGGCAATCCACACCGGGCGCTGCTCGGCCCCCCACTGCTCACGCAATGCCTTGGCACGCGGTAGCAGTTGCTCATCGATCTTCAGGTCGAACTTGATCGAGCCGGTGACTTTTACGCATTCAGGGCGTGCGCCCAGATCACGGAAGCGCTGAGCCTCGGTTTCAGTCTGCACGGCAATCAGACTCATCTCGGCCAGCATCGGCCGGGTCAGCCTGGCAAAGCGCCCGTAGCCGCGTGCCGAGCGCTCGGACAATCGTGCATTGGCCAGCGCCACCGGAATCCCGCGTTTGGCACACTGGTGAATGTGGTTGGGCCACAGTTCGGTTTCCATGATGATGCCCAGCTTCGGCTGGACATGGTCGAGAAAACGCCCCGCAGCCCACGGCAGGTCGTAGGGCAGGTAGCAATGCTGCACGCGCGGTTCGTCGGCGAACATGGCGCGAATACGCTCGGAACCGGTCGGCGTCATGCAGGTCAGCGTGATCGGTAGTTCGGGATAAGCCTTGAGCAAGGCGCGAACCATGGGCGCTGCAGCAATGCTCTCGCCTACCGACACCGCGTGCACCCAGATCCCGCCCTGGTGCATAAGGGGCAGGTTGAGCGCAAAACGCTCGCCGATACGCTGCCCATAGGCTGGCGCCTTGCGCGCGCGCAGGTACAGGCGCAGCGCAACCAGCGGCAGGCCCAGGTGAAACAGCAAGGTATAGAGTGTTCTGTTCATGGCGGCGAAGTTTACCCGATCGCGCGCAGGTGCACTGCAAAGCGCTCTGCCAGCCACTGCGCGGCCGGGCCCAAGGGTTCATCGCGGCGCCAGGCCAGCTCGGCCACCAAGGCCGGAGGCCGCCAATCGCTGTCCAGTTCAACCATATGCGCTTGGTAGGTCGGATACTGCACCACATGCCGTGGTAACCATGCCCAGCCCAGGCCGCGCATCAGGAGTTCGGCCATGGCGTAGAAGCTGTCGGCGCGCCATACCTGAGGGCTGATCGCCTCGCCGCCGGGATAACCGCTTTGCTGTGGGGTGATCAGTAACTGCCGGTGGCGTGCGAGTTGTTGCCGGGTGACCCGGCCTTCGCCCGCCAGCGGGTGGCCGACCGCGCACACCGTAACCATCTCCACACTGCCCAGCGCCCGCCGCTCCAGCGATGCCGGGATGCTCTCGTGGAGGAAGAACAGGCCCAGATCGGCGCGCCGCTCCACCAGCTTACGCGCTACATCGCCCTGGGCACCGCTGGCCAGTTGCACCTCCAGAAACGGGTAGCGGCTGGCCAGTTCGTCGAGGCTGTCGATCACCGGCTGATACGGCATGGCTTCGTCCTGGGCAACCCGCAGCAGGGCTTCCTGGCCACGCATCAGCGCGAGCGCCCGGCCATCCAGGCGTTCGCACTGACGCAACAGTTCACGGGCATCTTCCAGCAAGGCCGTACCGTTTTCGGTCAGCCTGGGCTGGCGGCCGCTGCTGCGCTCGAACAAGGTGACGCCAAGGTCGGTTTCCAGCAGCGCGATGGCGTTGCTTACGGCCGATTGCGCCTTGCGCTGCTCGCGCGCAACGGCGGAGAACGAACGCAGCTCGGCAACCCGTGCAAACAGGCGCAGTTGTTCCAGATCCCAGCGCTCTGCCATTAACCTATCTCCATTTCTGATAGGTAATGACTTTACCGCATCCAGGGCGCGTCTAGAATGCTCGACCAGTCACCGGAGAAACGCATCATGAACGCCTATACCTATCTCGCTATCGCCATCTGCGCCGAAGTCGTTGCCACTGCCTCCATGAAAGCGGTCAAAGGCCTGAGCACGCCGTTGCCTTTGCTTTTGATGGTGGTGGGTTACGGCATCGCGTTCTGGATGCTGACGCTGGTGGTACGCAGCATTCCGGTGGGCATCGCCTATGCGATCTGGTCGGGGCTGGGGATTGTGCTGATCAGCGTGGCGGCGCTGGTGATATACGGGCAGAAGCTGGATCTACCGGCAATGGTGGGAATGGCGATGATTGTTGCAGGCGTGGTGATAATTCAGCTCTACTCGAAATCAGCTGGACATTGAACGCTCTAAAAAATTGCCGGCACGCTAGTAAATGGCCGCGCCGGCAACATAAAAAACACTCGGAAATTGGAATCACCCCTCGTCGGATATCTCACCAACCCCCTGAGGCCGAATTTCCAATTTCGAAATGAAAAAATCATTCCCAGAAGTTTCGGTAATCGAGTTCTCTATCGCGAGTATGGTTACGTCATCACGGACAGTAAATTCTCCAAAATAATGATCGTAATCATCTTTTAAGTGAAAACCTGTCTTGAGAGTGGTGCCGTTATAATGAAATGACAATCTAGGTTGATTATAAGCACCCTGGCGCCTGGCGGTCATAGCGAATTTCAGTTTATAGCCAGGTGGAAAACCCGAAATCACTTTATACATTATGATTCCTGGGCGCAGAGGCCCCTCGCTGCCGCTACTGCCAAACCGCAGGACAGAACCTTGTTCTGGTTTTTCAGGATCCTCCTGAATTTTCACGAGCGCAGACTGGTTATAAAGCCGCCACCCATTCAAACCATATTTAAGAATATCTTTTTCTTTGTAATCAACGCCTGCCTGAAGCGAGAAATCAGTCAGATGAATAAGACTATTCATATTTTTACCCTCAGTATTTTCAACGCCATTCAAAGCGATAGACAACCGAGAATCCAGCGTAACCCCCCCTCGCGAACTCGAAACTAGCAAATATGACAGTTGCCATGCCGACTTGAAGGAAGTACTGGGCAAACCCACATGTAGTTCGAATCATCCCCCTGCTGCAGCGCGCTACTATCAGAAGGCTGGGCACACAGAGGCACGGCCTTAGCTTGTATACTGCCCAGCTGTCCAACCTTGGAGGTAATCCATGCCAACCGCCATTTCCACTGACGTGCTGATCGTCGGCGCCGGGGTCGCTGGCTTGTGGCTCAATGCCCGGCTGCGCCGCCTGGGCTACTCGACCGTGCTGGTGGAACGCGCCAGCCTCGGCGGCGAGCAGACCATCAAGTCTCAAGGCATTATTCACGGCGGCACCAAGTACGCCCTGCACGGCGCCCTGACCGGCGCTTCGGAAGCCATCGCCGACATGCCACGGCGCTGGCGCGAGGCCCTGGCTGGCGACGGCGAACTCGACCTGGGGCGTACCCGTCTGCTATCCGATGCCCACTACCTGTGGTCGCCGGGGACCTTGGCCGGGAACCTCACCAGCTTCTTCGCCAGCAAGGCCGTGCGCGGCCGGGTCGACCAGGTTAAAGGTGAGCATCTGCCGCCCGCATTGCAGGACCGCGCGTTCAAAGGCAAGGTCTATCGCCTGGCGGAACTGGTAATCGATGTCCCGAGCCTGCTGGCCAACCTGGCCGAGCTGGCCGGCGACTCCCTGCTGGCAGGTGAACACATCGAACCGTTGCGTGAAGGTGATGCGCTGGTCGGCCTGCGCGTGGACGACCGGGAAATCCGTGCCCAACGCATCGTATCAAGCGCCGGTGCCGGCACCGAAGGTTTGCTGCAGGCGCTGGGCCTGCACCAACCAGCCATGCAAACCCGCCCGCTGCACATGGTCATGGCCAAGGGACCGAACCTCAAACCCTTGTACGCCCACTGCCTCGGTGGCGGGCCCAAGCCGCGCGTGACGGTGACCACCCACCCGGCGGCCGATGGCCAGTGGGTGTGGTACCTCGGTGGTGACCTGGCCGAAGCCGAAGGCGTGGCGCGCGAACCTGCCGCTCAGATTGCTGCGGCGCAGAAGGAAATCGCCAACCTGCTGCCCTGGGTCGACCAGAGCCAGGTGCGCTGGGCCACCCTGCGAGTCGACCGTGCAGAACCCGCACAATCGGGCCTGGTACGCCCGGACAACGCATTCCTCGCCGACCAGCAACGCTTGATGGTGGGCTGGCCGACCAAGCTGGCTCTAGCACCCGACTTCAGCGACCGGGTAATCGCCAACCTGGAGCGCGACGGCATCCGCCCACAGGCACAAGCCGACCTGGCCGGCCTGCCACGTCCACCGCTGGGTGTACCCGCCTGGGAGCAACTGCTGCCATGACCCTGCCTACGTTGCACGACTTCCACCGCCCCCTGGGCAGCACCGGCTTCAAGGTGTCCCCCTTAGGCCTGGGCACAGTCAAGCTTGGCCGAGATCAGGGCGTGAAATACCCCACCGGCTTCACCATCCCCGGCGATGACGAAGCCCGCATGCTGCTGGCACAGGCCCGCGAATTGGGCATCAACCTGATCGACACCGCCCCCGCCTATGGCCGCAGCGAAGAACGCCTGGGCCCGCTGCTGCGCGGCCAGCGCGATGAATGGGTAATCGTCAGCAAAGTCGGCGAAGAATTCGACAACGGCCTGTCGCACTTCGACTTCAGTGCGGCCCACACCCGCCGTTCGGTGGAGCGCAGCCTGCGCCGCCTGGAAACCGACCGCATCGAACTGGTGCTGGTGCATTCCGACGGCAACGACCTGGCCATCCTCGAACAGCAGGAGGTCTACCAGACCCTGGCGGAGCTCAAGCAAGAGGGCAAGATCCTCGGCTTTGGCCTGTCCGGCAAGACCGTGGCAGGCGGCCTGAAAGCGCTGGAGCAAGGCGACTGTGCCATGGTCACCTATAACCTCAACGAACAGGCAGAACGCCCGGTGCTGGACTACGCTGCCGAACACGGCAAGGCCATCCTGGTAAAGAAGGCCCTGGCCAGCGGGCATATCTGCCTGGCCCCGGGCGTTGACCCGGTGCAGGCAAGCTTCGAGCTGCTGTTCGCCCACCCGGGTGTCAGCAGTGCTATCGTCGGCACCATCAATCCGCTGCACCTGGCCCACAACGTGGCCACCGTCGCCCGTATCCTGGGCCAGCACTGAGTTACCTCTGGCCCAAGGGCCAGAGGTACGACCCGACGCAAGGAGGAGCCTCGTGGCGCGAACGTTGATCCGCAAAAACCCGAGCAACTTCAAGACACTACCACTGCATGTCGAGGCAACGCCCGAAGGCCTGACCTATCAGAGCATCGGCATGCCGCTTAACTTTGCCCAGACCCAGCAGCGGCGCAAGGCCATTCAGCTGCCCGACACACAGCGCTTCGTGGTCGAACTCGCCAATCTGGGTGTGTCGGTGCGGCTTACCCTGCATTGGCAAAACCGTGATTACTGGGTGTTGGTACGTCAGCGTCGGCAAGACCGGGGCGATGTGGTGTTGAAACTGATTTCTGGCTATGTGCCGGCGCAGGAACTGAACCTCCCGCTGCACACGGCGGTTCAGGAAGTGGCCGAGGAATGCCTGCTGGAAACCCCGGAAGGCTGGCTGGGCGGGCGTTTCAACGACACCTGGCTGCCCGTGCCCTACGCCGCCGCCCTGCACTACCGCGAAACGCCACATTTCGTGCTTACCCCACAGTCCGGTGCCGCCCGCCCCGTGCACTGCAGCAAGCTGATGCTAATGGAGCGGCCACGGGCCTACGTGCACTTGCCCACCGCGTCGCTCCAGCTGATCTACGACATGCGTCTGCAGGTGCCTCGGGAAGCCAAGAAGCTCAGCTTGTTCCATGTCGACGAGCGACTGGAGGGTGACCAACTGGAAGCCCGCCTCAACCGCAAGCGGCCAGACCTGTATCTGATGCCGTTGAAGGACGGCCAGCCAGTGGCGGAGTTGTATACGCTGAAAAAAGATGAGCTGGTGCCGGCGAGCACACGCGGGCTGTATCTGGCCGAGAGTTTTGCCCGGCAGGAAGGCTGGGTGGTGACGGAGGAGCGGGTGCGCTGGAAGGACTGGGTCAAACAGCAGGGGTTGGTGGAGAGCAAGCCGGCGCGGGCGTCGCACCTGCAGCGGTTTGGCGACAAGGCCCGGGCGCTGCTGGAGCGCGCCCGCACCTCACTTCACAAGTGAGTCCCTGGGGCTGCTGCGCAGCCAATCGCCGGCACGCCAGCTCCCACAAGGCCTGTGCAGGACTCAAGGCCTGCGCTGTGCGTGTGGGAGCTGGCTTGCCGGCGATTGGGCCGCAAAGAGGCCCTGGCTGTATCAGTTCTTGCGAATCTTCTCGACAATCGCGGTAGTCGAGCTGTTCTCGACCAGGCCCAGCACCTTCACGGTGCCGCCATAGGCCTTGACGATATCAGCGCCTACCACTTGGTCGATGCCATAATCGCCCCCCTTGACCAGCACATCCGGCTTGACCTGGCTCAGCAGGTTTTCCGGGGTGCCTTCCGGGAAGCTGATTACCCAGTCCACCGCGCCCAGCCCGGCCAGTACGGCCATACGCCGGTCGACGCTGTTGATCGGCCGGCCCGGCCCTTTCAAGCGGCTGACCGAGGCGTCGTCGTTGACCGCGACGATCAGGCGATCGCCTTGGGCGCGCGCCTGTTCCAGATAGGTGACATGCCCGGCATGCAGGATATCGAAGCAGCCATTGGTGAAGACGATCTTCTCGTTGTGCGCCCGCGCATCATCGATGGCCAACAACAATTGCTCCAGGCCCAGCACGCCGCGCTCGGAGCCTTCCTCACGCTGGATTGCGCGGCGCAGCTCGGGGGCGCTGATCGCAGCGGTACCCAGCTTGCCGACCACAATGCCTGCCGCCAGGTTGGCCAGGGCCACCGCATGGGGCAGGTCCTCACCCGCGGCAATGGCTGCGGCGAGGGTGGAGATGACGGTATCGCCGGCACCGGTCACATCGAACACCTCGCGCGCCCGCGCCGGCAGGTGCAGCGCAGGCTGGCCAACGCGCAGCAGGGTCATGCCATGCTCGCCACGAGTTACCAGCACGGCACCCAGGTCCAGGTCCTGCAGCAGCTGCAAGCCTTTGGCAACCAGTTCGGCCTCATCGGCGCAACGGCCGACGATGGTTTCGAACTCGCTGAGGTTCGGGGTAATCAGGCTAGCGCCACGGTAGATGGAAAAGTCCTTGCCCTTGGGGTCGGCCAGCACCGGAATGCCCTTGGCCCGTGCCGCCTGGATCAGGCTTTGGTGGTTCTTCAGAGCACCCTTGCCGTAGTCCGACAAGACCAGCACTTTGACACCTTCGAGCAGGCTGTCGACTTCGGCACCCAGCGATAGCGGGTCGGTGGCAAACGGCTCTTCGAAATCGATACGCAGCAGTTGCTGGTGACGGCTCATGACCCGCAGCTTGACGATGGTCGGCTGGTGCGCGATGCGCTGGAACACAGACCGCACCCCCGCAGCCTGCAGGCTGTTGGCCAGGCTGTCGGCGGCCTCGTCCTGGCCGGTAACGCCGATCAGCGAAGCCGGTGCGCCCAGCGCAGCGATGTTCAAGGCAACGTTGGCCGCGCCGCCGGGTCGATCCTCGATCTGATCGACCTTGACCACCGGCACTGGCGCTTCAGGCGAGATACGCGAAGTACCGCCATGCCAGTAGCGGTCGAGCATGACATCGCCGACCACCAGAACCGGGGCTTGATCGAAACGCGGCATGGACAACTTCATGGGCAACCCATATGGAAATAATGAACAGGGGCAGGATATTAGCACAGGGTAGTCGACGGCTTTATGGCCAGATCGCCCCCGGAAAATTCCCGTGACAATCGGGGCCGTTACGGCCCCGATGAGGGAGGACTCAGGTGATATCGGCCTTGACCGGCTCATCCAGGCCCATGGCGTGCAGGCGGGCATAATGGCCATTAGCCGCGAGCAGTTCGGCATGGGTGCCGCGCTCTACCAGACGGCCCTGGTCCATGACCAGGATCTGGTCGGCCTTCTCGATGGTCGACAGACGGTGGGCGATCACCAGCGTGGTACGGCCTTGCATCACATGGTCCAGGGCAGCCTGGATGTGCCGCTCGGATTCGGTATCCAGGGCCGAGGTGGCCTCATCCAGAATCAGCAGCGGCGCGTTCTTCAGCAGTGCCCTGGCAATGGCCAGGCGCTGGCGCTGGCCGCCGGAGAGCAGCACGCCGTTTTCACCCACGTCGGTATCGAAGCCCTTCGGCAAGCGGTCGACGAACTCCTTGGCGTAGGCATCGGCCGCAGCGGCTTCGATGTCTGCGCGTGGGGCACCTGCCAGATCGCCATAGGCGATGTTGTTGGCCACGGTGTCGTTGAACAGGGTAACGTGCTGGGTCACCTGCGAAACGTGGCGGCGCAGGTTGCGCAGGCGGTAGTTCTCGATCTCCACACCATCGAGCAGGATCTGCCCCTGGTCATGGTGATAGAAGCGCGGGATCAGCGCCGCAAGGGTCGATTTGCCGCTGCCAGAGCGGCCAACCAGGGCGATCATCTGCCCTGGCTCGGCGACAAAGCTGATGTCGCTCAGCACTTCACGCTCGGTACCTGGGTAGGTGAAGCTCAGGTTGCGCACTTCCAGGCGGCCTTCCACACGGTCCTTCTCGACCGTACCGGTGTCCAGTTCAGGCTCTTCGTCCAGTTGCTCGAAGATGCTTTCTGCACCTGCCAGGCCCTTCTGGATGGTCGAGCTGACTTCCGACAACTGACGAATCGGCTTGGGCAGCAGGCCGGCAGCAGTGATATAGGCCACCAGGTCACCGGCGGTGGACTCACCACGCAGGAACAGCACCAGGAACATCAGCGCCGCCATGGCGCTGTAGATCACCAGCTGCAGCATTGGCGTGTACAGGGAGCCGGTCTTGGTCATGCGCAGCTGCTTGTCGGTGTTGCTCTGGCTGGCCTTGCTGAACCGCTGCTCTTCGTAAGCCTCGCCGCCGAAGCTACGGACAACGCGATAACCCTGGATGGTTTCCGACGCGACGTGGGTGACGTCACCCATCGCCACCTGGATCTTCTTGCTCTGCTTGCGGAATTTCTTGCTGGCGATGCTGACCATTACCGCGATCACCGGCAGGATGGCGACCATGACCAAGGTGAGGTGCCAGTTCATCCACAACAGGTAGGCGAACAGGAACACCACGGTCAGGCCTTCACGGATGACCACCTTGATTGCATCGGTGGCAGCACCGGTGACCATGGTCACGTTGAAGGTGATACGCGAAATCAGGTGCCCGGAGTTGTGGTTGTCGAAGTAGCGGTTGGGCAGTACCAGCAGCTTGTTGAACAACTCCACGCGCAGGTCGTGCACCAGGCACAGGGAAACCTTGGCCAGGAAATAGTTGCCAAGGAAAGACCCCAGGCCCTGCCACGCAGCGATCAGGATGATCAGCAACGGCACCGCCTGCAGCAATTGCAGGTCGCGCAGGTAGGGGACGTTGGGGAACAACACCGCTTCAGGGTTGCTCAGCCCATCGACAAAGTACTTGAGAATGCCGGCCAGCATCGGCTGGGTCGAGGCAAAGATCACGAAACCGACAATGCTCAGCAGGAAAATGCCGACATAGGGTTTCACATAGCCCAACAGCCGGAAATAGATCTTCAGGCTGGAGGTGTGCTCCGCCGGTCGCGGTGTTTCGGCCATTATCGAGCTCGCTGTTCAGGTTGAACCGGAAATTTTACCACAGGCGTCATTTTCGGCACGCCCCCATGGCAGCATCATGGCAAGGCCAACAGGCAGCCAGCTGATGAACCATTCTGCACGTGGCGTACCGGTAAGGCTGGCGGCATCGAACTGCATGGCCAGTGTCGAGTACACCCATAAGCCCAGCAGGAGCTTGCCGAACAGGGTACCGCGCGCGCGGATGATTTCACCCAGGGTGAACAACCACACCATGACCCAGAGCAGCATGCCAGGCAGGCCCATCTCCACGGCAACGTGGGTGAACATGTTGTGGGTGTGGTCGAAGTGCCTGCCCACCGCACTGACATCGTAGTCAGCCCCCAGGCCCAGGCCTGTCCAGGGGTGCGCGGCAATCATGTTGACCACGGCATGGAAAATTTCTGGCCGGTAGGATGAACCGCGCTCGGCGATCAGGTCATACGCCGCATACAAGGCAAAGCCGGTTGCAATGACTGCCAGGATGGCGAACACCCGGCTGTGGCGGTCACGGAACCACAGCGGTGCGATCATGACGGTGAGCACCAGGGCCAACAGCGCGCCACGGCTTTGACTGAGCACGGCAAACGCGCCAAGACAAGCCAGTGCGAGCACCCACAACAGCTGCGGGCCACGCTGCTGCGGCGGCTCATACAGCAGGAAAAGAACGGCCGAGCCAACGACATAAGCGCCCAGAATGGGGTGTGATATCTCGCCAATCCCGGCCAGGCGGACCAGCAACGGCTCACCCTGCAGCCCGTAGAAATTGATGATCGACACCAGCGCAGCGAGGGCCAGCAGGCCGCTCCCTAGCAGCAACAGCTGGCGAATCCTCGCAAGGCCAAGCTGAGCCAACAAGGGGAACGCGAGCAGGAACACCAGAATGTAGAGCAGCCGCTTGATTTCACGCCCCGTGTCCTCTGCGGGCGACCAGGCCAGGCTCAAGCCACTCCAGGCCAACAGCACCATCACACTCATCCATAGCGCCGGCTGACGCTTCCAGCCTTGCACCAGCACCTCGCGGGCGGACCATGCCAGCACCAATGTCGGTAGCCACAGGAACAGCACCAGGCCTTGCTGATAAATCTTGTTGCTCGGCGCCAGGGCAATCGCTGCCAGAAACCAGACCAGACCCAATCCCAGCCAGGCCTGCGCCCAGTTTTTTTGATACAGCATCCATTTCCCCCGATGAATCAAAAACACCATCCATGGTGCTAGAACATTATTTTCGGCATTATTGCCGGTCATTTTGCTCGCCAGACGACAAGGCTCTATTCATGCAATGCTCCCGGCTCACCCAGGTCGACTTCGATCAGCTGACACAAGGCGCACAGGTGCTTGAGGCAGACAGCCATGGCGCCAAAGTCTACCTGCTCGCGGATGGTAATTTCCTAAAGGTTTTTCGTAGGAAGCGGCTGATTTCATCTGCACTGCTGCGCCCATACTCCCAGCGATTCGTCGATAACGCCGCGCGGCTGGCGGAACTGGGTATCCCCACGCTCGAAGTGATCAGCCAGCACAAGCTCGACGTGCCAGGCCGCACTGCCGTGCTGTACCGCCCGTTACCCGGCCGCACCTTGCTGCAAATGTCGCGTGATGACGGCTTCAGCTGGGATACTTACCTGCCGCAACTGATCCAGCTGGTCCGCCAGCTGCACCGCAGTGGCGTGTACTTCCGTTCGTTGCACTTGGGCAATGTGGTGGTTACCCCCGACCAGCACCTGGGCCTGATCGATGTGGCCGACATGCGCTTCCTGCGCCCGCCGCTCTCGGCACGCATGATTCGTCGCAATGTGCAGCACATGGTGCGTTATATCGAGCGGGAGAACCTGGGCGACCAGTTCCCCCTCGCCGCCTTCGAGGCAGCCCTGCTGGCGCGCTGAGCGTCAGTTGCGCAACAGGCTCTGTGAGCCGGTACAGAACGCCTGCCAGGCCTGCTCCGGCGCCAGTGCCTGACGCTGCCGCGCGGCAACCGCCGGGGCGCTGAGGGCTGTGCAACGCTCGATCGCATCAGCCCAGGCGCTTTCGTCGGCGATGGGCAGGTAGACCCCGGTGTCGCACAACTGTTCGCGGAACACCTGCAGGTCACTGCACACGACCGGTACATCGGCCATCACAGCCTCTTGCACCACCAGCCCCAAGCCCTCGGAACGCGAGGGCACCAACAGCCAGTCGAACGCTCGATACAGCAGCTGCAGGTCTTCGCGGTGACCGCGCAGATGCACGCGCCCAGCCAGGCCCAGCGCATTGATACGCTGCTGCAGCAAGGCATGCTGTGGCCCCTCGCCGATAATCGCCAGCTGCAGGCCTGGTTGCCGCGCACTGGCCTTGGCGAAGGCCTCGATCAGCATTTCAAATCCTTTGCTTTCAACCAACCGCCCTACCGCGCCCAGCATCACCCCGTCGGCCTGAGGCAGCTGCAACGCCTGCCTGGCCTGGTTCCGGCTCAGCAACGGTTCGACGAACGCCAGCGGGTCGAGCGCCATGCGCAGGGTCTGCACTGGCCTGCCCAGGTCATGTTCCAGCGATTTGGCCAGCGTATGCGACACGGCCGCGATGCTCAGCCGCTCGCCCGGAAACATGCGCAACAGGCGAATGTCACTGTTGTTCAGGCGCGTTTTGCCATGGAACAGCACCTTGGCCCGAACATGGGGAATGTTCCGCAGTAGCGGCAATACCAGCCGCGCAACCCCAATACCATCGAGCAGTACGATTTCGGCCTTGGCCTCTGTCAGCCCCTTGCGCAAGCGCATGCGCAACCACGGCCGCAGCAGGCGCCACAGGTGCCGCCCTTTCAGAGCTCGTGGTGGCATGTGCCACTCCCGTGTTGAACCGAGCCCACAGCACAGCCCGCTACCCAGCAGCAACCAGTTACTGATCCGGGCATCGGTGCCGGCGTGCGACAGCACTTGCCGATGCACCTTGTGGATGGACATGTACGGCGTTCCACCCGCCCACATCATATTGACGATGTTCATGGGCCCTCTCCCGCTCATGTCAGGTGGGACAGCGACTTCATTGAACAAAAAGGGTGATACCCATGCCGATCAAAGCACCTGTCACCAGCGTCAATGCCAGCTTGATACGATCACGTTGACGACGTTTGGCCTTGCGCGCCACTTCGATGGGCAAGGTCACGTGATTGCCAAAGCCAGTGTGCAACACTGCATCACCTTCCAAGGTGACCGCTGTCAAATTAAACTCAGCGTAGCGTCGGGAAAGCGCCTTCTCTCCAGCATAGGCGGCGAATGGCGCACAGCGCTGATAATCACTCAATCGACGCAGGCCGGGATTGAGCGAAAACGCTTGCCATTCGGCCTTGTCGGACAGCAGCGGATAACACGGCACGCCGGCAATGACCTGGCGATCACCCAGGTGAATGTAAGGGCTGTGGATAGCCAGGTCATGGGCATGGCTGCGCAGCCACACTTGCAGCAGGTCAGGCCTGGCATCCAGGATAGCCCGCGAGTCTTCGACAAAGCTCTGGCGGTAGAAGTGCCAGTCGTCTTCGCAGTGGAAGATGTAAGGCGTCGTGACGTGACTGTAGGCCAGGTCGATCGAGGGCAACTGGCCGAGTTTGGGCCGGTTGACGAACACCTTGCAGTACGGTCTCCAGTGCTCAGGCACCGCAGCATGCACGGCATCGTCACCGGAATCTTCGGTGATGAACACTTCGCGAATGGGCGCTGTGTTGTAGCGATCGAAACTCTCAAGGGTGTCTTTGAGCAGATCGAACCGCCCACAACTGGTCACGACGAGCGTGACATCACTTTCTTCTGAAAAGCGCACCGGACTCCCTCCGCATTGCGACTATCGGCTTTCAACACCCGCTCCTGGGCGCGAAAGCTCTTGTTTAGATGCCCAGCGTCAGGCGTAGCCGCTGCCACGCAGACAACGGCGGGTGGGGCCTGAGCGCCGGGCGCATGTGGTCGACGATGCTACGTCCAACGGCGGCGAAACTGAAACGGGAAACCGCCAGATGGCGGCCATTTTCAGCAATCTGCCGGGCAAGTTCTGGGTCTGCACGCAAACGGCGGAGCTTTTCCTGAAGGGTCGGGATGTTGTCATAGAACACCACGTTATGCATGTCTTCCAGGCCCAGCGCGCGGTTTTCTTCCTCGCCCTGGTCGTACGCCAGCAGTACACAGCCGCAGGCCATGGCTTCGAAGTTCTTGATCATGTATTCGCCCATGCCGACGTCGGCACTGACGAAGAAACGAATACGGTTGAGCGTGTTGCAGTAGTCTTCACCCGACTTGGTGCGGGTGACCAGCAGGTTCTCGACCTGCCCCAACTCATCCAGCAGCGCCTTGCGACCGCTGTAGGCCACGCTGTTGACACTGCCGACGAAGGCCAGTTCGATGTCGCGCTCACGCCCTTGGTCGGCCAGCAACTGCTCGTCATAGCCCTTGGGCACGAACACCGCATCGAAACCTTCCTGGCGCAGGCGCTCGCTGACCATGTAGCCAGAGCTGATCACCCGCGCCCATGGCAACTGGCGGTAATGGGCGCTGAACTTGCCGGTGTACTTGCACGGGATGTAGTTCTGGTAGGCGTCGTGCTCGAGGATGACCAGGTTCGGTACGGTACGGATGAAGGCCACCTGACGGATTTCCTGCTTGAAGCGCAGAAAGAACACGATGCGGTCATAACGCTCGACCTGCACTTCACGCTTGAAGTAGCGACGCAGGTTGCGCTGGTCTTCGCTGGTCAGCCAACGCAGGTCGCACTCGCAGTTGGCCGCGACGCCATCGTACAGGCGGTCGAGAATCGCCCGCTGTTCCTTCTGCACCAGAAATAGGACTTTCATTGCTTTCCTTGGGCGCTCTGCGCCATCGCGGTCAACCATTGGGCGTACTTACAGCTCGCGCCGCCAGAACAGTTCGTGTCGGCGCACGGCCTTGCGGAAGAACTCGTTCTCCCCATAAGGCGACGGCCGCCGTCCGGCCAGCCAGCGTTGCAGCAAGCGGCGCAGGCGGCGCTTGAATGGCGGGGCCGGCTGCAGGTCGTGCATCATGCCCAGGGCCATGGCCTTGTCGTGCTGGGTAGCCACGTCCAGGACCAGGCTGCAAGGTGCCCAGGCCTGCACAGCACTCAACTGCGGAGGCAAGGCCACACCATCGCCGCTGTCGCCCATGGGCCAGCGGTCGTTGTCATGCAGGTGGTTGGCGTAGCACAGCAGGGTTTGTGGCTGCCAGGCCAGGCCTTGCAAGGCCTCCAGCACCGCTGCCTGAGCGCAGATGTGATCGGGGTGCGGGTCGAGTTGCGGGTGCGGCATTACCAGGACTTGCGGCCTGGCCATTTCCAGCAAGGTACGCAGGTCGGCCAGCAGGTTGTTCCAGGTTGGCGCACCATCGCTGTCGGCCGGCAGCGGGAACGGGTTGAACTGGCGAAATACGCGGATATCGGCCAGCTCGGCCTCGCGTGACGCAACAGGCTGCTCTGGCGCGGCCTGCATGGCAGGCAACTGCAGGCAGAAGTAGCCCAGCTGTACGCAACGCGACTCCGGCACACCGGCCCAACGCGGCACGGCGATGCTGTCCCAGGCGCGCAGGCGGCCCTTCAGGCGCGCGGCCTCGGCCTTGCCCAGGCCCATCTGCTGATAGTGCTCGGCCTCGATTTCACCGGCGGTCAGCGTCACTACCCAGGTTTCATCTGCCTGGCTGTAAAGGCCATACGCAGCAAGCTCGGCGTCGTCGGCATGCGGCGCAATCACCATCACCCGGCGCCGTTGCAGTTCGACCGCCGGCGTTATCCACAGACGCGGCTCGCCCAGCAGCCGGCAATGGCGACCACGCAGGCGCAATGCGCCGGCCTGGAGCGGCGCAGCCAGGCCGGTCAGGTTGAGGAAGCGCACGCCATCGACGCCACGCTCGAAGGTTTGCCGATCGGCCTGCTCACCCGCCAGCAGCGCGACCTGCGGGTCCAGGAACCGACCGAGCCAGCTGCCTTTTACCCGCAGCTCAAGCACAAGGGTTTCATCGCCCTGTAGCACGCAGTCGGCCTTGAGCAGGCCCGCGTGCAGGCTGGCAGGTACTTGCCGCGCCTGCTCACCGAAGTCGTAGGCGTAGTCCTCGCCGGGTGCGTAGAACAGGTGGTCGGCAAACCAGGCCTCGTGGGCGGCCCAGAGCAGCGGCAACAGCAACAGCGGCAGCCACCACCAGGCCAGTACACCGAGGGCGACCAGCGCAACCAGGCCTGCCAGCAAGGCCAGACGCTTGTTGCGCCGGTGGTGCTTGAGCAACTGCTGCTTACGGCTCACGCCTGATACACCGGCACAGGGTTGCACCAACGGTCCTTGTATTCGCGGTCGGCACGGCCGAACGAGAACCGCAATGGTTTGTTGCGCGCCCGGGCGTCTTCCCAGGCGGCCTGGGTATTGAGGAAACTCAGCACGCTGCCTGGGCTGAAGGCCTTGGTTTCAGGGTCTACACCGCCATTGATGTACTCGACGCTGACCCAGTCCGGCGCTTCGACGCGGTACACCAGCTGAATGGCAATCGGCTTGCCGTCCAGCATCAGCACAGAGCCGATCAGCAGCTCGCGCAGACGCTCCAGCACCTCGGCCATGCGCTCGGCACCGGTGGCAGGGAAGCCCCAGCGGCGCTGGAACAGGTCGCAGTACATGCTGGCGATTTGCTGGGCACTGAAGTCGCTGATCGGGCGCACCACGCCACCCGCCTCTTCCAGCAGGCGCAGTTCGCGGCGCTGGTTGTAGCGGAATTTCTTCGACAGGTCTTCGTGCGCCCGCGCCATCGCCAGCTGTTCCTTCTGTTCCTTGAGGCCCGTGAAACGGCCCTGGCTCAGTTCGGACAGGTAGCGTGCGGTATGGCGCAACGGTGCAGCGGCATCGGCCGCAGCTGGCAGGATGATTTCGGCATTGCCCAAGTCGAACAGGGCTTTTTTGCCGGCACGCTTGAGCACGTCCTTGGCCAGCGCCAGGTGGCGCCCCCAGGTCGGGATGGCGGCTTTCAGCTCGCCGGCCTGATACCAGCCCAGGTAACGTACCGGGATCTGCGCCAGGTCAGCCAGTTGCTCGACCACCAGCGGATGGGTGGCGACACTGCCACCAAAACGCGCCCATGCCTCGGCGTAGGCCTTGGCGTCGATCGTTTGCCACCCGCGCTCGCGGAAGGCCTGGATACGATTGAGCATCAAGCCTGCCCCACCAGTGCACGTACCTGCGGCAACTGCCAGAAGGTCTCGCGTACCGCCTGGTCGGAGAAGCGTTCACGCAGGCGTTGCAGCATGTGCTCAGCACAGGCCTGGCGCTGTTCGGCGCTCAGCGTGGCCATATGCTCCAGGCCCTGAGCCAACTGGGCAGCATCGCCCAACGGGAACAGCACACCCACACCCTCGACCACTTCACGAGCCCCGCCGCAGGCCGTGGCCAGCACCGGTACGCCAGCGACCATGGCTTCGAGCAGGACCATGCCGAACGGCTCGTGGTCGGAGCTCAGGGCGAACACATCGAATGCCTCGAAGTAGCGGCGTGCATCCGGCACCTGGCCCAGGAAGCTCACCTGGCCGGCAATCCCCAGCTCGGCGGCCAAGGCCTTGAGCTCGGCCTCAAGCCGGCCCTTGCCGAGGATCGCCAGGCGCGCGCCGGCCGGCAGCTTGGGCAGCGCCTGGGCAAAACCACGCAACAAAGTGGCCTGGTCCTTGTCCGGGTGCAGGCGACCGACATTGCCGACGACCCACGCCTGCGTGTCCAGGCCCAGAGCCCGGCGTGCCTCGGCGCGCGGCACCAGGGCCGTTTGCAGGGCGTCGATGTCGATGCGGTTATACAAAGTCTGGATGCGTTCGGCTGGCCACTGTGGCAGGCAGCGGCGCATGTCGTCACGCACCGCGTCTGACACGCCCAGCAGGCTCAGGCGCTTGCTGAACAGGTTGGCGAACAGCCGGCGGCCTTTGCGCTCATAGTCGCCAAAGGCATGGTGCACGCCGATCACCGGCAGGCCGGTGCCCAGCAGGGCCACGTAGATGGGCTTGAAGCGGTGGGCAATGCAGAAGGCGAAGTTGCGCTCGGCCGCAATGCGCCGCAAGGCACGGATGGCACCGAGCTTGAGGCCACGCACGGCCTTGGAGCTGAACTCAAGGAACAGCACCTCGTCAGACGCGCAACCGGCCGCCACCTGCGGGTCGGCGGCACCGGTGAGGAACACCGTGGTGACCTGGTAGCCACGCCCCTGGAACAGGCTGGCGTACTGACGGGCACAGTCGAGGAACGGCCCGTCATAGCCATGGCAGAACTGCAGGATGCGCGGTTCAGAGCGGCTGGTCATAGGCGGCCGCGCCGTCCTTCACCACCAGGATGTCTTCCATGATCAGGTACTGCAGGTCCGAGCCGAAGAACATGTTCAGGGCATCGGTCGGCGAGCAGATCATAGGTTCACCGCGACGGTTGAGCGAGGTGTTCAGCGACACGCCATTGCCGGTCAGGTCTTCCAGCGCCTTCATCATGTCGTAGTAGCGCGGGTTGTACTCGCGCTTGAGCACCTGGGCACGCGAAGTACCGTCCTCGTGCACCACTTCCGGTACGCGGGTCTTCCACTCTTCAGCCACTTCGAAGGTGAAGGTCATGAACGGTGCCGGGTGGTCGACCTTGATCATCTGCGGGGCGACGGTGTCGAGCATCGACGGGCAGAAAGGTCTCCAGCGCTCGCGGAACTTGATCTGGTGGTTGATGCGGTCAGCCACGCCTTCGACGCTCGGGCAGCCGATGATCGAACGGCCACCCAGGGCGCGCGGGCCGAACTCCATGCGGCCCTGGAACCAGGCCACCGGGTTGCCGTCAACCATGATCTGGGCGATTTGCTGCGGCATGTTGTCGAGCTTGCGCCACTTGGGCTGGTTCGGGTGACGGGCGCAGGCGGCGATCACGTCTTCGTTGGAGTACGAAGGGCCGAGATACACATGCTCCATCTTCTCCACCGGTACGCCGCGGGCGTGGGAAACATAGGCTGCGGCGCCGACAGCAGTACCGGCGTCGCCGGAGGCCGGCTGGACGAACAGCTCTTTCACGTCCGGGCGGGCGATGATCTTCTGGTTGAGCTTGACGTTCAGCGCGCAGCCGCCGGCGAAGGCCAGCTTGCCGGTTTCACGCAGGGTGTCGCCCAGGTAGTGGTCGATCATCTGCAGCGCCAGCTTCTCGAACAGCGCCTGCATGCTGGCGGCGTAATGGATGTACGGCTCGTCTGCGATGTCACCTTCGCGCTTGGGGCCCAGCCATTCGATCAGCTTCGGCGAGAAGTAGAAACCCTTGCCCTTCTCTTTATAGCGGCGCAGGCCAATGACGTTGGCGTAATCGGTGTTGATCACCAGTTCGCCGTTTTCGAAGCTGGCCAACCGCGAGAAGTCGTACTTGCTGGCGTCGCCGTACGGCGCCATGCCCATGACCTTGAACTCGCCGTCGAGCATTTCGAAGCCGAGGAACTCGGTGATCGCACCGTACAGGCCACCCAGGGAGTCCGGGTCGAAGAATTCCTTGATCTTGTGGATCTTGCCGTTTTCGCCGTAGCCAAAGAAGGTGGTGGCGTATTCGCCTTTACCATCAATGCCGAGGATCGCGGTTTTTTCCTTGAAGCCAGAGCAGTGGTAGGCACTGGAGGCGTGGGCCAGGTGATGCTCGACCGGCTCGATCTTGACCTTTTTCGGGTCGAAGCCCAGCTGCTCCAGGCACCAGACGATTTTCTTGCGATAGCGCTTGTAGCGACGGTTGCCCATCAGGATCGCATCGAGGGCGCGATCCGGGGCGTACCAATAGCGCTTGGCATAGTGCCAGCGCGCCTTGCCGAACAGGCTGATCGGGGCGAACGGGATGGCTACCACGTCGACGTCGGACGGCTTGATGCCTGCCTGCTCCAGGCAGAACTTCGCCGACTCGTAGGGCATGCGGTTCTTCGCATGCTTGTCACGCACGAAGCGCTCTTCTTCGGCGGCGGCGATCAGCTTGCCGTCAATGTACAGGGCCGCGGAAGGGTCATGGCTAAGGGCGCCGGACAGGCCAAGAATCGTCAATGCCAAGGGATTAGCCTCTTCATTCGGTAAAAATGCGCCAGCGGCCTCATGGGCGGGTGGCGGCTAAAGGGCGGGATTATAACGCAAACATGCGCGCAACGCGGCAACCCGTACTGGCCTCATCGCCGGCAAGCCAGCTCCCACAGGAACACCGCTGCCCTCAAGGGAGATGCAGTACTTGCAGGAGCTGGCTTGCCGGCGATGAGGCCAGTACAGGCAGGCAATACTATTCGGCGATGAGCCAGTCCATGCGATAGCTACCGTCCGTCTGCGCCAGCTCCTTGGCCAGCCACGGCAGCAGCTCCTTGAGCTCTTCTTCCAGGCCCCATGGCGGGTTGGCGATGGCCAGGCCCGAGCCATTAAGGCCCTGCGGGCTGTCCTGGTGGTGCACATACAGCTCGACCCGCAGCAATTTTGGCGCGCCAGTGCTGGTCAGGTCCTGGTAGTAACGCGTCAGCGAGCGCTGGTCCTTGATGGGGTACCAGATAGCCGCGACGGTCTGGCGCATGCGGCTGATGGCCTCTTTCATGGAATGGGTGCAGCGCTTGAGCTCATCGGCCTGCTCGAACGGCGGGTCGATCAGCATGATCGCGCGCTTTTCCTGCACCGGTAGCAGGGCCCTGGGCACATGCCAGCCTTCGCCCAGGTGCACGACCACACGCGGGTCTTTTTTCATGTTCTCTTTGAGCAGCGGCCCGTCTTCAGGATGCTTTTCGTTGAGCAGGGCGCGGTCTTGCTGGCGCATCAGGCGGCGAGCCAGCTCGGGCGAACCGGGGTAGTAACGCAGCTCGCCGTCCGCGTTCAGGCGCTTGATGACGCGCAGGTAGTCGGCAGCCATGGCGGGCACATCATCGCGGCCCCACAAGCGGGCGACGCCTTCCAGGTACTCGCCGGTCCGGGTTGCCTGGTCGCCTTGCAGGTCGTACAGACCAAGCCCAGCGTGGGTATCGATGTAGGCAAATGGCTGCTCCTTGCGCGACATCAAGGCGATGAGGCGGGTCAGCACGATGTGCTTGAGGACGTCGGCGTGGTTGCCGGCGTGGAAGGCGTGACGATAGTTCATGGCAACTCCTGCGGGGGTGGCAAGTTTACCTTGCCTTGCAGACGGAGTCAGGTGCAGCAATCAACCGCAAGCGCCCTCGCGCCGTTGAGAAGCCATGAAAACCCTCATCGTCCGGAATGAATTCCTGATTCGCTGCGCCCCTGCAAATCCCAAGAATCGAGTCTCCACCAACCAGGAGCAAATGAAATGAAAGCTTCCATCCAATACGATAAAACTCAAAACCGCCTGCACGGCAAACTGGGCCTGGACAATGTGCCTTATACCGCCCAGCTCAAACTCAAGAACCCTGAAGGCGTTACTGAGACACTGGTAGTGCCAAGCTCGAAATCCGACGAATGGGAGGTTGGCCTGGACCGGCATGGCCCTGGCAAGTATGAAGCCCTGATCGTGCCACGTGTGGCCGGTGCGTTCGAACCAACGCGGTGCGAGTTCACCCTGTAAGCAATCACCCGCTACAAACGAGTACGGCCCGAACAACACTGTTGTTCGGGCCGTACTCGTTGCCTACCCAGCACTCATCACTTGTCAGCGTGATACGCCGCGTCTGCCGTCTCGAAGCGCTGAACCATTGCCCTGGAGGGGCTGCCCAGCTTGCTCACCAGAACGATGGCGATGCTCGCCAGCAGGAAGCCCGGGATAATTTCGTACAGGCCCCAGGTATCGATCTGCTTCCACAGGATAACGGTCAGTGCACCCACCACGATACCGGCCAGCGCGCCGTTTCGGGTCATGCCTTTCCACAGCACCGAAATCAGCACCACCGGACCGAAGGCGGCACCGAAGCCAGCCCAGGCGTAGGCCACAAGGCCCAGCACGCGATTTTCCGGGTTGGCAGCCATGGCGATGGCAATCAGGGCCACGGCCAGCACCATCAGGCGACCGACCCACACCAGCTCGAGCTGCGAAGCGTTCTTGCGCAGGAAGGCCTTGTAGAAGTCTTCGGTCAATGCACTGGAGCACACCAGCAACTGGCAGCTCAGGGTGCTCATTACCGCCGCAAGAATGGCCGACAGCAGTACGCCGGCGACCCATGGGTTGAACAGGATCTTGGCCAGCTCTATGAACACACGCTCATGGTTCTCGGTGACCGGGCCCGCCAGGTCAGGGTTGGCCGAGAAGTAGGCGATGCCGAAGAAGCCCACGGCGCAGGTACCGGCCAGGCACAGGATCATCCAGGTCATGGAGATGCGGCGAGCCTTGGCGATCGACTTCACCGAATCGGCGGCCATGAAGCGCGCCAGGATGTGCGGCTGACCAAAGTAGCCCAGGCCCCAGCCCATCAGCGAGATGATGCCGATGAAGGTAGCACCTTTGAACATGTCGAAATTGGCTGGGTTCACCGCCTCGATGGCAGCAAAGGTGGTGTCGAAACCGCCCGTGGAAATCAGCACGATCACCGGGGTCAGGATGAGCGCGAAGATCATCAGCGAAGCCTGAACCGTATCAGTCCAGCTCACCGCCAGGAAACCACCGACGAAGGTGTAGGCGATGGTCGCTGCGGCGCCAGCCCACAGGGCAGTCTCGTAAGACATGCCAAAGGTGCTTTCGAACAGGCGGGCACCGGCAACGATGCCAGAAGCGCAGTAGATGGTGAAGAACACCAGGATGACGATCGCCGAAATAATCCGCAGCAGGCCGCTATTGTCTTCGAATCGGCTGGAGAAGTAGTCCGGCAGAGTCAGCGCATCGCCGTTGTGCTCGGTCTGGACACGCAACCGGCCAGCGACGAACAGCCAGTTCAGGTAAGCACCAACGGTCAAACCGATGGCGATCCAGGCCTCGGACAGGCCCGAAAAGTAGATGGCGCCCGGCAGGCCCATCAGCAGCCAGCCGCTCATGTCGGATGCCCCGGCAGACAGCGCTGTAACAACGCTACCCAGGCTGCGACCACCCAGAATGTAATCGGAAAGGTTGTTGGTGGCGCGATAGGCGGCGAAGCCGATCAGTACCATTGCTGCGATGTAGACCACGAAAGTGATCGTAAGTGGATTGCCCATGCGTGTGCCCTGGCGTTTGTTTTTATCTCATGCACAACCATAGTCGTGACGGTTGCACCCAGGCGGCGAATCCTATGCAACAACGCAAAGCAGGTGCAACCATTTTTCATTTGGAAGTTGCACCCGCTCGTCAATATTCCGTAGGAGGCACTTTTTTGCTCCTTTTTGGAGCATCACAGGGGTTTTTCATAAGAAAACTCACCCTTAAAGCCCTTATTGAAGGGCATGGAAATGTCTGTCAGACGAGTTGCACCTACAGCGTCAAAAAATGCGGTTGCACCTGGTTGCACCCGAATTGTCCTACAGCTACTCTTGGCGCCAGCTTAGGCCACAGCCGTGGCAATAACGAGGATAAGAAATGGCGACTACCACCCTTGGGGTCAAACTCGACGACCCGACCCGTGAGCGACTCAAAGCAGCTGCGCAGTCCATTGACCGCACGCCGCACTGGTTGATCAAGCAAGCGATCTTCAATTATCTGGAGAAGCTTGAGGGTGGTGCCACCCTGACCGAACTTAACGGCCATGTCGGCAACCTTGTCGACGATGCCGGTGAGATCCCGGCCGACCACAGCCACCAGTGCTTCCTCGAATTTGCCGAGAGCATCCTGCCGCAGTCGGTACTTCGCGCGGCAATCACCGCCGCCTACCGCCGCCCCGAGCAAGAGGTGGTGCCGATGCTGCTGGAACAGGCGCGCCTGAGCGCACCACTGGCCGAAGCCACCAACAAGCTGGCCGCCGGCATTGCCGAAAAACTGCGTAATCAGAAGAGTGCTGGCGGTCGCGCCGGCATCGTCCAGGGCCTGCTGCAGGAGTTCTCGCTGTCGTCCCAGGAGGGCGTGGCGCTGATGTGCCTGGCCGAAGCCCTGCTGCGCATCCCCGACAAGGGCACCCGCGATGCGCTGATCCGCGACAAGATAAGCACCGGCAACTGGCAGCCGCACCTGGGCAACAGCCCGTCGCTGTTCGTCAACGCCGCCACCTGGGGCCTGCTGCTGACCGGCAAGCTGGTCAGCACCCACAACGAATCCGGTCTCACCTCCTCGCTCACCCGCATCATCGGCAAGAGCGGCGAGCCGATGATCCGCAAGGGCGTCGACATGGCCATGCGCCTGATGGGCGAGCAGTTCGTCACCGGTGAGACCATTGCCGAAGCCCTGGCCAACGCCAGCCGCTTCGAGGCCAAGGGTTTCCGCTATTCCTACGACATGCTCGGCGAAGCCGCACTGACCGAGCACGACGCGCAAAAGTACCTGGCCTCCTACGAGCAGGCCATCCACTCGATCGGCAAGGCCTCCCATGGCCGCGGCATCTATGAAGGCCCGGGCATCTCCATCAAGCTGTCGGCACTGCACCCGCGCTACAGCCGCGCCCAGTACGAGCGCGTGATGGAAGAGCTGTACCCGCGCCTGCTGTCGCTGACCCTGCTGGCCAAGCAGTACGACATCGGCCTGAACATCGACGCCGAAGAAGCCGACCGCCTGGAGCTGTCGCTCGACCTGCTCGAGCGCCTGTGCTTCGAGCCGTCGTTGGCGGGCTGGAACGGTATCGGTTTCGTTATCCAGGCCTACCAGAAGCGCTGCCCGTACGTGATCGACTACGTCATCGACCTGGCCAAGCGCAGCCGCCACCGCCTGATGATCCGCCTGGTAAAAGGCGCCTACTGGGACAGCGAGATCAAGCGCGCCCAGGTCGAAGGCCTGGAAGGCTACCCGGTCTATACCCGCAAGGTGTACACCGACGTTTCCTACGTCGCCTGCGCCCGCAAGCTACTGGCCGTACCAGAAGCCATCTACCCGCAGTTCGCCACCCACAACGCCCACACCCTGTCGGCCATTTACCACATTGCCGGGCAGAACTACTACCCGGGCCAATACGAGTTCCAATGCCTGCACGGCATGGGCGAGCCGCTGTACGAGCAAGTGGTCGGCAAGATTGCCGATGGCAAGCTGAATCGCCCGTGCCGGGTCTATGCGCCGGTTGGTACCCACGAGACGCTGCTGGCCTACCTGGTACGCCGCCTGCTGGAAAACGGCGCCAACACCTCGTTCGTCAACCGCATCGCCGACCACTCGATCTCCATTCAGGAACTGGTCGCCGACCCGGTCGCCAGCATCGAGCGCATGGGCACCCAGGAAGGCAACATCGGCCTGCCACACCCGCGTATCCCGTTGCCGCGCGACCTGTATGGCACTGAGCGGGCCAACTCGGCCGGCATCGACATGGCCAACGAGCACCGCCTGGCGTCACTGTCCTGCGCCATGCTGGCCACCGCTCACAACGACTGGAAGGCCGCCCCGATGCTGGCCTGCGCCGCCAGTGAAAGCGCTGCCGCGCCGGTACTGAACCCAGCGGATCACCGCGACGTGGTCGGCCATGTACAGGAAGCCACCGTTGCCGACGTGGACAACGCCATCCAGTGCGCTTTGAACGCCGCGCCGATCTGGCAGGCCACCCCACCCGCCGAGCGCGCGGCCATTCTGGAACGCACCGCCGACCTGATGGAG
This sequence comes from Pseudomonas sp. GW460-LB5, assembly GCF_059423245.1. Classification (NCBI taxonomy): domain Bacteria; kingdom Pseudomonadati; phylum Pseudomonadota; class Gammaproteobacteria; order Pseudomonadales; family Pseudomonadaceae; genus Pseudomonas; species Pseudomonas sp. GW460-LB5. The sequence continues at coordinate 29,513 of NZ_JBWKXT010000064.1, forward strand.
GCCGAAATCCAGCCGCTGATGGGCCTGCTCATCCGCGAAGCCGGCAAGACCTTCGCCAACGCCATCGCTGAAGTGCGTGAAGCCGTGGACTTCCTGCGCTACTACGCCGTGCAGGCACGCAACGATTTCAGCAACGACGCCCACCGCCCCCTGGGCCCAGTGGTGTGCATCAGCCCATGGAACTTCCCGCTGGCGATCTTTACCGGCCAGGTAGCTGCGGCCCTGGCTGCCGGCAACCCGGTGCTGGCGAAGCCCGCCGAGCAAACCCCGCTGATCGCCGCCCAGGCCGTGCGCCTGCTGCTGGAAGCCGGCATCCCCGAGGGCGTGCTGCAACTGCTGCCGGGCCGCGGCGAAACCGTCGGCGCCGGCCTGGTGGGTGACGAGCGCGTTAAAGGCGTGATGTTCACCGGCTCCACCGAGGTTGCCCGCCTGCTGCAGCGCAACGTCGCCGGCCGCCTGGACAACCAGGGCCGCCCGATCCCGCTGATTGCCGAAACCGGCGGCCAGAACGCGATGATCGTCGACTCCTCGGCGCTGACCGAGCAGGTGGTGATCGACGTGGTGTCCTCGGCCTTCGACAGTGCCGGCCAGCGTTGCTCGGCCCTGCGCGTGCTGTGCCTGCAGGAAGACTCCGCCGACCGCGTAATCGAAATGCTCAAGGGCGCCATGGCCGAAAGCCGTCTGGGCTGCCCGGACCGCCTGGCCGTGGACATTGGCCCGGTGATCGACGCCGAAGCCAAGGCCGGCATCGAGAAGCACATCCAGGGCATGCGCGAGAAAGGCCGCGCGGTCTATCAGGTGGCCATTGCCGACGCGACCGAGGTCAAACGTGGCACCTTCGTGATGCCGACCCTGATCGAGCTGGAAAGCTTCGACGAACTGAAGCGTGAAATCTTCGGCCCGGTGCTGCACGTGGTGCGTTACAACCGCCGCAACCTGGACCAACTGATCGAGCAGATCAACAACTCCGGCTACGGCCTGACCCTCGGCGTGCATACCCGCATCGACGAGACCATCGCCAAGGTGGTGGAAACCGCCAACGCCGGCAACATGTACGTCAACCGCAACATTGTGGGTGCAGTGGTGGGCGTGCAGCCGTTCGGTGGTGAAGGCCTGTCTGGCACCGGCCCGAAAGCCGGCGGCCCACTGTACCTGTACCGCCTGTTGTCGACCCGCCCGGCCGATGCCATTGGCCGCCACTTCCAGCAGCAGGACGGCGAAGGCAAGCCAGACCGCACCCTGCACGAACAGCTGGTCAAGCCGCTGCACGGCCTGAAGGCCTGGGCCCAGAGCAACCAACTGGCCGACCTGGCTGCGCTCTGTGATCAGTTCGCCAGCCAGTCGCAGAGCGGCATCGCCCGCCTGCTGCCAGGCCCGACCGGCGAGCGCAACAGCTACACCATCCTGCCGCGTGAGCACGTGCTGTGCCTGGCCGACAACGAGGCTGACCTGCTGGCGCAGTTGGCCGCCGTACTGGCCGTCGGCAGCTCGGCGGTGTGGGCAGACGGCGAACCTGGCAAGGCCCTGCGTGCCCGCCTGCCGCGTGAGCTGCAGGCCAAGGTGAAGCTGGTGGCAGACTGGAACAAGGATGAAGTGGCGTTCGACGCCGTGATTCACCATGGCGATTCGGACCAGTTGCGCAGCGTCTGCCAGCAGGTGGCCAAGCGTGCCGGTGCCATCGTCGGTGTGCACGGGCTGTCCAGCGGGGATCACCAGATTGCGCTGGAGCGGTTGGTGATTGAGCGGGCGGTGAGTGTGAACACTGCTGCTGCCGGCGGTAATGCCAGCTTGATGACCATTGGCTGAGGCTGAGGGTTGTTGAAAGTAAAGGGAGAGCTTCGGCTCTCCCTTTTTTATGGGGGTTTGTCGTGAGATTGGGGTGGGCTGACAGGTGCTCGCCACGACATTATCTGCGCCTGCAAGACCGAGCGCCGCCCGCGCGGCGCATCGCGACGCAAGGCCGCTCCCACATCTGTTTCGGGCCAGTCTCTCCTGTGCCTATGGCGCACGCACCCTGGGTGCATGGCTGGAGATCGATAAAGAGCGACTGCGCCCACTTCAATACCGCATGGAACAAACAAGGCGGACAGCGTGGCCTCACAGAATGGACTGGCCCGGAACAAATGTGGGAGCGGCCTTGCGTCGCGATGCGCCGCGCGGGCGGCGCTCGGTCTTGCAGGCGCAGAAAATGTTGTGACTAACACCTGGCCGCCTTCACGCAACCGGAAGGCAAGCCCTCACTGCTTCATGCCCAACTCGGCATCATCCATCAGTGCCTTTGCCATGGCACTCAGGTAATGGGCAGCCCATATCATCATTGGCTTCTCATCCATCAGCCCGGTAATGGTCAGTTCGCGCACATAGCCCATCAATTCCGACGACTGCTCGCGGGCATCCCTGCACGGGATACCGGGCTCGATGCGGAACAATCGATGCGTGCGGTTTTCGCCTTGGTAGAAAGTTGTCTTGCCGACGGTGAACTGGGTGTCTTCTGTTGTCATTGTTCAATCCCCTGATAATTCTCGACTGCCTGGCCTGGCCCTTTCGCGGGTTTACCCGCGAAGAGGCCAGCCCAGGCAACACATTACGCAGCCTCAATGCACAGGCCTGGCCTCAGCGGGCATCTGCACCTGAACCAATGCAGACTCAAGCAAAGCCCGCAGCGCCTCCAGTTCATGCATCGTGGTCATCATCAGGATCGAAGCCGGCGACCTGGGCTGCAGCTGTATGGCGTGGTGCACCACGGTTGCGGCACACAGCGCGTGATCCGTGGCCTGGATCAGGGTGTCTTCAAGGGAATGGGCGTTAAGGGGTGGATCGGGGACTATCTTCAGCATCATGGTTCACCTAGTGATAAAGACCACTACACACCTGCTGTCAAACAAGAGGGTGGCAGCTGTACATGGGTTGACAGACCGGTAGGCAAACCAAAACCCGGCGCACACGAAGTGCCCCATGCACAGCTGCCATAAAGGCAAAGCGATGCGGTTTGACCTAAGCGGCCTGTCAAAGCCGGTCACTGATTTGGCAGCGACCACCCGAGACTAGGGCCCGATCCAGAGCACCGCAATGGCTTGAAGGGGGTTGGGAGTATGTTTGGGAAATGGACTACATGGAATAGGTGAAAACCTAAAATGATCTGCCGAAACTGGCCGGAATGCGGTGAGGCTGGAAGGTGTTCGCTCACCTTTTGCAGCGCCTGTGAAATCGCGCGCCGCCCGTGCGGCGCATCGCGACGCAAGGCCGCTCCCACATCTGTTTCGGGCCAGTCTCTCCTGTGCCTATGGCGCGCGCACCCTGGGTGCATGGCTGGAGATCGATAAAGAGCGACTGCACCCCCTTCAATACCGCATGGAACAACCAAGGCGGACAGCGGTGGCCTTACAGGATGGATTGGCCCGAAACAAATGTGGGAGCGGCCTTGCGTCGCGATGCGCCGCGCGGGCGGCGCTCGGTCTTGCAGGCGCAGAAAAAATCAAGGCAAGCACCTGTATGCCCCACCCGTTCTAAACCCATATCACCCAAACCTATTAACCTCCCCC
>NZ_JBWKXT010000065.1:0-33031 GCF_059423245.1 Pseudomonas sp. GW460-LB5
AGGTTGCGCAGATCCTGAAGACCCCGCGGTACCTGTGGGAGCGGGCTTGTCCCGCGAAGAGGCCCGCACAGGCAGCATCAAATGACCAGACCCGCACTTCAACCTCACCCAGATGAGGTTGCGCAGATCCTGAAGACCCCGCGGTACCTGTGGGAGCGGGCTTGTCCCGCGAAGAGGCCCGCACAGGCAGCATCAAATGATCAGACCCGCACTTCAACCTCACCCAGATGCCCACCAAAGGGCCCGAAACTGCGCTCGATCAGCCGCCTTCGTCCCTGATCATCCACGATCAGCACGGTACTCGCCCGGGTCCCGTAGTTCTGGCTGGCGATGAACACGCTCGACAGCAATTTCTCGGTCGCCAACCCGACACCTGTCTCGGGCAGGTCGCCATCCGCCGCCGTTTCGTTATCCGCCAGCAAAGCCAGCAGCCGATCCGGCTCCGGCGTTTCCAACAGGCCCTCCAGCCCGCTACGTGCCTTCACCAGCTTTGGCCACGGCGTATCCAACCCTGCGTTGGATAACCCGTACACCCCGGCGTCCAGCAGGCACGGCGTGGCGTCACGGGCGTGCAGGTAACCCAGCTGTCGCCCATCACCCACCAGCAGGTTGAACCCCGAATACTGCCCACTGCGGCTGGCTACCTGATCCAGGTAAGCCTCGACCCCAAGCTCCCCCTGCAGGTAGGCCGCCACCAGTTCCCCCCGCGAGTGCGGCCCCGGTGCCTGGCCCGGATCGCGGATATTGGTCAGCGCGGCAAAGCGCCCCTGCGGGCCTACGCCCAGCCACGTACCACCGGCCTCCAGGTCGCGCCCGGCGTGCACCCCAGGCGAATCCTCCCAGGCCGCCAGGGGCTGGGTAGGGCGGGCATAGAACTCGTCGCGGTTGGCTGCCACGATCAGCGGCAGGGTGTGCCCCGGCCGCCACGCAAATACGATCAGGCACATCGGTTTGGCCTCTGTGTTTTTTGTCACTGTACCCACAGCAGTCGGGCGGATCCATCCTGACACAGAGTTCACTAGAGCCTCGAGCCCGGCTTCCGTTACCATGCCGGATTGATTTTTCGGGGAAGCCGAATGGAATTCGTGCTCTATCTGCTGTTGGGCGCTTGTGCCGGAGTGCTGGCCGGGCTGTTCGGCGTGGGCGGCGGCATCATCATCGTGCCGGTGCTGGTATTCAGCTTCACCTTGCAGGGCTTCGACGCCTCGGTGCTGACCCACCTGGCAGTCGGCACATCGCTGGCAACCATAGTATTCACTTCGATCAATGCCGTGCTTGAGCACCACCGCAAGGGTGCGGTGCAATGGCCGATCTTCGCCTGGATGACGCTCGGCATCCTCCTTGGGGCAGGTGTCGGCGCCAAGACCGCTTCACTGATCCAGGGCCCGCTGCTGCAGAAGATCATCGGCGTGTTCGCCCTGGTCATCGCCGCGCAGATGGCGCTGGACCTCAGGCCCAAGGCCAGCCGCGGCATCCCCGGCAAACCCTCATTGATCGGCGCAGGCGGTGTGATCGGCTGGGCTTCGGCGATTTTTGGCATCGGCGGTGGTTCGCTGACCGTGCCGTTCCTGACCTGGCGCAGCCTGCCCATGCAGCAGGCGGTGGCCACGTCCTCGGCCTGTGGCCTGCCGATTGCGGTGGCCAGCGCCCTGAGCTTCATGCTGCTGGGCTGGCACGAGGAGCACCTGCCGGCCCACAGCCTGGGTTACGTATACCTGCCGGCGATGGTCGGCATTGCCGTGACCAGCATGTTTTTCGCCCGCTTTGGCGCGCGTCTGGCGCACAAGCTTTCGCCCCGTTTGTTGAAACGCCTGTTCGCAGCGCTGCTGTTCTGTGTCGGCCTCAGCTTTTTGATTTGAATCGAGAGGAAGTTCCATGCTGCCTTACCCGCAGATAGACCCCGTGGCCCTGGCCATCGGGCCGCTGAAAATCCATTGGTACGGGCTGATGTACCTGATCGGCATCGGCGGCGCCTGGCTGCTGGCCTCGCGCCGGCTGAACCGCTTCGACCCCACCTGGTCGCGTGAGAAGCTTTCCGACCTGGTGTTCTGGCTGTCGATGGGGGTGATCGTCGGTGGCCGCCTGGGTTACGTGCTGTTCTACGACCTGCATGCCTACCTGGCCAACCCGACGCTGATCTTCGAGGTGTGGAAGGGCGGCATGTCGTTCCACGGCGGGTTCATCGGCGTGATGCTGGCGGCCTTGTGGTTCGGCAAGCGCAACAACAAGTCGTTCTTCGAGCTGATGGACTTCGTTGCCCCGCTGGTGCCGATCGGCCTGGGTGCCGGGCGTATCGGCAACTTCATCAACGCCGAGTTGTGGGGCAAGGCGACCGACGTGCCGTGGGCGATGGTGTTCCCGCCGTTCAGCGACCCTGCCCAGTTGCCCCGTCATCCGTCGCAGCTGTACCAGTTTGCCCTGGAAGGTGTGGCATTATTCGTGATTCTCTGGTTGTACTCGCGCAAACCGCGCCCGACCATGGCCGTTTCCGGCATGTTCGCGCTGTTCTACGGCATTTTCCGCTTTATCGTGGAGTTTGTGCGGGTGCCTGATGCTCAGCTTGGCTATATCGCATTCGGCTGGTTGACCATGGGTCAGTTGCTCTGCGTGCCAATGATCGTTGGCGGCATCTTCTTGATCTGGTTGGCCTACAACCGCAAACCTACGGCAAAACCAGCCGTATGATTTTCACGGCAGGGGTGATCCTCCTGCCGTTCTTGTTACAGGAAAGTCATGAAACAGTATCTAGATCTGGTCCGTGAAGTCATCGAGAACGGTACGTTGCAAGGCAATCGCACCGGCATCCGTACCATCAGCATGCCGGGCGCCATGCTGCGCTTCGACCTGCAGAAGGGCTTCCCGGCCATCACCACGCGCAAGCTGGCGTTCAAGTCGGCGATCGGCGAAATGGTCGGTTTCCTGCGTGGCGTGAAGAACGCCGGTGAATTCCGTGAGCTGGGCTGCAAGGTCTGGGACCAGAACGCTAACGAAAACGCACAGTGGCTGGCTAACCCGTTCCGCCAGGGCCATGACGACCTTGGCGAGATCTACGGCGTGCAATGGCGCCAGTGGCCGGGCTACAAGCGCATTGCGCTGAGCAACCCGGCCGCCATTGAAATGGCCGAGAAGGCCGGCTTCCGTCGTATCGCCCAGGACGAAGAGGACGGCGTCGCCTTCGTCATTCTGTACAAGGCCATCGACCAGGTGCGCCAGTGCCTGGACACCATCGCCAACGACCCCGGCAGCCGCCGCATCCTGTTCCACGGCTGGAACTGCGCGCAACTGGACGAGATGGCCCTGCCGCCGTGTCATCTGCTGTACCAGTTCCACCCGAATGTAGAGACCAAGGAAATTTCCCTGACCCTTTACATCCGCTCCAACGACCTGGGCCTGGGCACACCGTTCAACCTCACCGAAGGCGCGGCGCTGCTGTCGCTGTTCGGCCGCCTGACCGGTTACACCCCGCGCTGGTTCACCTACTTCATTGGCGATGCCCATGTGTATGAAAACCACCTGGACATGCTGAACGAGCAGCTCAAGCGCGAGCCGCTGGAAGCGCCGAAGCTGGTGATCAGCGACCGCGTGCCGGCGTTTGCCGAGACGGGCAAGTATGAGCCGGAGTGGCTGGAGAAGATCGAGCCGAGTGATTTCTGGCTGGAAGGCTATGAGCACCATGCGCCGATGACAGCGCCGATGGCGGTCTGATAGATCTCCATTGTTTGAACTGGCCTCTTCGCGGGTTCACCCGCGAAGCTTTTGGCTCAATGCCCGTGACTGCGTCCCACATGCGAATGCTCGGTGTCCGGCACTGATACCGCCCCGTTCGTCTCCAGTTGCTGCAAGATCGCGCATTCGCTCCCCTGCGCGTTGCAGCGCCGCCGCAGTTCCACCAGCTGCTCCTGCAAAGCCACCAAGCCATCGATCCGCGCCTGCACATGCTCGATATGTTCGTCGATCAGCGCATTGACGCTGCCGCACGAGTCGTCGGGACTGTCGCGCAGGCGTAGCAGGCTGCGGATTTCGTCCAGGGTCATGTCCAGGGTGCGGCAGTTGCGGATGAAGGTCAGCCGTTCCACGTGGGCCTGGGTATACAGCCGGTAGTTGCCTTCTGTACGGGCAGGCTCGGGCAGCAGGTTTTCACGCTCGTAGTAGCGAATGGTTTCCACCGCGCAGTCGGTGGCTTTGGCCAGTTCTCCGATCTTCATCACGAAATCTCCAGCAAGTGGCTTGACCCTATAGTGGCTACAGGGTGTTCACTTGGCAACAGGCTCACTTTAAGGACGACCCCATGAACCAGCCTGTCAGCCACGAACACAAGCATCCGCACGATCACGCCCATGGCGATGACGACCATGGGCACGCCGCCCACGGCCACAGCTGCTGCGGGGCCAAAGCCGCGCCGGCGCTGGTGCAACTGACTGAAACGGCCAGTGCCCAGGCACAGCTCAGCCGCTTCCGCATCGACGCCATGGACTGCCCGACCGAGCAGACCCTGATCCAGGACAAGCTGGGCAAGCTGGCCGGTATCGAGCAGCTGGAATTCAACCTGATCAACCGCGTACTGGGCGTGCGCCATACATTGGACGGCACTGGCGACATCGAGCGTGCCATCGACAGCCTGGGCATGAAGGCCGAGCCGCTTGGTGCCGAAGGCGACAGTACCGCCGCCGCGCCCCAACCGGCCAAGACCCGCTGGTGGCCGCTGGCATTGTCGGGTGTTGCCGCCATCGCCGCCGAAATCGTGCACTTTGCGTCGCTGGCGCCGGAGTGGCTGGTGGCGGCATTGGCGCTGGCAGCCATTCTTGGTTGCGGCCTGGGCACCTACAAGAAGGGCTGGATTGCCCTGAAAAACCGCAACCTCAACATCAACGCGCTGATGAGCATCGCCGTCACCGGTGCTGTGCTGATCGGCCAGTGGCCGGAAGCGGCCATGGTGATGGTGCTGTTTACCGTTGCCGAGCTGATCGAAGCACGCTCGCTGGACCGCGCACGCAATGCCATCAGCGGGCTGATGCAGCTGACCCCGGACATGGCCACGGTGCAGCAGGCAGATGGCCAATGGCGCGAAGTGGATGTGCGCGAAGTGGCCATCGGCGCGTTGGTGCGGGTACGCCCCGGCGAGCGCATCGGCCTGGATGGCGAAGTGATCAGTGGGCAATCCAGCGTCGATCAGGCGCCGATCACCGGCGAAAGCTTGCCTGTGGAGAAGGCCGTAGGCGACAAACTGTTCGCCGGCACCATCAACCAGGCGGGTGCGCTGGAGTTTCGCGTTACCGCTGGCGCGGGCCAATCGACCCTGGCGCGGATCATCAAGGCCGTGGAGGAAGCGCAAGGCGCGCGGGCGCCTACCCAGCGCTTCGTCGACCAGTTTTCGCGTATCTATACCCCGGTGGTGTTTGCCATCGCCCTGGCCGTGGCGGTGATCCCGCCGCTGTTCATGGCCGCAAGCTGGTTCGACTGGGTGTACCGCGCCCTGGTGCTGCTGGTGGTCGCGTGCCCGTGCGCCCTGGTCATCTCGACCCCGGTGACCATCGTCAGCGGGCTGGCCGCTGCTGCGCGCAAAGGCATCCTGATCAAGGGCGGTGTGTACCTGGAAGGCGGCCGCCACCTGGATTACCTGGCCCTGGACAAGACCGGCACCATCACCCACGGCAAGCCGGTACAGACCGACGCCAAAGTACTGGAGCCGGTGTTCAAAGGCCGTGCGCAAGCCCTGGCTGCCAGCTTGGGCGAACGTTCGGACCACCCGGTTTCCCGCGCCATTGCCCAGTTCGGCAAGGCGCAAGGCCTGGCCTTGAGCGAGGTCGATGACTTCGCTGCCCTGGCCGGGCGCGGCGTGCGTGGCACCATCGCTGGCGAGGTCTACCACCTGGGCAACCACCGCCTGGTGGAAGAACTGGGGCTGTGCTCACCCGAGCTTGAAGCCCAGCTGGATGCGCTGGAGCGCCAGGGCAAGACTGTGGTCCTGCTGCTTGACCGCAGTGGCCCGCTGGCCCTTTTTGCAGTGGCCGATACGGTCAAGGACAGCAGCCGCCAGGCCATTGCCGAGCTGCATGAGCTGGGCATCAAGACTGTCATGCTGACCGGTGATAATCCGCATACCGCGCAGGCCATCGCCGCCGTGGTGGGTATTGACCGCGCGGAGGGCAACCTGCTGCCTGCCGACAAACTGAAAACCATCGAAGCCTTGTACGCACAGGGCCATCGGGTGGGCATGGTCGGTGACGGCATCAACGATGCCCCGGCCCTGGCCCGTGCCGAGATCGGTTTTGCCATGGCCGCTGCCGGCACCGACACCGCCATCGAAACCGCCGATGTGGCACTGATGGACGACGACTTGCGGAAAATCCCGGCCTTCGTCAGGCTGTCGCGCCAAAGTGCGGCGATCCTCATGCAGAACATCGTTCTGGCGTTGGGCGTCAAGGCGATATTCCTGGCGATTACCTTTGCCGGCATGGCCACCCTGTGGATGGCGGTGTTCGCCGACATGGGCGTGAGCCTGCTGGTGGTGTTCAACGGCTTGCGCCTTTTGCGCAAATAGAGGACGTGCATGCTGAGTTCGGAGCTTAAAGCCTTTTACATGGTGGCCCGCCTGGGCAGCATCACCCTGGCGGCAAAGAAGCTCGGGCTCAGCCAGCCCACGGTGACCACGCAGATCCGCAACCTGGAAAGCCACTACACGGTCGAGCTGTTCTACCGTGGCGGGCGGCGCCTGGTGTTGAGCGAAGAGGGCGTGCGACTGCTGCCGATGGTCAAGGCGCTGTTGCAACAGGAGGCCGACATCGAGTTCGAGCTGCGCAACAGCGGCCAGGCCCAAGGCAGCTTGCGCATCGCCGCCACGGCGCCTTACTACATTCTCGACCTGGTGAAGATCTACCGAGAGCGCTTGCCGCAGGTGGATGTAGCGGTGGAGATCGGCAACTCGCAGCAGGTGCTGGAAATGCTCGAAGACTACCGGGTGGATATCGCCGCTTCATCGCAGCTGCTGGAAGACGCCCGGCTGGTGCGGCGGGTGCTGGGCACCGATCCGCTGGTGGTAGCGGTGCACCGCAACCACCCGTTGGCCCACCGCCAGACCGTGTCCATCGATGTGGTGGCCGGGCATTGCCTGTTGATGCGCGAAAAGGGCTCGACCACGCGCAAGCTGACTGAGCAGATGATGCAGGAGGCCGGGGTGACGGCCGGGGCCTTGCTGGAAATCGGCAGCCGCGAGTCGATCCGCGAAGCGGTGCTGCGCAACATCGGCATCAGCGTGATTGCCCGCCATGAGGTGCCGCACAACCCCGAACTGCGGGTGCTCGTGCTGGAGAATGCGCCGGTGATGCATGAATACCTGTATTGCCTGAAGGAACGGCGCCAGGCCAGGTTGCCGGCCGCGTTCCTGGGTGTAGCGCAAGAAGTGGCCGGTTCGCATTTCTAGACCTGTGTTGGCTACTTCGCGGGCTTGCCCGCTCCCACAGGTACTGCGCAGGGTCTGAGTTTTGTAGATATCCTGTGGGAGCGAGCAAGCCCGCGAAGAGGCCCCCACAGGCCAATACAAAATCTGCCTATACCACTATCACCGGCTTTTGCCTCAAAGCCACAGAACCTTCGCACAGCCTTCCTAGCATGGCCCCATCTCTTCGATGAGGCCCTGCCATGAACCACACCACCCCCGGCGCACAGATGAAAGTGCGCAACATCCACAAGCGCTTCGGTGCCTTTACGGCGCTCAACGATGTCTCGCTGGACATCGCCGCCGGCGAACTGGTGTGCCTGCTCGGCCCGTCCGGCTGTGGCAAGACCACGCTGTTGCGCTGCATCGCCGGCCTGGAGCGCCAGGACCGCGGCACGCTGTATATCGGCGAGCGCGATATCTCCGAGCTGCCGCCCCAGGCCCGTGACTACGGCATCCTGTTCCAGTCCTACGCGCTGTTCCCCAACCTGACTGTCGAAGCCAACATCGCCTACGGCCTGACCGGCAGTGGCCGCGAGCAGGCCCGCCAGCGGGTGGCTGAAATGCTCGAACTGGTAGGCCTTTCTGGCAGCGAGAAGAAATACCCTGGCCAGCTCTCTGGTGGCCAGCAGCAACGTGTGGCCCTGGCCCGTGCGCTGGCGCCGTCGCCATCCCTGCTACTGCTCGATGAGCCGATGTCGGCGCTGGACGCCCGGGTGCGTGAGCATCTGTGCACCGAGCTGCGCCAGCTGCAACGCCAGCTGGGCATCACCACCTTGATGGTGACCCACAACCAGGACGAAGCCATGCTGATGGCCGACCGCATTGCGGTGATGAACAATGGCCAGGTCGAGCAGTACGCCACCCCGCAGGAAATCTACGACCAGCCGGCCACGCCGTTCGTTGCCGAGTTCGTCGGCCAGGGCAACTGGCTGCCGTTCCAGCGCAGCGGCGACAGCCATGCCCAGGTTGGCGGCATGAACATGCGCCTGGCGCCGGGGTCGGCCCAGGCCAGCAGCGGCCGGCTGTTCTGTCGCCCGGAGGCGATCACGGTCAACCCGGTGGTACACGAAGAAAACCTGTTCCCGGCTATGGTCCGCGAAATCACCTTTCTCGGTAACCGCTGCCGCATGAGTTTTGAACTCAAGGCCCTGCCAGGCCATGCCCTGCTGGCCGAGCTGGCCCCCGAGGCCATGCCGCGCCTGGGTTCGCAGGACATCTGGGTGGCATTGCCACCGCAGAGCCTGCAGGTGTTTGCCTGAGATGGCCGCGCCAATGTCCTTGCCGCTGAGCCAGGCCAAAGCCGCGCCGCGTGCTGGCGTTGCCTTGGGCGACCGGTTGTTCGTCGTCGGCGGCAAGAGCCTGCTGCTGATCCTGTTGGTACTGGCCGTGCTGATGCCATTGCTGGCGATCTTCTGGCGTGGCTTCAGCGCGGACGCGGGCCAGGGTGGCGGCTTGTTGGCAGCCCGGGAGCTGTTCGCCAGCGACAACTTCCACTGGTTGATGGGCAACAGCCTGTCGGTGGCTTTCACCGTCGCGGCCATCGTGGTGCCGCTGGCCTACCTGTTTGCCTATGCCCTGCAACGTACGCTGATCCCGGCCAAGGGCCTGTGGCGGGGGATTTCCCTGCTGCCGCTGCTTGCCCCGTCGATGCTGCCGGCCATCGCTTTGGTCTACCTGTTCGGTAACCAAGGGCTGCTACGCGGGTTGCTCAGCGACAACATCTACGGCTTCTGGGGCATCGTGCTGGGGGAGGCCATCTACACCTTCCCGCATGCGCTGATGATCCTGCTTTCGGCGCTGTCGCTGGCCGATGCTCGGCTGTTCGATGCTGCCTCCAGCATGGGCGCCGGCCCAGGTCGGGCGTTCACCAGCATCACCTGGCCGGCCACGCGCCAGGCGGTGTTTGCGGCGTTCTGCCTGGTGTTCACCCTGACCATCACCGACTTCGGTGTGCCGGTGGTGGTCGGTGGCGACTATCAGGTGCTGGCGCTGGAGGCCTACAAGGCGGTGGTCGGCCAGCAACAGTTCGGCCGTGGTGCGCTAATCGGCATGGTGCTGCTGTTGCCGGCCCTGTTCAGCTTCAGCGTCGACGCCTGGCTGCGCCGGCGCCAGGGCGACGCCATGAGCGGCCGCGCCCAGGTGTTCGAACCCAAGCCATCGCGTGGCCGCGATGCCTGCTTCCTGGCCCTCGTGCTGCTGGTGTGTGCGGCATTGCTGCTGGTGATCGGCATGGCGGTGTATTCGTCGCTGGTCACTTTCTGGCCATATAACCTGTCGTTGTCGCTGCGTCACTACATGTTCGAAGACACCGCCGGTGGCGGCTGGCTGGCCTACCGCAACAGCGTGACCATGGCCATCGGCACCGCGCTGATCGGCAGCATCGTGATTTTCACCGGTGCCTACCTGATGGAGAAGACCCAAGGGCAGCGCCTGCTCAACCAGGTGCTGCGCCTGCTCAGTTTTATCCCCATGGCCGTGCCGGGCCTGGTGCTGGGCCTGGGCTACGTCTTCTTCTTCAACCTGAACGGCAACCCGCTGCATGTGCTGTACGGCAGCATGGGGCTGTTGGTGGTGTGCACCATCGCCCATTACCTGACCACCGCGCAGATGACCGCAACCACCGCGCTGCGCCAGCTTGATGGCGAGTTCGAGGCCGCGGCGCTCTCGTTGAAGGCGCCGCTGTACAAGCACTTCGTGCGGGTCACAGTGCCGATCTGCCTGCCAGCGCTGCTGGACATCATCCGCTACCTGTTCGTTTCGGCGATGACCACGGTGTCTGCGGCGATCTTCCTGTACAGCCCCGACACCATCCTGGCTGCCGTTGCCGTGCTGAATATGGACGATGCCGGCAACGTTGGCGGTGCTGCTGCCATGTCCACCCTGATCCTGCTGACCAGTGCCGGCGCTTCACTGCTGCTGGCCGCAGCCTCACGCGGCCTGCTGCGCCGCTCCCAAGCCTGGCGCCAACGCGCCGCGACCGTCTGACCTGTAAGGAACCTATCCATGTACAAGCACCTTGCACTTGCCGCTGCTGTTTGCACCGTGTTCAGCCTGCAGGCTTCGGCCGCCGGTACCCAGCTGACGGTCTACACCGCACTGGAAGCCGAGCAGTTGAAGAGCTACAAGCAGGCCTTCGAGAAGGCCAACCCGGACATCGAGATCAAGTGGGTACGCGATTCCACCGGCATCATCACTGCCAAGCTGCTGGCCGAGAAAGACCGCCCGCAAGCCGACGCGGTATGGGGCCTGGCAGCGTCCAGCCTGGCCATTCTCGACCAGAACGGCATGCTTGAAGCCTACGCACCCAAGGACCTGGGCAAGATCTCCGGCAACTACCGGGACGCTGCCAACCCGCCGGCGTGGGTGGGCATGGACGTGTGGGCCGCAACCATCTGCTTTAATACCATCGAGGCCGAGAAGCAGGGCCTGAGCAAGCCGGTGAGCTGGCAGGACCTGACCAAGCCGGAGTACAAGGGCAAGATCGTCATGCCGAACCCGGCCTCGTCGGGTACCGGCTTCCTTGATGTGAGTGCCTGGTTGCAGACCTTTGGTGAGCCGCAAGGCTGGGCCTACATGGACGCACTGCACCAGAATATCGGCCAGTATGTTCACTCCGGCTCCAAGCCGTGCAAGCTGGCGGCTGCGGGCGAGTTCCCGATCGGTATCTCGTTCGAATACCCGGCTGTGCAACTGAAGCGCCAGGGCGCGCCGCTGGACATCGTGTTGCCGAAGGAAGGCCTGGGCTGGGAGATCGAGGCGACTGCTGTGATCAAAGGCTCGCCCAAGGCGGATGCGGCCAAGCGCCTGGCTGATTTCTCGGCCAGCCCGGCGGCGATGGAGCTGTACAAGGAAAACTTCGCCGTGCTGGCCGCGCCGGGTATTGCCAAGCCACAGACCGAGCTACCGGCGGACTATGAACAGCGCCTGATCAAGAACGACTTTGCCTGGGCATCGAAGAACCGTGACCAGATTCTGGCCGAGTGGCGCAAGCGCTACGACGGCAAGTCGGAGAAGGTGGCCCAGCAGTGATTGAGTGAGGGCTGGCAGGGGTATGGCTTGCGTGGTGTGGCGCCTGCAAGATCGAGCGCCGCCCGCGCGGCGCTCGATCTCACAGGCGATGGAAATGCATAGGCAAGCGCCTGGCGGCCCTAATGCAATTTGCCAGAAACCATAGAATCTCCCACAGAGACCGCACACGCCTAAAAAACTGCGCTATCCCTGTGGAAGCGAGCTTGCCCGCGAAGAGGCCAGATCCTGCGGGCTCAGATCTGTGAAACCAACGCCTCCAACTGCTCCTGCCGCTCAGCCTGATTCAGCTTCGCCCCGGGGTTGAGGGTGGACCACTGTGGGTGCGCCCGCGCCTTCACCAGTGCTTCTGGCAACTTGCCCTCGCGCCATGCCTTCTCATCCAGCTCACCCAGCCTGATGCTGTCTTGCGCCGCATGCCCGCGGTTATCCAGCGCCACCATCAACTGCTGCTGACGCAAAGCCAGCAGGCGCAATACCGTGTCGTCCACGGTCAGCTCGCGTTTGCCCTTGAGCTTGCCCATCAACCGTGAGCCATAGTTACGCGCCGTCTGCAGCGCACCACCGGCAATCGCCCCGGCCAGCGCTGCCGCGCCGAGGGTAAGCCCGCCGACCAGCAGATCGACGCCGGCCCCGGCTGCAGCGCCGGCCGCCACGCCGCTGCCCAGGCGCACGCCCAGCAGCTTCAGGGTTTCAGGATTGAACAGGTCATCGCCCCAGCGGCCATCGAGCAACGGCAGGTCGCTGGCATGGGCATCCTCGCGGCGGAAGGCATACAGCTTGAGCAGGGCTTCGACGCAACGCTGTTCACGTTGGCGTATGTCCTGGCGCAGGGCCTCTATGGCCTTGGCTTCGGCCGCTGGCTCGGCCTCGACGCTACGCCGGCAGGCGGCGCAGTCCAGCAGCAACTCGGCAATCAGCCGCTTGCCACTGTGCTGGCGGGCCAGGCGCTGTGCCTGCTGGTCGTCGATCAGCCGCTGCAGGGCCGGGCGAGCATCCTCCAGCAGCAGGGCCAGGCTTTCATATAAGCGGCGCTCGCCATCCTCGGGCGGGGCCACGCTGTCGAACCGCACCAACGCGTGAAGCCCAAGCCGGGCAAGGGCTTCACGCCATTGCGGCTCGCGGTGCTGATGGCTGGCGACGAAGTTGAGCACCGGCAGCAACGGCTTGCCGCAGCTGGCCAGCACTTCCAGTTCGTCGCGGTATTTGGCCAGCACCGGCTCGCGGGCGTCGATTACATATAGGCCGGCATCGCTGGCCAGCAACTGGCGCAGCACCTTGGCCTCCTGCTCGAAGCGCTGGCGCGCCTCGCTGCCTTGCAGAAAGCGCTCCAGACGTGCCGGGCCGTCCAGGCGCTCGCCCGGGCGCTCCAGCCGCTCCAGGTAGTCGAGCAGGGCAATGGCGTCCTCCAGGCCCGGGGTGTCGTACAACTCCAGCAAGGGTTCGCCGTCCACCGACAAGCGCGCACCTTCTACATGGCGGGTGGTGCTGGGGCGGTGGGACACTTCGCCAAAGCCTACGTCGCGGGTCAGCGTGCGCAGCAGCGAGGTCTTGCCGACGTTGGTATGGCCGACCACGGCCAGTTTCAGTGGCTCAGTCATGGCCATGCTCCAGCCAGGTCAGTGGTGAGGTGTCGGCGTGCTGCAGGCCAAGGCGGTCGAGGGCTTCGTGCCAATCGCCCAGGCGCTGGGCATCAACAGCCTGGCCGGGTGCGGACTGCAGTAGCCAGATACGGGTTGCGCCGGCATTGCGCGCCAGTTCGGCGAGCAACGCCAGGCTGCCGCGGTCGGGTGAGCGCCGGGGGTCGCAGGCGATGGCCAGGCGTGCCGGGGGGAAGCGGCTGAGTTGTTCGAGCAGCCTGTTGCGCGATTCGCGGCTGTCGAGCACGCCAGCATCGATCACGCTGTTCGGCAGGGCGGGCGGCCAGGGGCGCTGGTCGTCCAGTTCCAGGCCCACCAGCAGGGCACCGCTGCTGCCGCTTTCCAGCTGGCCGGCGGCAAACTGTGGCAGGGCCTCGGGCGCGGCATCCTGCACGCCGATGCGTTCGCTGCGCGGCATCAGTGCATCACGCAGTTGCGCGTAGCCGGGCAGGCTCAAGTCCAGTGCCAGGCGCTCGCGGCCTTGGCGCCAGAGCCACAGGCACAATGCAGCCAGTACCAGGCGTGGTAACAGGCCATACACCAGCACCACCCCCAGCAACCAGCTGGCCCAGGCCTGTCGGGCTTGCTCCAGGGCCGGCAAGGTGTCGCCGCTGGCGCGGATCATGGCTTCGTCAGGCACGGCAAAGCCCAGCAGCGAAGGCAGGGCGCCCAGGGCTTGGGTCAGGTGGATGAACGGGTCGGCGGCAAGCAGCGTGGTTTCCCAGACAAAGCCATAGCGCCGGGTCGCCAGCAAGGCCAGCAGCATGCCCAGGGCGGTGAGCATGGCCAGCAGCCACAGGCCATGCACCAGCAGGCCGAGCAGCCAGCGGTTCAGGCGTTGGCGTTGCAGCAGCACAAGCAGCGCAGGTGCCAGGTGTGCGGCCTTGGCATCGCGAGCAAAGCGTTCACTCAGCCATAGCCACAAGCGGCCCAGCCCTGCGCCATGCTCGCCGCTTACGGCAAAACCGATGGCCCAGCCCAGCAGCATCAGCAGGTTCAGCCCGAGCAGGCTGCCCAGGGCCCAGAACACGTTCACCGGCCGCTGCCCGTCGCCCAGGGCGGCCAGGGCCAGGCCCGCGCCGCTGAGCACGGCCATCAGCAGCAAGGCCAGCAGCGCCAGGCGCGCGCCTTGCTTCCAGTGGCGCAGGGCGGTGCTCATGCCATCGCGTTCGGCCAGGAACAGTGCACGGGTTTCGATGCGGGCCGCCAGGTCGCCGCCCAATTGGCGGGCGCGACGGTTGGCTTCCTGGTCCTCCAGGGGGCCGGCGTGTTCCTCGCGCAGGCGTACCGCTTCGGTGAGCCAGCGCTTGTCCAGTGGAGTCGGTCCAGTCACAAGGTCTTCCATTGCACGGTTCAGGGCAGAAGCATAACCCACCGCGGGTTTGCTATCCTCGCTGCATGACGACTTCACTCCCCCTCAGCCTGATTGCGGCGCTCGCCGAGAACCGCGTGATCGGCATCGACAATTCCATGCCCTGGCATTTGCCGGGGGATTTCAAGTACTTCAAGGCCACCACCCTAGGCAAGCCGATCATCATGGGCCGCAAGACCTGGGACTCCCTGGGCCGACCGCTGCCGGGGCGTTTGAATATCGTGGTCAGCCGCCAACCGGGCCTGGAATTGGCGGGTGCCGAGGTTTTCGCCTCGCTGGAAGACGCGATTGCGCGCGCCGGGCAGTGGGCAGGCGAGCAGGGCGTGGATGAGCTGATGCTGATCGGCGGCGCGCAGTTGTATGCACAGGCGCTGGAGAAAGGCTTGGTGAGCCGCATGTACCTGACCCGGGTGGAGCTTGAGCCGGAAGGTGATGCGTGGTTCCCCGAGTTCGACAAAGGGGAGTGGCAACTGGCGTCGAGTGAAGCGCAGGCAGAGGCGGACAAGCCTGCGTATCACTTCGAGGTGTGGAACAAGGTGTGATGATTCTGGGGCCGCATTAATGGCCCCAGCCGTTTCAGGAGTGGCTCAACTCGGCATGCTCATCGTCAGCCAGCACATCCTTGTCTGTCTCCTTGAGCAGTTGGCTGGTCACCACGCCTGCGGTCATCGAGCCATTGACGTTCAACGCCGTGCGGCCCATGTCGATCAGCGGCTCCACCGAAATCAGCAACGCCACCAGCTCCACCGGCAAGCCCATGGCTGGGAGCACGATCAGCGCGGCAAAGGTGGCCCCGCCACCCACGCCGGCAACCCCTGCAGAACTCAGCGTGACGATGGCCACCAGGGTAGCGATCCACAGCGGGTCGAAGGTATCGATGCCCACCGCCGGTGCCACCATCACCGCCAGCATGGCGGGATAGAGGCCAGCGCAGCCGTTCTGGCCAATGGTGGTGCCGAACGATGCGCTGAAGCTGGCAATCGACTGCGGCACACCCAGGCGGCGGGTTTGCGCTTCGATGTTCAGCGGAATGCTGGCGGCGCTGGAGCGGCTGGTGAAGGCGAAGGTCAGCACCGGCCACACCTTGCGGAAGAAGCGCAGCGGGCTCACACCGGTCGCCGCCAGGATGAGGGCATGCACCACGAACATCAGCCCCAGGCCCAGGTACGACACCACCACGAAGCTGCCCAGCTTGAGGATGTCTTCCATGTTCGAGCTGGCAACCACCTTGGTCATCAACGCCAGCACGCCATACGGGGTCAGTTTCATTACCACCCGCACCAGGCGCATCACCCAGGCTTGCAGGGTGTCGATGGCCGACAGGGCGCGCTCGCCTTTCTCGGCATCGTCCTTGATCAGCTGCAGCGCGGCCAGGCCGACGAACACGGCGAAGATCACCACGCTGATGATCGACGTCGGCTTGGCCCGCGCCAGGTCACCCACCGGGTTGCTGGGGATGAACGACAGCAGCAGCTGCGGGATGTTGAGGTCCGCGACCTTGCCGGCGTAGTCGCTGTGGATAACCTGCATGCGGGCGCTTTCCTGCACACCGGCCACCAGGCCTTCGGCACTCAGGCCGAACAGGTTGGTCAGCACGATGCCGATCAGCGCGGCAATGGCGGTGGTCAGCAGCAGGGTGCCGATGCTCAGCACGCTGATGCGGCCCAGCGACGAGGCATTGTGCAGGCGCGCCACGGCGCTGAGGATCGAGGCGAAGATCAGCGGCATGACGATCATCTGCAACAGGCCCACATAGCCGTTGCCGACCAGGTCAAGCCAGGCGATGGTGGCCTTGAGCACGGGGTGGCCAGCGCCGTAGATCGTGTGCAGGGCCAGGCCGAAGACGACGCCCAGCACCAGGCCCAGCAGTACCTTCTTGGCCAGGCTCCAGTCGGTGCGGCGGGTTTGTGCCAGGCCCAGCAACAGGGCCAGGAACGCCAGCAGGTTTAGGGACAGCGGCAGGTTCATTGAAGCTCCAGCAGAAAAAAGCAGAATTGGCATCGCCTCTGTGAGCGATTGCGAACGGAAATGCTAACAGCCTGAAAACAAACGAATTTATACCCAAATGGAATTTGCATAGTCGTTTATGGAATAACGAAGTGTCGCGTATTGCAATGAACACGGCGTTTACGGCTGTCTGGAGGTCGTTATCGAGGGTTGCCAGGGGTGATTGTTGCACTAGCGTTTCTGGGTCACTTTCAGGAGATTCGTACATGAAATCCGTTGTGAAAGCTGCCGCCATCGGCCTGTCCCTGCTGTTCAGTATCGAAACCTTCGCCACCGAGCTCCAACATTGGCCTGCCGAGGCGGCCAGGCAGCTCGACAGCATGATCGCCGCCAATGCCAATAAAGGTAACTACGCGGTGTTCGACATGGACAACACCAGTTACCGTTATGACCTGGAAGAAGCCTTGCTGCCCTTCATGGAAAACAAGGGCCTGCTGAGCCGCGACAAGCTCGACCCTTCGCTGAAACTGATGCCGTTCAAGGACACTGCCGAGCACAAGGAAAGCCTGTTCAGCTACTACTACCGGTTGTGCGAAGTCGACGATATGGTCTGCTACCCGTGGGTGGCCCAGGTGTTTTCCGGTTTTACCCTGAAGGAGTTGAAGGTGCAGGTGGATGAGCTGATGGCTTCGACCAAGCCCATCCCCAGCACTTATTACGAAGGTGATCAGGTCAAGGCCATCGAAGTACAGCCCCCCAAGGTCTTCAGGGGCCAGGCCGAGCTGTACAACAAACTGATGGAGAACGGCATCGAGGTCTATGTGATTTCTGCTGCCTCCGAGGAACTGGTGCGCATGGTCGCATCAGATCCCAAGTACGGCTACAACGTGAAGCCGCAGAACGTGATTGGCGTGAGTCTGCTGTTAAAGGACCGCAGCAATGGCCAACTGACCACGGCGCGCAAGCAGATCAGTGCCGGCCATTACGATGCCAAGGCCAATGAAGGGCTGGAGCTGACCCCGTATCTGTGGACCCCGGCTACCTGGATGGCGGGCAAGCAGGCGGCCATCCTGACCTACATCGATGAATGGAAGAAGCCGGTGCTGGTGGGCGGCGACACGCCGACCAGCGATGGCTACATGCAGTTCCACGGGGTGGATGTGGGCAAGGGCGGCATCCACCTGTGGATAAACCGCAAGGCCAAGTACATGGACCAGCTCAACGGCATGATTACCAGGAATGCGGCGGCGCAGGCCAAGGAAGGGTTGCCGGTGACGGCGGACAAGAACTGGGTGATCGTGACGCCGGAACAGGCATAAAAAAACCGGCACCCAAGGCGCCGGTTCTTCTTTCACGCTAGAAAAGCCTCAGAGCCCTTCGAGCATCGCCTTGTTGCGCACCGCACCTTTGTCGGCACTGGTCGCCAGCAGGGCGTAGGCCTTCAGCGCGGTGGTTACTTTGCGTGGGCGTACTTCAGCGGGTTTCCAGCCCTTCTTGTCCTGCTCGATGCGGCGCTCGGCCAGCTCTTCGTCGCTGACCAGCAGGTTGATCGAACGGTTAGGGATGTCGATCAATACCTTGTCGCCATCACGGACCAGGCCGATGGCGCCGCCAGCAGCAGCTTCTGGCGAGGCGTGGCCGATCGACAGGCCCGAGGTGCCGCCCGAGAAGCGGCCGTCGGTGAGCAGGGCGCAGGCCTTGCCCAGGCCTTTGGACTTCAGGTACGAGGTCGGGTACAGCATTTCCTGCATGCCCGGGCCGCCTTTCGGGCCTTCGTAGCGGATGATCACGATGTCGCCGGCCTTCACCTCGTCGGCGAGGATGCCGCGCACGGCGCTGTCCTGGCTCTCGAAGATTTTGGCGTTGCCCTCGAACACGTGGATCGACTCGTCGACACCGGCGGTTTTCACCACGCAACCGTCGACCGCGATGTTGCCGTACAGCACGGCCAGCCCGCCTTCTTGCGAGTAGGCGTGCTCGAAGCTGCGGATGCAGCCGTTTTCACGGTCGTCATCAAGGGTTTCCCAACGGGTCGACTGGCTGAATGCGGTCTGGGTCGGGATACCGGCAGGGCCGGCCTTGAAGAAGGTGTGCACGGCTTCGTCATCGGTCTGGGTGATGTCCCATTTGGCGATGGCTTCTTCCATGCTGCGGCTGTGCACGGTCGGCAGGTCGGTGTGCAGCAGGCCGCCACGGGCCAGCGAACCGAGGATGCTGAAGATGCCGCCGGCGCGGTGCACGTCTTCCATGTGGTACTTCTGGATGTTCGGCGCCACTTTGCACAACTGCGGCACTTTACGCGACAGGCGGTCGATGTCACGCAGGTCGAACGCGACTTCGCCTTCCTGGGCTGCGGCCAGCAGGTGCAGGATGGTGTTGGTCGAGCCGCCCATCGCGATGTCGAGCATCATGGCGTTTTCAAACGCCTTGAAGTTGGCGATGCTGCGGGGCAGCACCGACTCGTCGTTCTCGCCGTAGTAGCGCTTGCACAGCTCGACGATGGTGCGGCCGGCAGTGAGGAACAGCTGCTCGCGGTCGGCGTGGGTGGCCAGGGTCGAGCCATTGCCCGGCAAGGCCAGGCCCAGGGCTTCGGTCAGGCAGTTCATCGAGTTGGCGGTGAACATGCCGGAGCACGAGCCGCACGTCGGGCAGGCACTGCGCTCGTATTCGGCGACTTTTTCATCGGAGGCCGAGGCATCGGCGGCGATGACCATGGCGTCGACCAGGTCCAGGCCGTGGCTGGCCAGCTTGGTCTTGCCGGCTTCCATCGGGCCGCCGGAAACGAAGATCACCGGGATGTTCAGGCGCAGGGCGGCCATCAGCATGCCGGGGGTGATCTTGTCGCAGTTGGAGATGCACACGATGGCGTCGGCGCAGTGGGCGTTGACCATGTATTCCACGGCGTCGGCAATGATCTCGCGGCTTGGCAGCGAGTACAGCATGCCGTCGTGGCCCATGGCGATGCCGTCATCGACCGCGATGGTGTTGAATTCCTTGGCCACGCCACCGGCGCGCTCGATCTCGCGGGCGACCAGCTGGCCCAGGTCCTTCAGGTGCACGTGGCCCGGGACGAACTGGGTGAACGAGTTGGCGATGGCGATGATCGGTTTCTTGAAGTCTTCGTCTTTCATCCCGGTGGCACGCCACAAGGCACGGGCGCCGGCCATGTTGCGGCCTTGGGTGGAAGTCTTGGAACGATAATCAGGCATGAAGCACTCCTGGCGGCTTAATCAGGTCACAAAAAGGGGAGTGAGCTTCTCTTTTCCTATGCGCCTTAGGCCGGTTGCCACTGGCACGGATGGGGCCGAAGACAGCACGGGATCGCCGCGTGCTCGACCAGAGCTCATAAACCCGCCGGGGATGACTGGCGATGAATAGCCCGATTCTACACCGCTGGCGCGGCGAGGGAATGGCGATGTGTCTGGGCGGTGGCATCGGGCGCGCGATGGGCGTTTTTGCAGGACCGTTCTGAAACCCGCCCCGTGGCGCTGACAAGCAGTGCACTCCAAGCCTTAAGGTGCCTTGAAAGGCCAGCTGCTATCGGCTTGCCACGAACCCATAGCTGCAGCTGAATGCGGTTTTAAGCGCTTTTTATAACGATTGAGCGCGTGTGAGATGAGCAGGTGGCTGCTGGGGTGCGTACCAGTGCCACTAGTTTAAAACTTGACATGTAATCAAGGTTGGGTTTTGAAAGCGTGTGCTCTACCGTTTCTGTGGGCTCACTTATTTTTTTGTGAGCAATTTCATTTTTATGCGAAGCACTGTTCAGGGCCAGTAAAAAAACTTCATCGCCCGCTATCAGCTCGGCGCTCAATGCTGTGGTAAAAGCATATTTCCCTGGGCTGCTCTCAACAGCACTCATCTGGGCGGGGGAGTAGGCGTCCTCCGCGTACATGTGGGTCGGGTTCGGAGCCAATACCTGAGCTTCGCTCCAGAAGCTGACAGAGGGGGAAGTGCGTGCCTCGCCGTGACGGACGACTTGATAAATAATGTGCACTTCGCCGCCGTTGGTGGGGAACGTCAATTCTTTTCCAATGGCTATTTCGAGTGGTTGCCCCACGTCGCCGAATTGTTCTTCAAGTATTCCACTGGCGAGAGGGTGGGACCCTACAAAGAACAGCCGAATGGTATCGGATGGTGTGGCGCCAGGGTACACGGGTATCGTAACGCTGAACCCATTTTTTACAGCGTCCCAAGGCAGCACGCCTTCTACGATGTCTTTTGCAACAGGATGATAGAGCTCTGCACCGAAATCATATGTGGTGGTCGGTGATGTATTGCCAGTTCTAACGATTATGTAATTTAACGTGACGCGGCGCCCATGCTGCTCATTCAGCCGTTCGCCGGATATGAAATGTTCGATTGTTTCCCCGGGCGCTTCACAATCTAATAATATAAAGCTGCTTATCTGGCCCACGTTTATGACGATGTGGTCGCCTTTCTGGAATACGCTCGACCCTGGAATCAGGATGGTTATGCCTTGGTTTAGTGTTTCAAACGGTAAGAAGTTATCGCTGTTGGCTTCTTTAATGGTTGGGGCTTCCAGCCCTTGGTGGTGATGGTTATTTCTCATTGCCGTTTTCTCCAATTTTCCCGGGTGGCTGGGCTTATTGGAATCCGGTGAGGGGGCGAAGACAACTGGCAGAAATGCCAGGCGTAGGCCGTTAATCGACACTGCTGTACGAAATATGGGAAGGGCCTCGGCTGTGCAGGCCGAGGCCGTAATCGTCGTTTCGGGAAACTAAACGGAATTCCCGGAACCCTTACTTAACTGTTGGGCAGCAACCGGCAGGTGATGCTCTTGATGTAGCGGGTTTCTGCAATGGCCGGGTGTACCGGATGGTCCGGGCCTTGGCCACCGCGCTCGAGCAGCTGCATGTTGCGGTCCAGGTGGCGGGCGCTGGTGAGCAGGATGTTGTTCAGGTCGTCCTCGGGCAAGTGCATCGAGCACGAAGCGCTGACCAGAATGCCATCTTTGTTCAGCATGCGCATGGCCTGTTCGTTCAGGCGGCGGTAGGCCGCTTCGCCGTTTTTCAGGTCCTTCTTGCGTTTGATGAAGGCGGGTGGGTCGGCAATGATCACGTCAAAGCGCTCTTCGGCAGCCTTGAGCTCGCGCAGGGCTTCGAACACGTCGCCTTCGATGCAGGTCAGCTTCTCGCTGATGCCGTTCAGTGCAGCGTTACGCTCCACGCCATCCAGGGCAAAACCCGAGGCATCGACACAGAATACTTCGCTGGCGCCGAAGGCACCGGCCTGCACGCCCCAGCCACCGATGTAGCTGAACAGGTCGAGTACACGCTTGCCCTTCACGTACGGCGCCAGGCGCGCGCGGTTCATGCGGTGGTCGTAGAACCAGCCGGTCTTCTGGCCTTCACGCACCGGGGCTTCGAACTTGACGCCGTTCTCTTCCAGCGGCACCCAGTCCGGCACCTCGCCGTAGACGGTCTCGACATAGCGCTGCAAGCCTTCGGCATCACGCGCAGCGGAGTCGTTCTTGAACAGGATGCCGCTGGGCTTGAGCACCTGCACCAAGGCAGCGATCACGTCGTCCTTGTGCGCTTCCATGGTGGCCGAGGCCAATTGCACCACGAGGATATCGAAGAAGCGGTCGACCACCAGGCCCGGCAGCAGGTCGGAATCGCCGTAGACCAGGCGGTAGCATGGTTGATCGAACAGGCGCTCGCGTAGCGACAGGGCGACGTTCAGGCGGTGTACCAGCAGCGACTTGTCCAGCGGCAGCTTGATGTCGCGCGACAGCAGGCGGGCGCAGATCAGGTTGTTCGGGCTGAGTGCGACGATGCCCAGCGGTTTGCCGTTGGCTGCCTCGAGAACGGCCTGCTGACCGGCCTGAAAGCCTTGCAGCGGGGTCGCGGTGACGTCGACTTCGTTGCTGTAGACCCACAGGTGGCCGGCGCGCAGGCGGCGGTCGGCGTTGGCTTTGAGGCGAAGGCTGGGCAGGGACATGACGTCGCTCCGGGAAAAAAGAGCGGGAGTATAGCGTGTCTGCGGTGCTTTCGCCTTTAGAGGTGCAGCGCCTGCGAGATCGAGCGCCGCGCGGGTGGCGCTCAATCTCGCAGCCGCTGCACCTGTCACGGCGAGCGCAGAGAGGGTTAAAATCCCCGGTCCTAAACGAGTGTGCACGTATGTCCCAAGAACTCAGCGCCGAACAGATCCAGCAAGCCTTGCAAGGCATCACCATTCCGCCGCAACCGCAGATCATGGTCGACCTGCAGTTCGAGCAATACATGCCTGACCCGGATCTGGAAACCATTGCCAAGCTGATTTCCCAGGACCCGGGGCTCTCGGGCGCCTTGCTCAAGCTGGTCAACTCCCCGCACTTCGGCCTTTCCAACAAGATCGGCTCGATCCAGCGCGCAGTGAACCTGCTGGGCAGCCGTTCGATCATCAACCTGATCAACGCCCAGTCGATCAAGGGCGAGATGAGCGACGAGACCATCGTCACCCTCAACCGCTTCTGGGATACCGCCCAGGACGTGGCGATGACCTGCCTGACGCTGGCCAAGCGCACCGGTGTCCAGGCCGCGGACGAGGCTTACACCCTGGGCCTGTTCCATGACTGTGGCGTGCCGCTGATGCTCAAGCGCTTCCCCGACTACATGGATGTGCTGGTGCAGGCCTATGCTCAGGCCAGCGCGCAAACGCGGGTCGTCGACACCGAAAACCGCGTGTTCAACACCAACCATTCGGTAGTCGGTTATTTCACCGCCAAGTCGTGGCGCCTGCCTGAGCACCTCACGGCAGCCATCGCCAACCATCACAATGCCCTGGCCGTGTTCCGTGATGAGAGCTCGCGCAATACCCAGAGCCAGTTGAAAAACCTGCTGGCGGTACTGAAGATGGCCGAGCACATCTGCGCGTCCTACCGGGTGCTGGGCAACCAGGCGGTGGACCACGAATGGAACGCGGTCGGCCCGCTGGTGCTCGATTACATTGGCTTGTCGGAATACGATTTCGAAAACCTCAAACAGAACATTCGCGAGCTGAGCGGGCACTGACACATGCCGGAATTGCCAGAAGTAGAAACCACCCGGCGCGGTATCGCGCCCCACCTGGAAGGCCAGCGTGTCAGCCGCGTGGTGGTGCGTGACCGGCGCTTGCGTTGGCCAATCCCGGAAGACCTGGACGTGCGCCTGTCGGGGCAGCGCATTGTCAGTGTCGAGCGGCGCGCCAAATACCTGTTGATCAATGCCGAGGTGGGTACGCTGATCAGCCACCTGGGCATGTCGGGCAACTTGCGGCTGGTCGAACTGGGTTTGCCGGCGGCCCGGCATGAACATGTCGACATCGAGCTGGAGTCGGGGCTGATGCTGCGCTACACCGACCCGCGCCGCTTCGGGGCCATGCTGTGGAGCCTGGACCCGCTGAACCACGAGCTATTGCTGCGCCTCGGGCCAGAGCCGCTGACTGATCTGTTTGACGGTGAGCGCCTGTTCCAGCTGTCGCGCGGGCGGTCGATGGCGGTCAAGCCGTTCATCATGGACAACGCGGTGGTGGTGGGGGTGGGCAACATCTACGCCACTGAAGCGCTGTTTGCTGCAGGTATCGACCCGCGTCGGGAGGCGGGCGGGATTTCACGGGCGCGCTACCTGAAGCTGGCGATCGAGATCAAGCGGGTGCTGGCGGCGGCGATCGAGCGCGGCGGTACCACCCTGCGCGACTTCATCGGGGGCGATGGGCAGCCGGGTTACTTCCAGCAGGAACTGTTTGCGTACGGCCGTGGCGGGCAGCCGTGCAAGGTGTGCGGCACGGATTTGCGCGAGGTGAAACTGGGGCAGCGGGCGAGCGTGTATTGCCCGCGCTGCCAGCGCTAAGGTGTATCGCTGTCCCCTGTGGGAGCGGCCTTGTGTCGCGATGGGGCGCGAAGCGGCCCCATTGGTTTAGCTTCGCAGCAAAAATTGCCGGGGCCGCTGTGCGGCCCATCGCGACGCAAGGCCGCTCCCACAAGGACCGCACAGAGGCGAGCAGGCAGTGATCAGTCCTTGCCGGTAATCCGACGGTACTTGGCCATCAGCTGTTCTTCGGTTTCCGGGTGCGCTTCATCCAGCGGAATGCAGTCGACCGGGCAGACTTGCTGGCACTGCGGCTCGTCGTAATGGCCCACACACTGGGTGCACAGGTTAGGGTCGATCACGTAGATCTCTTCGCCTTGGGAGATGGCCTCGTTCGGGCACTCGGGTTCGCAGACGTCGCAATTGATGCAATCGTCGGTGATTATCAGGGACATGGGGACTCCGGCCGGGGCTCAGTGCCCGGGCATGTTCAACGCAATGGGCACAATTGTGCCGCATTCGCGCCCGCAGTGCACGCGGGCGCGATAATCAGGCGATTGGGCTTACTTCTTGAAGCGTTCAGTCAGCGCTTCGGCCACCACCGGGTGGACGAACTTGCTGATATCACCACCCAGTGCGGCGATTTCCCGGACCAGGGTCGAGGAAATGAACGAATACCGCTCCGAAGGCGTCAGGAACAGGCTCTCGACATCGGGGGCCAGTTGCCTGTTCATGTTCGCCAACTGGAACTCGTACTCGAAGTCGGACACCGCACGCAGGCCACGGAGGAAGACGTTGGCGCCCTGTTCCTTGGCGAAATGCGCCAACAGGGAGGAGAAGCCGATGACTTCGACATTGGGCAGGTGCTTGGTGACCTCACGCGCTAGCGCCACCCGCTGCTCCAGTGGGAACAGGGGGTTTTTCTTCGGGCTGGCCGCCACCGCGATGATCACGTGGTCGAACAGCCGCGAGGCGCGCTCGACCAGGTCGCCATGGCCTTTGGTAATGGGGTCGAAAGTACCCGGGTACAACACTCGGTTCATCGCGTCATCCTGGCTGGAGTGCGTTGGGGAGTCGGATGGTAGCGCAGCGACTGCGCCCGGCCAAGTCATGCGGCCAGCTGATGGCACTATAGACAGGGGCCGCAATCGTTGTCATGCACTGTGTGCCAGGCGGGCAATCAGGGCCTCGGTGAGCCTGGCACTGATGGCATACGGTGCACAGGCAGGCGCTCAGCGGATGAAAAGCTTGTAGACCAGGCGCTGCAAAGTTTTGCCGTAAGGCGGGTAGATCAGCCGTGCGGCGTTGAAGCGGTGCTTGGCGAGTATCGCCTTGGCCTTGCTGAAGGTCAGGAAACCGTCATGGCCATGGTAGTGGCCCATGCCGGAAGGGCCGATGCCGCCGAAAGGCAGATCGTCCTGGGCTACATGCAGCAAGGTGTCGTTCAGGCAAACCCCGCCAGAGTGGGTGTGGCGCAGCACATGTTCCTGGGCGGCCCGGTCATGACCGAAGTAGTAAAGCGCCAGAGGGCGCGGGCGTTGGTTGATGTAGGCCAGCGCCTGGTCGAGGCTGTCGTAGGGCACCAGTGGCAGCAGCGGGCCGAAGATTTCGTCCTGCATTACCTGCATGCTGTCGTTGACGTCCAGCAGCAGGTGGGGTGGCAAGCGCCGGCCCTGGCGGGTTTCAGCGGGGTACAGGTCCAGTACCTGCGCACCTTTGTCGCGGGCATCGTCCAGCAGGTGCTGCAAGCGCTGAAGCTGGCGGGGGTTGATGATGGCGGTGTAGTCGGGGTTGTCGGCGATGCGTGGGTACATTCGCCGCACGGCCCGCTGATAGGTGTCGCTGAAGGCTGATAGCCGTTCGCGTGGCACCAGCACATAGTCGGGGGCGACGCAGGTCTGGCCGGCGTTGAGGGTCTTGCCGAAGGCGATGCGCTCGGCGGCGCTGTCCAGCGGCGCATCGGCCGACACGATGGCCGGTGACTTGCCGCCCAGCTCCAGGGTGACCGGGGTCAGGTTCTGCGCGGCAGCCAGCATGACCTGTCGGCCTACGCTGGTGGCGCCGGTGAACAGCAGATGGTCGAAGGGCAAGCGGGCGAAGGCCTGGCCCACCTCTACCTCGCCCAGCACAACGCTGACCAGGTCGGCAGGAAACACTTGCTCCAGCAATTGTTTCAAGGCTTGGGCACTGGCGGGTGTGGCTTCACTGAGTTTGAGCATGACTCTGTTGCCGGCGGCCAGGGCGCAGGTCAGCGGGCCGATGGCGAGGAACAGCGGGTAGTTCCACGGCACGATGACACCGACCACCCCCAGCGGCTGATAACGTACTTGAGCGCTGGCCGGCTGGAAGGCCAGGCCGACCCGTCGCCGGCTGGCGCGCATCCAGCGATGCAGGTGCCTTTCGGCGTGACGCAGGCCCTGTATCGAGGGCAGCAGCTCGGCCAGCAGGGTTTCGTCGGCGCTACGCCCGCCAAAGTCCTCGCTGATGGCCTCGATCAATCCGGCCTGGCCGGCCAGCAGGGCTTCGCGCAGGCTTCTCAGCCATTGCAGGCGCTGGGCAGCCGGCGGCAGGGGGTTGCCGGCAAATGCCTGGCGCTGGGCAGCGAACATCGCTGCGAGGTCGAGGTCGGATTGCACTGAGGACAAGGCACTGGGCGCGTTCATGGCGGCTTCGGATCCGGGCAGTGAGTGCCTAGAGCCTATACTCTAATCTGCGCGATGGTGCGAATTTTTCCGTGGCGTCGAACGGTGCTTCCACCAGCAATACGCCGTAAGATGATCCTTTGATGAAGGCCCGCAGACTGGGAGCTGAGCATGGCCCCGCGCATGAAGACCCGAGAGCGCATCGTGCAGAACAGCCTGGAGTTGTTCAACGAGCAGGGCGAACGCAGCGTCAGTACCAACCACATTGCCGCGCACATGGAAATCTCGCCCGGCAATCTGTATTACCACTTCCCCAACAAGCAGGCGATCATTGCCCTGTTGTTCAGCCAGTATGAAGAACTGGTCGACAGCTTCCTGCGCCCGCCCCAAGGCCGCAAGGCCACCGTGGAGGACAAGCGCTTCTACCTCAAGGCCTTGTTGGCGGCGATGTGGAACTACCGCTTCCTGCACCGCGACCTGGAGCACCTGCTGGACAGTGACGCGGAACTTGCCGCCCGTTACCGGCGTTTTTCCGAGCGCTGCCTGCGCCAGGGCCAGGCGATCTACCGTGGCTTTGTCGACGCGGGGATCCTGGCCATGGTGCCGGCGCAGATCGAATCGCTGACCATCAATGCCTGGATCGTGCTGACGTCCTGGGTTCGTTTTCTCAGCACCACGCGTGAGCATTCCGCGCATCTGGGTGAAGAAGCCTTCAAGCGGGGCGTCTATCAGGTGCTGGTGCTGGAACTGGGCTTCGTCACCGACAACGCCCGCGCCGCCGTGGACGCCCTGTGCCAGGAATTCCATGTACCGTTCAACCAGGCTCTGGAGCGCTAGCCCAGGGCCCTAGTGCCATCGATCAGGAGATTGTCATGCCCCTTGCGCAATTGATCACCCCGCAGCAGTTGGCCGAGCGATTGGGCTCGCCCAAGTTGGTGGTCCTCGACTGTCGCTTTGCCCTCGAGGATGTGGACTATGGCCAACGCAGCTATGCCCAGGGGCATATTGCCGGGGCGCATTTTGCCGACCTGGACCGCGACCTCAGCGGGCCGGTGAGCAAGGGGCGCACCGGGCGTCATCCACTGCCAGATGCGCAGCGGCTGGTCGCGCGCCTGCGTGAGTGGGGCCTGGACAACGACAGCGAGGTGGTGCTGTACGACGATGGCCCGGGTGCCTTTGCCGCCCGGGCCTGGTGGCTGCTGGTCTGGCTGGGCAAGCGCAACGGTGTGGCGATCCTCGACGGTGGCCTGAAGGCCTGGCATGCGGCGCACCTGCCGTTGAGCCTGGACTCACCGCCCAAGCGCGAAGGCACCTTCAGTGGTGAGCCGGATGCCAAGCTGCTGATCGATGCCGACCACTTGGGCAAGCGTCTCGGGAGCACAGACCTGACCTTGATCGACGCGCGAGCCGTGCCGCGTTTTCGCGGTGAGGTGGAGCCGATCGACCCGGTGGCGGGGCATATTCCCGGGGCCCAGTGCGCGGCGTTTACCGACAACCTGGGGGCTGACGGGCGCTTCTTGCCTGTGGATCAACTCAAGCAGCGCTTTGCCGAAAAGCTGGCCGGGCGGGCACCGGAGCAGTTGGTGTCTTACTGCGGGTCTGGGGTGACGGCTTGCCATAACCTGTTTGCGATGGCGCTGGCGGGGTACCCGCTGGGCAAGCTGTACGCCGGGTCGTGGAGCGAGTGGATCAACAACCCGCAGCGTGCCGTAGCTACCGGCGAGTAAGCAGGCCCGGCGATCAGGCCGGTATTGCCAATGAAAACTGCGGTGCTTACTGGCCTTCGACCAGCCACTGCGGAATCCGCCGCTCCAGGTAATACCCTGGGTGACGCAGGCTGCCATCGACGAAGCCCACATGGCCACCGCGGCTGTGCAGTTCGAAGCGTGTTTGGGGTGCCAGTTCACGGGCCGTAGGCAGGCTATGGGCGGACACGAACGGGTCATCGCTGGAATGGATGATCAGCGTCGGCGTGCGGTTGTGGCTGAGAAAGAAGTGGCTCGATGAGCGACGATAATAATCGTGCACATCTCGAAACCCGTTGAGTGGGGCAGTGACTTTGCCGTCGAAGTCCCAGAATGTGCGCAGGTTGCTCAATTGCCCCAGCCGCTCCAGCGCCGCCAGCCGTTCATGCTGGCCCTGGTCGTGGAAGTGCCGCTGCTTGAGCTGAACGTACGCCAGCATCTCGCGCATGAAATGCGCCTGATACACCTTGGAGAACCCCTGGCCGATACGGTCGGCACAGTGGTCCAGGCGAAATGGCACCGACACTGCAACTGCCGCCTCCAGCTGGCTGGCAACGCCGCTTTCGCCCAGGTATTTCAACAGCACATTACCACCCAGTGAGTAACCCACGGCATACAGCGGGGCCAACGGGCGCTGGGCGCGCAGGTGACTGACAATTTCCGCCAGGTCTTCGCTGGCACCGGAGTGGTAGCTGCGTGGCAACAGGTTGGGCTCGCCTGAGCAACCACGCCAGTTCACCGCCACGCTGGCCCAGTTGCGACGTTGCAACGCCTGCTGCAAGCCTTTTACATAAGGTGATTGAGACGAACCGGTCAGCCCATGCAGCACGACTACCAGTGGCGCTTGTGGCTGATGCGGGCCGTGCCAGTCGAGGTCGATGAAGTCGCCGTCGGCCAGCCACAAGCGCTCGCGGTTGCGCTGCAGGTCTGGCAGTTTGCGCCACAGCGGCCCCCACAGCGTTTGCAGGTGGGGGTTGGACAGGCCGATGGCCGGACGGAAGGTGGCGCTTTGGCTGGGCATGCTGGGCAACTCGTGATGTGCCTGCCTAGAGTGCCATGAAAAAGCGCCACTGTACCTGCGCTATTGGTCGGTGGCTGGCAGCGGCTGTTGCTCGGCGCGTGGGCCGACACTGACACGTACTGCGTTGCTCAGATCCAGCCGACGCTGCATGACGGCGCGGACGTCTTCTGGTGTCAGCCTGGCGAGGCGCTCGATGCGGGTGGCGAGATAATCGGCGGGCTGGCGTTGATAGGTGATCTGCGTGAGCAAGGCTG
This sequence comes from Pseudomonas sp. GW460-LB5, assembly GCF_059423245.1. NCBI lineage: Bacteria > Pseudomonadati > Pseudomonadota > Gammaproteobacteria > Pseudomonadales > Pseudomonadaceae > Pseudomonas > Pseudomonas sp. GW460-LB5. The sequence goes on from NZ_JBWKXT010000065.1 coordinate 29,876, forward strand.
CCAGGTGCTTGTTCTGTGCCACATCGCGCAGCAGTTGCCCTGCCAGCTGTTTACGCGCCACTTGCAGCTCGGCCTGGGTTGGCCCTTGGTCGATGAACTCGCGCAGCAAGGTCACCACCAGTTCTTGAGAGCCTTCGACATACGCGGGCGTGATGTCCCATTCGGCGCTGAACAGGCTACCCGCGCTCAATGCATTTACCCGGGTATGGATGCCATACGTCAACCCGCGGCGGTGCCGCAGTTCATTCATCAAGCGGGATGCGATTCCCGACCCTAGCACCTCGTTGGCCAGCACCATGGCCTGATATTCCGGATGATGGGCGGGTACGCCCATGGGTAACGCAATCAGGACGGCACTGCTCGCGCCAGGCTGTTCGACGTTGAGCGTGGTGCCGGCTGCCGGGGCAGCCGTCGGCAGCTCGATTGCGGACCAGCCTTGGGGTAGGGCCTGACTGATCCGTTGTGCAATGGCCTGGGCCTGTGCAACGGAAACGTCACCCACTATCACGATGTCCAGGTTGCTTGCGCAGTAGGCACGTTGGTGGAAGCGCTTCAGATCCTCAGGCGTAGTCTGGTCTATCCCTTGCTGGGTGCTCCCCAGCGGGTTGCCATATTGATGCCCACTGAACAAATGACGAAAGGCTTCGCTGCGCGCCCTAAGGCGGGGGTATTGCTCACGAGATGCATTGTGCCGGAGCAGTTGGCATTTTATCTTGGCTAACGCGTCGGCGGTGAAGGCAGGGCGTGCGACGAGGTCAGTGAAAAGCGCCAGCGCCGGGTCGAACAGCGCATGGGTGCTCAGGCTTCGCAGGCTCAGGGTCGCGTGCTCCAGGCGTATCTGCTTCTCCAAAACAGCCCCCAGGCGCTCCAGTTGCTCTGCTTGCTGGGTGGCGGTGTGCAGCTGGCTGCCTTCGTCGAGCATGTACAACACCAGGGATGCCAGGCCGGGGAGTGCGGTGTCCTGAGTCGTGCCGGCCTTGAATCGCAGCACGATATCGACAATTGGCAGCCCTCGGGCTTCGACGAATTTCACACCTGTGCCGTTATCTGTGGTCCACGCTTGCACCTGCGTATCAATGGGTTCCAAGCGGTCAAGATCAACCCCCTGGGCCGAAACCAAGCCACCATGAACTGGACTGATCGCAGCAGGACGCTGTGGGTTTGAGCTCAAGTCATTCATCAGCGCTTGCCTTCTGGTACGTAAAGGTAATGGTGGTCCGGGATTCGGTCAGGAAGTCATAGGCAGCCAGGCCTACCTGCTCGGCTGTCACGGCTTCGATGGCTTGCCGTTCATCCTCCAGTGCAACAGGGTCCAGGCCACAGGCGGCCTGCTTGCCGATGGCATCTGCCTGGTGACTGATATCGTCCCTGTCGAATAGTTGCCCGGCCAGAAGCCGTGCCTTGGCGCGCTGGAGGTCTTCTTTGCTGGGCGCTGACTGGCGGAACGCTTCGATCTCCATCAGCAGCCGTTCTGCCGCCGCCTCGGGTGCCACTTGCGGGCTGCAGAACGCGTAGATGATGAGCACGCTGTCCCCACGCTGCCAAGGCTCGTACTTCGCCCCCACACCTTGCAGTAGCGGTTCATCGTGCACCAGCAGGCGCTGGAGGATGCTGGCTTGGCCTTGGGCAAGAATCTGGGGTAGCAGGCGCAGTGCATATGCTTGTGACTCAGACTGGGCGGTGCATTGACTGGGTAGGTTGAAACTGATGATCACACCCGTGCGCAGGCCTTGCTGGCGCAGGGTTTGGACGCGCCGAGCCAGCGAGGAGGGCTCTGCAGGTATTTGCCCGGCCGGCAGGCGGTGCGCGGGGATCGCTGCAAAATGTCGCGTTACCAGCGTTTGCAGTTGCGCCAGGGTAATGGCGCCGGCCACTGCAAGCGTCGCGTTGTTGGGGTGATACCAGGTCTGGTACCAGGTGCGTGCCGCCGCAGGCGTCATGTGGCCGAGGTCGGTCTTGTGGCCGATCACAGGCGTACCATAGCCGCTGTTGCCATAGGCCAGCAGCAGATGATGCTCCAGAGCCAATGCCCACGGGTTGTTATCGACATCCTCGCGTCGTTCGGCCATGACAACCGCCAGTTCGCGGGCAAAGGGTGCATCGCTGAGGGTGGCACTGGCCATGATATCGGCCATGGCTTCCAGGGCGATCTCCAGGCGGCTGGCTGGCAACGTCAGCGGGAAGGCCGTGGCATCCGTGAGGGTGAATGCATTTGCCTCACCACCCAACTGGGTCATGAGGGCGGAGTATTGGCCGCCAGCCAGTTTGCTGCTGCCTTCGAACAACAAATGTTCAAGGGCATGCGAAAGGCCGGTATGGCCTTCGGGCTCGTAGCTGGAACCCACGTGATACCAAAGCTGCACGCTGACCAGAGGTGCGCGGTGGTCTTCACGCAGACAGACGCGCAGGCCATTGGCGAGGGTAAAAGCACTTACCCGGCTAGCCGGTGTGGGCGGGGAGGGGTGTTCGGTCATGGTTGAAGTGCTCCTTCAAGAAACAAAGGAGCAGCTTCAGCCACGCAGGCGGCGGGAATGCGGTAACTAAGTAAGCCAAACCCGGTTTACCGGGTCATCCTCGCTGCCAGAGCGCGTAATGCACCTGGCCGGTTTTCTTCTCGCGGTGCAGGCGCCAGTTGCCGGGCATCGGCAGTGTTGACGGCGCCGCTTCGCTTTCGGTGTAGATCAGCGCCTGTTCGCCCAGCCACTGGTTCTGCTCCAGCAGGTTGCAGGTGTTGGCCAGCAGGTCCTTGTGGAACGGCGGGTCGAGGAACACCACGTCGAACTGCTGCTTGGCCGGGCCTTGCAGGTAGCGCAGGGCATCGGTTTGCAGAATTTGCCCGCGCGGGCAACGAAGGATCTCGAGGTTGTTCTTCAGGTTGCCGATCGCCGCGGGGTTGCTGTCCAGTGCCACGGCATCCTTGGCGCCGCGAGACAGGGCTTCGAGCACCAGGGCACCGCTGCCGGTGAAGGCATCCAGTATGCGGGCACCCTCGATGTGCGGCGCCAGCCAGTTGAACAAGGTTTCGCGCACGCGGTCTGGCGTTGGCCGCAGGCCTTCACCTTCCGGTACCGCCAGGCGGCGGCTACGCCACTCGCCGGCGATGATGCGCAGGTGGCCCTGGCCCTTGCTTTGGCCCGATTGCGGGCGGGCGGGAGG
>NZ_JBWKXT010000066.1:0-33000 GCF_059423245.1 Pseudomonas sp. GW460-LB5
CTATCAGCTTGCCATTCACCGCTCTCACTTCAGATTCTATTCCTTCTCCAAGACACAAGCGGGCTTGCCCCGCGAAGCGCCGCGCGGGCGGCGCTCGATCTCACAGGCGCAACACCTCCCAAGGCCAGCACCTGGTGGCCCCAACCGCAATCCTCCGCCACGCCCCACAACACATAAACCGCTACCAGACAAGCTAACCGTTGTCGAGATATGGCTGAACCGGTCCTTTGCGTATACTGCAACCTATGTTCGCCCACACTGCTTTGCGCCAGCGTTGCGCCAAATGGCTTCTCGCAACCGGACTCTTTCTGCTGCTCGGTGCCTGCGTTGAAAAACCCAGCACCCTCGAGCGCGTGAAGGAGGATGGCGTGCTGCGCGTGATCACCCGCAACAGCCCGGCCACCTACTTCCAGGATCGCAACGGCGAAACCGGTTTCGAATACGAGCTGGTCAAGCATTTCGCCGACGATCTCGGTGTGAAACTGGAGATCGAGACTGCCGACAACCTCGATGAGCTGTTCGACGACCTCGGCAAACCCTCCGGCCCGGTGCTGGCAGCCGCCGGCCTGGTCAGCAGCGAACGGCGCACCGCCCAGGCGAAATTCTCGCACCCTTATCTGGAAGTGACCCCACAGGTCATCTACCGCAACGGCCGGCCCCGCCCAACCAACGCCAAGGGCCTGGTCGGCAAGAAGATCATGGTGCTCAAAGGCAGCAGCCATGCCGACCTGCTGGCCGAGCTGAAAAAGCAGAACCCCGGCCTTGAATATGAAGAATCGGATGCGGTGGAGGTGGTCGACCTGCTGCGCATGGTCGACGAAGGGCAGATCGACCTGACCCTGGTCGACTCCAACGAGCTGGCGATGAACCAGGTGTACTTCCCCAACGTGCGCGTGGCCTTCGACGTGGGCGACACCCGCGACCAGCGCTGGGCAGTGGCAGCGGGCGAAGACAACAGCCTGCTCAACGAGATCAACGAATTTCTCGACAAGGCACAGAAGAACGGCACCCTGCAACGCCTGAAAGACCGTTATTACGGCCATGTCGACGTATTAGGTTATGTGGGTGCCTACACCTTCGCCCAGCACCTGCAACAGCGCCTGCCCAAGTACGAAAAGCACTTCAAGAGCTACGCCAAGGTCGAGCAGGTGGACTGGCGTCTGCTGGCCGCCATCGGCTATCAGGAATCGATGTGGCAGCCGGAGGTCACCTCCAAGACCGGTGTTCGCGGCCTGATGATGCTGACCCAGCGCACCGCCCAGGCCATGGGTGTGTCCAACCGGCTGGACCCGAAACAGAGCATCCAGGGTGGTGCCAAGTATTTCATGAAGATCAAGGCCGAGCTGGACGACAGTATCCAGGAGCCGGACCGCACCTGGTTCGCCCTGGCTGCCTATAACGTCGGCAGTGGCCACCTGGAAGACGCCCGTACCCTGGCCAAGCGCGAGAAGCTCAACCCGAACAAGTGGCTGGACGTGAAGAAGATGCTGCCGCGCCTGTCGCAGAAGCAGTGGTATCGGCAGACCAAATACGGTTATGCCCGTGGCGGCGAGCCGGTGCACTTCGTGGCCAACATCCGCCGCTACTACGACATCCTTACCTGGGTGACCCAGCCGCAACTGGAAGGCCAGGTGGCCGAAGGCAACCTGCATGTGCCCGGGGTCAACAAGACCAAGCCGGCAGAACAGTCGCCGCCGATGTAGGCACCATCGCCCTCAGGCCAATAGATTTCCTGCAGGAGCAGCCTTGCGCTGCGAAGAGGCCGGTATAGCCACAAAGAATCTATTGCCATGCGGGCCTTTCTGGAGCGCTAGGTCTTGGCCCGGCGGGCCTTGAAGAAATCGCTGAGGATCTGCCCACACTCCTGCGCCAGCACCCCGCCCTCCACCATCACCCGATGGTTGAGGAAGCCCTGGCCGAAGAACTGCCCCTGGCTCTGCACAATGCCTGCCTTGGGCTCCAGCGCGCCAAATACTACCCGCATCACCCGCGAATGCACGATCAGCCCTGCACACATGCTGCACGGTTCCAGGGTCACGTACAGGGTGCTGCCGGGCAGCCGGTAATTACTGGCTGTTTTCGCCGCTGCGCGGATGGCCACCATCTCGGCATGCGCGCTGGGGTCGCTGTCGATGATCGGCCGGTTGAACCCTTGGCCGATCACCTGCCCATGCTGCACCAGCACCGCGCCCACCGGCACCTCGCCGAGGGCCGCGCCCTCGGCCGCCAGGGCCAGGGCCAGTTGCATGAACTCCTGATCACGGCTGCGATCGATGATCTGCGGGCGCATCAGACCACCGCAATCGCGGCCATCAGGCCGGTTTCCATGTGGTCGATGACGTGGCAGTGGAACATCCAGGTACCCGGGTTATCCGCCACCAGCGCTACCTGGGCGCGCTCGTTCTTGCCCAGCAGGTAGGTGTCGGTGAACCACGGCTCTTTGATGTCGTGACGGTTGGAGGCGATCACCTTGAAGCTCATGCCGTGCAGGTGGATCGGGTGCTGGTACTGAGTCATGTTCTTGAGCTCAAAGATGTAGCTCTTGCCCTTTTTCAACGTGGCGATGGGGCGGTCGGCGCAGGTCTTGTCGGTGATATCCCAGGCCTGGCCGTTGATCTGCCACATGCTCGACGGTTTGTCCGGGTCGGGGGTGACAGAGACGCTGGCCGCCCACTCGAAATTGAAGTTGAGCTTTTCGGCATTCTCCAGGTCCGGCTCGGCGATCGGGTTGGGCGGCAGCGCTGGCGGCCAGCCACCCGCGGCGTCGTTACTGGGCACTGAACGCAGTGTACCCAGGCGCACGAAACCGTCGCGCAGGGAGATTTCTTCACCCGCTTCGGGAATACGTATGGCCAGACAGATGCGCATGCCGGGGCCGAGCCAGTATTCATCCTCCAGCGGCCGCGGGGTCACCGGGTTGCCGTCGAGCGCGTAGATTTTCGCCTCGCAGTTGCCCTTGAGGTTGAGCCGGTAGGTCCAGGTGTTGTCCAGGTTCAGCAGGCGCACCCGCACCACCTGGCCGGCCGGCAGCTCGGTGACCGAGTCGGCCTGGCCGTTGATGGTGATCAGCCGCCCAGCCGTACCGTTACGCGCCGCCTCGCGAGGGATGCTGAAAGGCAGCCAGGCACCCTGCTCGTCCACATGCCAGTTCTTCAGGCTCAACGTGCGCTCATGCTGGAACCCTGTAGGTTCGCGCTCCTCGACGATCAACGGGCCGACCAGGCCGCGGCCCAGCTCTTCGGAGCTGCTGACATGCGGGTGGTACCAGTAGCTGCCGGCGTCCGGCACGCGGAACTTGTAGTCGAAGTACTCGCCTGGCTTGACCGGCAGTTGCGACACGTAGGGCACGCCGTCCATTTCCAGCGGCAGGCGAATGCCATGCCAGTGGATGGTGGTTTCCACCGGCAGGTGGTTGATAAAGCGTACCCGCAGCCAGGTGCCCTGGCGCACACGCAGCTCGGTGCCCGGTGCCGACGGGCCGAAGGCCCAGGCCTCGGTCTTGAAGCCCGGCACCAGTTCGACGTCCAGCGGCGCCGCGATCAGCTCGTAATCATGCCCGGCGTTGTCATCTTCGACCTTGCCCAGCCAGTAACGCACCGCGCCACCGGCGCCCAGGCCAACCACAACCAGGCCGGTCAGGCCTTTGAGCATTTGTCGACGGGTGAAGGACATCGGTGCGGGTACCTCGTGTTCGGCGCAATCAAGCTGCCAGCAGTGGCTGGCAATGAAGGGCGAATACGATACACCTGCAAATGCGAAAGATTAAGTGAAGTCTTGTTTTGCCTGGGCTGGCCTCTTCGCGGGTAAACCCGCTGCCACAGGGACCGCACAGTGATTGAGGCTTGCAGCACTTTGTGGGGGCGGTTTTACCGCAAAGGGGCCAGGACAGGCGACAGATACAACAAGGGCGCCTTGCGGCGCCCTTGTGGCTCAACTTATTCCCACTCGATGGTGGCCGGCGGCTTGCTCGACACGTCGTAGGTAACGCGCGAGATACCGTCGATTTCGTTGATGATACGGCCGCTGACAGTTTCCAGCAGCTCGTATGGCAGGTGAGCCCAACGCGCGGTCATGAAGTCCACGGTTTCGACGGCACGCAGGGCCACGACCCAGGCGTAGCGACGGCCGTCGCCAACAACACCCACCGATTTGACCGGCTGGAACACCACGAATGCCTGGCTGGTCTTGTGGTACCAGTCGGCCTTGCGCAGTTCTTCGATGAAGATGTGGTCAGCGCGACGCAGGATGTCGGCGTATTCCTTCTTCACTTCACCAAGGATACGCACGCCCAGGCCCGGGCCCGGGAACGGGTGGCGATAGACCATGTCGTACGGCAGGCCCAGCTCCAGGCCAATCTTGCGCACTTCGTCCTTGAACAGCTCACGCAGCGGCTCGACCAGCTTGAGGTTCATTTCCTCCGGCAGGCCACCTACGTTGTGGTGCGACTTGATCACGTGGGCCTTGCCGCTCTTGGCGCCAGCCGACTCGATCACGTCGGGGTAGATGGTGCCTTGGGCGAGGAACTGGATGTTATCCAGCTTGCTGGCTTCGGCGTCGAAGACGTCGATGAAGGTGCGGCCGATGATCTTGCGCTTCTTCTCCGGGTCGGCTTCGCCTTCCAGGTTGTCGAGGAACTGCTTTTCAGCGTCGGCGCGGATCACCTTGACGCCCATGTTCTCTTTGAACATGGCCATCACCTGGTCGCCTTCGTGCAGGCGCAGCAGGCCGTTGTCGACGAATACGCAAGTCAGCTGGTCGCCGATGGCGCGGTGCAGCAGTGCAGCAACCACCGAGCTGTCAACGCCGCCGGACAGGCCCAGCAGGACGTTGGCCGAACCGACTTGCGCACGCACCTGGGCGATGGCGTCTTCAACGATGTTGGAGGCGGTCCACAGGGCTTCACAGCCGCAAATGTCCTGCACGAAACGGGACAGGATGCGACCGCCCTGCTTGGTGTGGGTCACTTCCGGGTGGAACTGCACGCCGTAGTAGCCGCGAGAATCGTCGAACATGCCGGCGATCGGGCAGCTCGGGGTGCTGGCCAGTACATGGAAGTTGCCGGGCATCTGGGTGACCTTGTCACCGTGGCTCATCCATACATCAAGGCCCAGCACGCCATCGGCGTCAACGTGGTCTTCGATGCCGTCGAGCAGGCGGCTCTTGCCGACCACGTCCACGCGGGCATAACCGAACTCACGCAGGTCGGAACCTTCAACCTTGCCGCCCATCTGCTCGGCCATGGTCTGCATGCCGTAGCAGATGCCCAGCACGGGTACGTTCAGGTCGAACACGGCCTGCGGCGCGCGCGGGCTGTTGGCTTCGTGGACCGACTCGGGGCCGCCGGCGAGGATGATGCCGCGCGGGTTGAATTCGCGGATCGCTTCATCGTCCATGTCGAACGGGTGCAGTTCGCAGTACACGCCGATTTCGCGCACGCGGCGGGCGATCAGCTGGGTGTACTGGGAACCGAAATCGAGGATCAGGATGCGGTGAGCGTGAATGTCGAGGGCCATGACTCAATCTCGTCAGTGGAAATCGGAAACGACGCGGGGCTGTCGTGACAGCCCCGCATGCTTGTATTGCTGGAAGCCTCAGCCTACGCGGTAGTTAGGGGCTTCTTTGGTGATCTGCACGTCATGCACGTGGGACTCGGCCATGCCGGCACCGGTGATGCGTACAAATTCCGGCTTGGTGCGCATCTCTTCGATGGTGGCGCTGCCGGTGTAGCCCATGGACGAACGCAGGCCGCCCATCAGCTGGTGGATGATCGCAGCCAGGGCGCCCTTGTAAGGCACACGGCCTTCGATCCCCTCAGGAACAAGCTTCTCGGCGCCGGCCGAGGAGTCCTGGAAGTAACGGTCCGACGAGCCTTGCGCCTGTGCCATGGCACCCAGCGAGCCCATGCCGCGGTAGGCCTTGTAGGAACGGCCCTGGAACAGTTCGACTTCGCCTGGGGCCTCTTCGGTACCGGCAAACATCGAACCCATCATCACGCAGGAAGCACCGGCAACGATGGCCTTGGACAGGTCACCGGAGAAGCGGATACCGCCGTCGGCGATCAGTGGCACGCCAGTGCCTTCCAGTGCGGCAGCAACGTTGGCGATGGCGCTGATTTGCGGCACGCCGACACCGGCAACGATACGGGTGGTGCAGATGGAGCCTGGGCCGATGCCGACCTTGACGGCGTCAGCGCCAGCTTCGGCCAGGGCCTTGGCTGCGGCGCCGGTGGCGATGTTGCCGCCGATCACCTGCACTTGCGGGTAGGTTTCCTTCACCCAGCGAACGCGGTCGATCACGCCTTTGGAGTGACCGTGTGCGGTGTCGACCACCACCACATCAACGCCAGCGGCAACCAGCGCGGCAACACGCTCGCCGGTGTCCTTGCCGGTGCCGACCGCAGCGCCAACGCGCAGGCGACCCTGGTCGTCCTTGCTGGCCAGCGGGTAAGCCTTGGCTTTTTCGATGTCCTTGACGGTCATCATGCCCTTGAGGTTGAACTTGTCGTCAACGATCAGGACCTTTTCCAGGCGGTGCTTGTGCAGCAGCTCGCGGACTTCGTTCTTGTCGGCGCCTTCGCGGACGGTGACCAGACGCTCTTTGGGGGTCATCACGTCGCGGACCTTGGCGTCCAGGCGGGTTTCGAAGCGTACGTCACGGGAGGTGACGATACCGACCAGGTCACCATTCGCCAGCACTGGAACACCGGAGATGTTGTTCAGGCGGGTCAGGTCGAACAGGTCACGCACGGTGGCGTCGGCTTCGATGGTGATCGGGTCCTTGACCACGCCAGCCTCGAACTTCTTGACCTTGCGTACTTCGCCGGCCTGCTGCTCGATGGTCATGTTCTTGTGGATGATGCCGATGCCGCCTTCCTGGGCCATGGCAATGGCCAGACGCGCTTCGGTCACGGTATCCATGGCGGCGGAAACCAGCGGAATGTTCAGCTCGATGCCACGGGTCAAACGGGTCTTGAGGCTGACTTCATTAGGCAGTACCTCGGAATAACCAGGTACAAGGAGGATATCGTCGAAGGTCAGGGCTTCTTGGCTGATACGCAGCATCGCGGGGGCTCCCGGGCGGGAAAAATGGAAGCGCGCCATTATACTCATCCACGGCGCGCCGCTCAATGCAAAATAAGGGCCTTCGGTCAGCCTTGTGGCAGTTTTACCTGCACCACGGTCACCGGCTGGTCGAGCCAGTCGGCAAAGCTGTCGAGAAAGGCCTGGGTAAACCCGGCCTCGCCCCAGTTGTTGAAGATGAACCCCAGGTTGGAAAAGGCACATGGCTGCAGGTAAATGAAGCCATTGATGTCATCTTCAAAGCCGCACAGCGGGCAGGTGAAGTTGTCGGTCACCGCCGGCGTCCACTCCTCCAGGCTTTCGAACAGCGGCTCGCCCACCTCGCGCCGGCACTCCGGGCAACCGGCCTCTTCGAGAAACCCTTCGGTGGGGGTGTAGATGCAGCGCTTGAGCACCACCTCCATGCCGTTGACCGGCTGGTCGAAGGGCAGTTTTTCCGGATGAAGGGCCACCTTGCGCGCCCCTGCAGCCAGGGCATGGCCCATGCGGTTGCCGGTGCGGCCACAGGTGGTCAGCTGCTCTTCGACGACTTTTTCGCGCACCAGCCAGCGCACGATGGCGCGCGCGCGGGCTTCATGCACCGGGACGGTGGACAGCTTGGGAACGATGATGCTCTGGGTGTTCATGAACGGGACAAGCCTGAAAAACGCCGGTAATGGCGCAATTCTACCGCTCAGGCGCTCAGGTAGCGACCGATCAACGCCAGGCCGCTGGCCAGCACCAGCCAGGTGACCAGGCGAACGAAAGCCTCACGCGACAACCGGTTGGTCAGCCGGCGCCCCACCCAGAGGCCGACGAACATGACTGGCAGCAAGCAGGCGGCGAGCAGCAGCAGGCTTTGGTCGGCATAGACACCGGCGATCAGGAACAGCGAAAGGCGCACTACGGTACTGCAACTGATCAGCGCACTCTGGGTGGCGCGAACCTGTTCCTTTACCTCCAGCCGTGCGCTCAGGTAAAGCGCATAAAGAAACCCGCCACTGCCGAACAGCGCCCCGAACAACCCGCCTGCCGTACCCATCGGCACCGCCCACAAGCCTGACAGGGTGGCCGGCCGGGCCTTCACTGCCAGCCCGTATAACGCATAGGCGGTCACGAACACGCCCATCAACAGCAGCAAAAGGTCGGATTTCAGTTGCAGCAGGAACACCACGCCCAACGTGCAGCCCAGGGCCATGAACGGTAACAGCCGCAACAACTCGCTGCGCACCACATCCCGGCGCGACGGCAGCAGGTTGCCGAACGCGGCAACGAAGTCCAGCAGCACCAGTAGCGGGATGATGCGTGACAACGGCATGAAATGGATCAATATCGGCCCGGCCACCAGCGCGGTACCGAAACCGGCAATGCCGAATACGACATAAGCAACGCCGACACCCAGCAGGATGGGTAGCCAATCGAGGCCGGAAAACGACAGTTGGGCGAGCATGGCAGCGGTTCCTGGGAAGACAGGCAAAGATTAGCCAGACACGAGCCATGCCGACTAATATGCCTTTACTGTCAAACCCATCTCAAAAAGGCATGGCATGACCTCGATCCGCCAGTTGCGTTACTTCGTTGAAATCGCCGAGTGCGGCAGTTTCAGCGCTGCCGCCGAACGGCTGTACATCGCCCAGTCGGCGCTTAGCCGGCAGATCAAGGAGCTGGAGCAGCAACTGGGCACGCCGCTGTTCGAACGCACCGCGCGCCTGCCACGCCTGACACTGGCCGGCGAAGCATTGCTTGAACGGGCGCGGCGCTTGCTGGCCGACCTTGCACAAGCCGAGCGGGTAACCCGCGACATTGGCGAGGGGTTGCAAGGCAGTCTGCGCCTGAACCATTCCAGTACCGTGCCGCTGACCGGCACGCTGCTGGCTCGCCTGGCCGACTACCTGAAAGACAACCCGGGGGTTTCGCTGGAGATTGCGCAGCAGTCTTCGGAGGCACAGCTGGAAGATATTGCTGCCGGGCGGCTGGATATCGGCCTGCTGCGGTTGCCGGTGCTGCGTCAGCACGAAGGTGTGGTGCTGCATGAACTGTTCAGCGAACCCTTGTTGCTGGCGGTCGCTGCCGGGCACCCCTTGGCCAGCGCGCCACGGGTGAAACTGGAGCAGCTGAGGGAAGAGCGCTTCATTTCCATCCCGCACCGGGACCGTGGCGGGCTGAGTTACCTGTCGGCTTCGCTGTGCATGGAGGCAGGCTTCTTCCCGCAAGCGGCGCAGGTGCTGTCGCGCAAGACCACGCAGTTGCAGCTGATTCAGGCGGGGTTCGGGGTGGCGCTGTTGCCGCAGTGCATGCGTGAGATTGCGCCGGCTTCAGTCAGCTTCGTGGCGCTGGACGGTGATTGCCAGAGCACAGTGGCACTGGCCTGTCGTCGCGATGCAGGGCAGATGGTGCGGCAGTTCGTGGCGACGATGCAGGGCTGAAGGCACCGGCTGCGATCTTGTGGGAGCGGCCTTGCGTGGCGAAAGGGCTGCGAAGCGGCCCCAGGTTTTCAGCTTCGCCGCATGAAGTGCCGGGGCCGCGTTGCGGCCCTTTCGCGACGTAAGGCCGCCTCCACAAGGATTGGGTCAAGGCTGGCAGTAGGGGCAAGACAGACAACCGGGGCCGATGTCCTTTATGATGCCTGCCATGATCAAAGACCCCTTCGAACGACTCGGCCTGGACCGTGAGGTCCTTACCGTCAGCCAACTCAACGGCCGCGCGCGCGTGCTGCTGGAAGACGTGTTCCGCAGCGTCTGGGTGGAAGGCGAAATCTCCAACCTTGCCCGCCCGGCATCCGGCCACATGTACTTCACCCTCAAGGACAGCGGCGCTCAGGTGCGTTGCGCGCTGTTCCGGCAGAACGCCACGCGGGTGCGCCAGGCGCTGCGCGACGGCCTGGCGGTGCGGGTACGCGGCAAGGTTTCGCTGTTTGAAGGGCGTGGCGACTACCAGCTGATCCTCGACACCGTCGAGCCGGCCGGCGACGGCGCACTGCGCCTGGCCTTCGAGGCGCTGAAGGAAAAGCTCAGTGCCGAGGGGCTGTTCAGCGCCGAACGCAAAAAACCGCTACCGGCCCACCCTCAACGTATCGGCATCATCAGCTCGCCTACCGGCGCCGTGATCCGCGACATCATCAGCGTGTTCGGCCGCCGCGCTCCACAAGTGGAGCTGAACCTGATTCCCACGGCGGTGCAGGGCCGTGAAGCCATCGTGCAGATCGTGCGCGCCATTCGCCTGGCCGACAGCCTTGGTTTCGACGCGCTGATACTGGCCCGCGGTGGTGGTTCGCTCGAAGACCTGTGGTGCTTCAACGAAGAAGCCGTGGCGCGTGCCGTAGCCGCCTGCGTCACCCCTGTCGTCAGCGCCGTGGGCCATGAAACCGATGTGTCGATCAGCGACTTCGTTGCCGACGTACGGGCACCCACGCCGTCTGCCGCCGCGGAGTTGCTGGCCCCCGACAACAGTGGCTTGCAGCAACGGCTGGACGGCCTGCAGCGGCGCCTGCTGCTGCGCATGCAGAACCGCCTGACCCATGACCGGCTGCGCCTGGAATCACTGACCCGGCGCCTGCGCCACCCGGGCGAACGCCTGCGCCAGCAGGCCCAGCGCCTGGACGACCTGGACATGCGCCTGCGCCGCGCTTTCATGCTCAGCCTCAATCAGCGCCGCGAGCGCGTGGCACGCATGGACACGCGCCTGGCCGCGCAGCACCCGGGGCGCAACCTGAAATTGCTGAGCCAGCGCCTGGACAGCCTGGCCGAGCGCCTGCCACGGGCCATGCGCGAGGTGCTGAAAGACCGCCGCCAACGCTTCCAGGCCCAACTGCAAACCCTGCAGGTGGTGAGCCCGCTGGCCACCCTCGCCCGCGGCTACAGCATCCTGCTGGACGACCAGGGCCAGGCCATTCGCAGTGCCGAACAGACCCGCAATGGCCAGCGCCTGACCGCCCGCCTGAACGAAGGCGAACTGCAGGTGCGGGTCGAAGACAACCACCTGACCCCGGTCACCCTCTCATTACTGGACTGACACATGCCCCGCCTGCTCGCGCCCCTGCTCGCCCTCTCCCTCGTGCTGCTCGCCGGCGGCGCCCAGGCCAGCTATATCACCCGCACACTGAACAAGCCGGTGCCGGGTGGCGTGGCGGTGGTTGACCTGGGCCCCGCCACAAGCGCGCCCAGCGCCCGTTTCGACGGCAAGCCGGTGCTGGTGGTGAAGGAGCAGGACAACTGGCTGGCCATCGTCGGCATCCCGCTGACCCAGAAGCCCGGCACTGCCGTGCTGAGCCAGGACGGCCGCACCCTGCCCTTCAGCGTCGGGAGCAAGAAATACCCGGAACAGCGCATCACGCTGAAGAACACTCGCCAGGTCAACCCGAACCCGGCCGACCTCAAGCGCATCGACCGCGAGCTGGCCGAACAGATCAAGGCCTACCGCAGCTTCAGCCCGACCCTGCCAAGCAACCTGGTCCTCGACAAGCCGGTCAACGGCCCGCTGTCGAGCAAATTCGGCGTGCGCCGCTTCTTCAACGGTGAAGAGCGCAACCCGCATGCCGGGCTGGACTTTGCAGTGCCAGCGGGGACACCGATCAAGACACCGGCCAATGGCAAGGTGATCCTGGTGGGGGATTACTTCTTCAATGGCCGCACGGTGTTCGTCGACCATGGGCAGGGCTTTATCAGCATGTTCTGCCACATGTCGAAGATCGATGTGCAGGTGGGGCAATCACTGCGCCGTGGCGAGGTGGTCGGGCGCGTGGGCTCGACCGGGCGGGCAACCGGGCCGCACATGCACTGGAACGTCAGCCTGAATGATGCGCGGGTGGACCCGGCTATTTTCATCGGCGCGTTCCAACCCTGAGACCTGTGCTGCCTATGCTGGCCTCTTCGCGGGTAAACCCGCTCCCATAGGTACGACGTAGCTTTCAAATGCGGCGCGATCCCTGTGGGAGCGGGTTTACCCGCGAAGAGGCCAGCACAGGCAGCACCCTTACCACTGGGTTGCGCCATCGAAATATACCGCGCAAAAATCACGAAACACTCAACAAATTACAGCCATAAAATCTCGCCTAATCGCTTTTTTTAAGCATTCCTCTCAATTTTTTCTGGACACTTGCCATCCCTGACCTCTCTGGTTAGGGTTGAGGGCATGAAAACCTTCAGCACCCTCATCCTGCTCCGACAACATCGCAGCCTCTGCCTGGTCAGCGCCCGACTACCAGGCTGAATCGCGTCGCCTCGCCTCTTCATCTCGTTATCGCTCGGCAGGCCCGATCTCGGCCGCACACAAAAGGATTGCTTCCATGACCATGCTCAAAGACCCTTCGAAGAAATACCGCGCCTTTCCGACCATCGACCTGCCTGACCGTACCTGGCCGTCGAAGACCATCACCGCCGCGCCGATCTGGTGCAGCTCCGACCTGCGTGATGGCAACCAGTCGCTGATCGAGCCGATGGATTCGGAGAAGAAACTGCGCTTCTGGAAGACCCTGGTGCAGGTGGGCGTGAAGGAAATCGAAGCGTCGTTCCCGTCTGCCTCGCAGACCGATTTCGACTTCGTTCGCACCCTGATCGAGGACGGCCACATCCCGGACGACACCACCATCCAGGTGCTCACCCAGGCCCGTGAAGACCTGATCGCACGCACCTTCGAATCGCTGCGCGGTGCGAAGAAGGCCATCGTCCACCTGTACAACGCCACCAGCCCGTCGTTCCGCCGCATTGTCTTCAACCAGGACAAGCAAGGCGTAAAAGACATCGCGGTGAACGCCGCCAAGCTGTTCGTCAAGTACGCTGCCCAGCAGCCGGAAACCCAGTGGACCTTCCAGTACTCGCCAGAAACCTTCAGCGCCACTGAAATGGAGTTCGCCAAGGAAGTCTGCGATGCAGTCATCGAGGTGTGGAACCCGACGCCTGAGCACAAGATCATCCTCAACCTGCCGGCCACGGTGGAAGTGTCCACGCCAAACATCTACGCCGACCAGATCGAGTGGTTCTGCCGCAATGTCAGCCGCCGCGACAGCGTGATCATCAGCCTGCACTGCCACAACGACCGTGGCACCGGTATTGCTGCCACCGAGCTGGGCCTGATGGCCGGCGCCGACCGCGCCGAAGGCTGCCTGTTCGGCAATGGCGAGCGTACCGGTAACGTCGACCTGGTGACCTTGGCCCTGAACCTCTACACCCAAGGCATCGACCCGTTGCTGGACTTCTCCGACATCGACGGCGTGCGCAAGGTGGTCGAAGAGTGCAACCAGCTGCCGGTGCACCCACGCCATCCGTACGTGGGCGACCTGGTCCATACTGCCTTCTCCGGCTCGCACCAGGATGCCATCCGCAAGGGTTTCGCCAAGCAGCAGGAAGGCGAACTGTGGGAGGTACCGTACCTGCCAATCGACCCGGCCGACATCGGCCGCAGCTACGAGGCGGTTATCCGCGTCAACAGCCAGTCGGGTAAAGGCGGCATCACCTACCTGCTCGAACAGGAATATGGCATCAGCCTGCCACGCCGCATGCAGATCGAGTTCAGCCAGGTGGTTCAGGGTGAAACCGACCGCCTCGGCCTGGAAATGACCGCCCAGCAGATCTACAGCCTGCTGCACAAGGAATACCTCCAGGCCAACGCGCCATACGCGCTGGTCAGCCACCGCCTGCAGGAAGAAAACGGCCACAGCGCTGTGGAAGTGGAAGTTGCCGGTGAAGGCGAAACCACCCTGCACTGGCGCGGCAAGGGCAACGGTGCCCTCGAAGCCCTGGTAGCCGGCCTGCCGATTGCCGTGGAGATCATGGACTACAACGAGCACGCCATTGGCGCAGGCACCAATGCCAAGGCCGCAGCCTACATTGAACTGCGCGTGGCCGGTGGCCGCCCGGTGCATGGCGTGGGCATCGATGAAAACATCACCACGGCCAGCTTCAAGGCACTGTTCAGCGCGTTGAACCGCTCGCTGAGCCAGCAGGATGCCAAGGCAGCCTGAGCACGCTTGCGAAAAGAAAAAGCCCGCTGTTGAAAGCGGGCTTTTTCCATTATTCGGGGCAAAAAAAAAGGGGCGCCGACCAAGCGCCCCACAAGCCGTAAAGCACACAACAAATTCAGTTGGCGTCCAGCAGCGCCATCGCCTCGGCACTGCACGCTTCGATCCGCGCCCAATCGCCGTTCTTGATCCAGCTGCTGTCGAGCATCCAGGTCCCCCCCACGCACATTACATTGGGCAAGGCCATGTAGTTACGCACGTTGGCCGGGTTCACGCCGCCGGTTGGGCAGAAGCGAATATCGCCGAACGGGCCACCAAAGGCCTTGATCGCCGCCACGCCGCCGCTGATTTCGGCCGGGAACAACTTGAACCGGCGGTAGCCCAAGGCATAGCCCATCATGATTTCGGATGGCGTACTGATGCCCGGCAGCAGCGGGATTTCACTGTCCACGCCCGCCTTCAGGATGTCCGGGGTAATGCCCGGGGTAACGACGAACTGTGCTCCGGCAGCCTCGACAGCGGCGAACATACTGCGGTCGAGCACGGTACCCGCGCCTACGCACAACTCCGGGCGCTGTTCACGCAGCACCTGAATGGCTTTGAGCCCATGCTGCGAACGCAGGGTCACTTCCAGGGTACGGATGCCACCGGCGGCCAGGGCATCGGCCAGCGGCAGGATGTCTTCCTCACGGGCGATGGTGATTACCGGCAGGATGCGCGCCTGTTCGCAAATGGCGTCGATCCGGGCGGCTTTGGCGGCCATCGAGAGCTTTGGCTGTGGGCGTTCGAGGGTGGTCATGACAGTGGATCCTTGGCTCATGGGCACCAGTAGATGTCCAGGGGGTCGTGAAGAAAAGCGCGAATCGGCATTTCAGTAAGGTCGTTGCCAGCCAGCGCGGCGCGCAGGGTAGCGAGTTTGCCCGGCCCTTGCACGGACAGCGCTGTGAAGGCGGCGCTGGCCAGCAGCGAGCGGGTCATCGACAGGCGCTGGTGCGGCACGCTCGGCGCCAGCAACGGCAGGCAGCGACGCCCGCTGGCGAGGTCCAGGCCTGCTTTCAGGTTTGGGCTGCCAGGGAACAGCGAGGCGGTATGGCCATCATCACCCATGCCCAGTACCAGCACGTCGATTGGCGGCAGTGCGAGCAGAGCCTGGTCGGCCTTGCCAGCTGCGGTATCGAGGTTGTCCGCCTGCTGGTACAGGCCGACAAAGCGGGCCTTGGCTGCCGCGCCTTTGAGCAGATGGCGGGCCAACAGCCCGGCGTTGCTGTCAGCGTGCTCCACCGGCACCCAGCGCTCATCGGCCAGGCTGACGGTGACCTTGGCCCAGTCCAGGTTTTCACTGGCCAACTGCTCAAGGAATGGCACCGGGCTGCGGCCACCCGACAGCACCACGCAGGCCTGGCCCTTGGCAGCAATCGCTGCACGAAGGCGTTCGGCAACATCTTGGGCCAGGGTGGCAGCCAACGCCTTGGCATCCGCCAGGTCGTGAACCTTCACAGTCGCTGGAAAATTCAATTCAGATATCTCCATACCACGCCCTCCCATCGCGTGTGATCAAAGCTATCGAGCTCATCGGCCCCCAGGAGCCCGCCGCGTAAGGCTTGGGCGCATCGCCTGCATTACGCCAGCCGGCAATCAACTGGTCGCACCACTTCCAGGCATATTCGATTTCGTCCTTGCGCACGAACAGGTTCTGGTTACCGCGCATCACTTCGAGCAACAGGCGTTCGTAAGCGTCCGGAATCCGCGTGCTGCGCCAGGTGTCGGAAAAATTAAGCTGCAACGGGCCGCTGCGCAGTTGCATGCCTTTGTCCAGGCCCTGCTCCTTGGTCATCACCCGTAAAGAAATACCCTCGTCCGGTTGCAGGCGGATGATCAGCTTGTTGCCGACTTGCAAACGCTGTTCCGGGGCAAAGATGTAGTGGGGCGTTTCCTTGAAGTGAATGACGATCTGCGACAGCTTCTGCGGCATGCGCTTGCCGGTACGCAGGTAGAACGGCACGCCCGACCAGCGCCAGTTGCGGATGTCGGCACGCAGGGCGACGAAGGTTTCCGTGTCGCTGCTGGCGTTGGCGTTGTCTTCTTCCAGGTAACCCGGCACCGGCTTGCCCTCGCTGTAGCCGGCAATGTACTGACCACGCACCACTCGGGTGCTCAAACCCTCGCCAGTGATCGGTGCCAGGGCCTTGAGCACCTTCACCTTTTCGTCACGAATGGCATCGGCGGACAGCTCGCTCGGCGGGTCCATGGCGATCAGGCACAGTAACTGCAACAGGTGGTTCTGGATCATGTCGCGCAACTGGCCAGCCTTGTCGAAATAGCCCCAGCGGCCTTCGATACCCACCTTTTCGGCCACGGTGATCTCCACGTGGGAGATGGAATTCTGGTTCCACTGGGTTTCGAACAGGCTGTTGGCGAAGCGCAGCGCAATCAGGTTCTGTACCGTCTCCTTGCCCAGGTAGTGGTCGATGCGGTAAACCCGGTTTTCGGGGAAGAACCGTGCCACGGCATCGTTGACCCGGCGTGACGACTCCAGGTCGTGGCCGATGGGCTTTTCCAGCACCACCCGGGTACGCGGAGCCAGCCCGGCCTTGTCGAGGTTCTCGCAGATGGCCCCGTACACCGCTGCCGCCGTGGCGAAGTAAGCGATCAGCGGCAGTTCGCCCGGCAGCTGCTCGGCCAGTGCCTGGTAACCCTCGGGTTGCAGAAAGTCGAGGTGCTGGTAGCTCAACCGGGCCAGGAAACGGCCTAATGCAGCAGGCTCGATATCGGCCTCGGGCACATGCCGGCGCAAGTGGGCTTCGATGCTGTTCAGGTGCTCCTGTGCGCTGCCTGCCTCGCGGGCCAGCGCCAGCAGGCGCGTGTCGGGGTGCAGCAGGTTAGCCCGGTCGAGCTGGTAGAGCGCAGGAAACAGCTTGCGCAATGCCAGGTCACCGAGGGCGCCAAACAGGGCAAATGTGCAAGGTTCGACACTGATTGCAGCCATGATGTAGGTTCTTTCCTAAAGTTGGTCTAGGAATACCGCTTTCACATACGGTTTTCAAGGGATAATGTAGTAAAAACCACAACATTACACACAAGTATTACAGACAAGTGGTGCGCCATCCGCACCAACAGTACGATAGACGACCGTGCAAAAAGCCTGCTGCTTCGCCAGCCGGCTGTCTTCCCGACCCAAGGACACACCCATGGACCGCGTGCGAAACCTCCTGGAACAGATCCAGGGACGCCTCGACGAGCTGAACAAGGCCGAACGCAAAGTCGCCGAAGTCATCCTGCTCAACCCGCAACAAGCCACCCGTTTCAGCATTGCTGCGCTGGCACAGGCGGCCAAGGTCAGCGAACCGACCGTCAACCGCTTCTGCCGCTCGTTCGGCGTCAGCGGTTACCCCGAACTCAAGCTGCAGCTGGCGCAGAGCCTGGCCAGCGGCGCCGCTTACGTCAGCCGAGCGGTAGAGGCCGACGATGACCCGGCAGCCTACACCCAGAAAATCTTCGCCAGTGCCATCGCCTCGCTCGACGGCGCGTGCCAGCTACTGGACCCGCAGCAGGTCAGCCGTGCCGTGGACATGATGATCCAGGCCCGGCAGATCCACTTCTTCGGCCTGGGCGCCTCAGCCCCGGTGGCCCTGGATGCGCAGCACAAGTTCTTCCGCTTCAACCTGGCTGTATCGGCCCACGCCGATGTGCTGATGCAGCGCATGCTGGCCTCAGTGGCCCATACCGGCGACCTGTTCGTGATCATTTCCTACACCGGGCGCACCCGCGAACTGGTCGAAGTGGCCCGCCTGGCCCGCGAAAACGGCGCCTCGGTGCTGGGCCTGACTGCCGCCGGCTCGCCACTGGCCAATGCCTGCAGCCTGAGCCTGCACATTCCGTTGCCGGAAGACACCGACATCTACATGCCGATGACCTCACGGATCATCCAGCTGACCGTGCTCGATGTGCTGGCTACCGGCATGACCCTGCGCCGCGGCGTCGACTTCCAGCCACACCTGCGCAAGATCAAGGAAAGCCTGAACGCCAGCCGCTACCCGATCGAGGACGACGAACTCAACTGAGCCGGTGCGCCTGCAGGCGCAGGTGGGCACGCTGCCCCGGCGCCAGGCTCAGGCCCTCGCCACTGCCACTGGCGGCCTCGACGCAGACAAAACGCTGGCTTTCACGGCCAGTCACGCCCATCAACGGTCGGTTGCCCGGGTGCCAGACCACGGTGTCATCGCTGTCACCGGTGTCAATGCACAGCTCGCGCTGCCAGGCCGGGTCCTGCAACTGCACCCGCGGCGTGCCCGGGTAGACCTTCTGGCAGCCACCCTTGAGCTTCAGCGCGCCATCTTCACGGCAGGCCTGACGATTCAGGCGGTCATAACCTTCGATATCCTCCAGCCCGGACAGCGCTATCTCGGAGACGTCACTGATCCGCCAATAGGCCAGCAATGCATGGCTCAGCTGGCAAGGTTCGCTGTCCTGGTGCTCGGTACTCAGGCTCAGTTCCATACGGCTACCCAGCCTGGCGTGCAGGTCGACCTGCCAGTCGCACAGGTCCAGGCGCCACTTCAAGGTAACGCCCTCCTCGTCTTCGCGGCTGTCTACGAGCTTCCAGTCCAGCAAACGCGCCCAGCCGTGGGCTGGCCACAGGTCCTCGCTGGGGTGGCGGCCATACCACGGCCAGCACACCGGCACGCCGCCACGGATCGCCCCCACCTGCGGCCACTGCTCGGCGCACCACAGCCACGGCCGCTCACCTGCCGGCTGAAAGTGCAGCAGTTGCGCGCCCTGGCGGCTGAATACCGCCTGGCAACGGGGGTGATCAATGATCAGCACATCGCGCTGCTGGTAACGCTCCCACTCGAATGTCGGCCTTGGCCGCTGCGAGGAAAAGAAGCGATGGAGCGGATGTTCGGGCATGGTTCAGAGCTCTTGTTGTTTGAGATAGCGCTGTCTCGGCCTATCCCCGACAACCACTGCAGGCCAGTGGGTGCCGGGAACCGAAAAGGGATTGGCGTAAATTTACAACAAATGGCCTCAGAATGACGACTGAATCTTCAAGCCTGCGACCAGCGCGTTGTCCACTTCATCCACCCCGCCCGGGCTCTTGATGTACTGCAGGTTAGGCCGCACGGTCAGCCAGTTGGTGACGTGGAAGCCGTAGTAGAGCTCGGCGTTGTACTCGGTGCGTTGCAGCGGCACGAAGCCTGGGTTGTCGTAATCGTTGATACCACTCTGGGCGTTGAGCAGTTCGGCGCGTTTCTTCACGTCGTCATTCACATGAATACGCGCCACACCGAAGCCGATGTCATCCTTGGGCCGGGCGTCGAAGGCGCCTTTGTAGACCAGCCCCACCTGCTGGTAGTTGTCGACCACGTTGGTGGCCTTGTCGTGCACGGTGAAGTTGGCGAACAGGCTGAGGCCGCGGTTGACGTCGCCACCATGATCCGTGACCTGCTGCTGCGCCACTACCCACCAGCCATGCTTGCTGGAGTGCGACTTGAAGGCCCCGCCAGTCAGCGCCTGCGGGTTGCCGTTGACGTCGTCGAACACATCGTCGGCCTTGGCCGTGCTGTAGTAGTAACCCAGGCGGTACTCACCCGGCAGGCCGTTGACCTTGGGCGACCACACCGCCTCCACCGGCAGGATTGCCCCCTTGGTGCCGCTGCCGCTGAGCTTGAAGCCGTTGCCGGTTTCCAGGTTGGAGGGGTTCTGCTCGAAGGCGCCGACCTGTACGAAGAATTCCGGGGTGATGTTGTATTTCACCCGCAGCGCCCACTGGCTGACCGGCCAGTTGTACCAGATGCCGCCCACCCAGTTGCCCACCTGAGAGCCGCAGAAGGCCAGGTTCTGGAAGTCGCAAGGGAAGCTGTTGAAGTCCTCGCCCTCGCCGAAGCGGCCGAATTTGACGTCCAGGGCACCGTCGAAATACTTCTGCTTGAACCACATCTGGGTCAGACGCCAGGTCTGTCCTCGGCCCCACACTTCCTGCACCGAGCTGAACTGCCCGGCGCGCGGGTCGCTGATACGGTCGTTGGACAGGTTGCGGCCGCTGCGCTCGGTGATCGCCAGCTTGAACTCGGCATCGTGCCAACCAAAGATCTTCTGCAGGTCCAGGTGTGCGCCAAGGGCGAACTGGTCGCTGTAGCGTGCAGTCTTGTCGTCGTTGTAGCCACCGTGCAGGTTGCCGGCTACCTCGCCGACGTAGTCGAGGGTGAAGTCGTAGCCCTTCTCCAGCAACTCGGTACGGGTGCCGCCCCAATCGCCGGTCATCCACTTCGATTCACTGGAAAAAGCCTCGGCAGCCTGCGCGCCGCTGCTGCCGACAACGGCGAGCAAAGCCAGCGAGCCCAATGTCCTGATACGTTTGCGCTGTTCCATCCCTATGCGTCCTCTTTTTTCTTATTGATGGTGTAGACGAGTCAACGGCCTTTGAAGTGAGCCACGTTGTCCTTTGCGGTTGCGTCCGTGCTGGCCAGGCGTATGCGCTCGCCACTGTCGGCGTCGAACAGCAGCACCCGGGCCGGGTCGAATTGCAGGTTGAGGGTGTCACCCACGCGGCACGCCACATCCGGCGCCAGGCGGCAGCACACCTTGGTCTGGTTGAGCGTGACGAACACCAGCAGGTCCGGCCCGGTGGGTTCGGTGACCTGCACCTCGGCGCGGATACCCGGCAGGCCGTTGCCCTCGGCGTCACCCAAGGCGATCTGCTCGGGGCGGATGCCGAGGATGAGGTCGCGGCCATCCAGCTCGCCATCGGCCACCCCCAAGGGCAGCTCACAGCGCGCCTGGCCACTGTCAAGCACGGCCCGCAGGCGCCCCTGCTGTTGCGTGAGGCGCACCGGGATGAAGTTCATCGGCGGCGAACCGATGAAGCTGCCCACAAACTGGTTGGCCGGGTCGTTGTAGATCTGCTGCGGGGTGCCGAACTGCTGGATGATGCCGTCCTTCATCACCGCCACCTTGTCACCCAGGGTCATGGCCTCGATCTGGTCATGGGTGACGTACACGGTGGTGGTCTTCAGGCGCTGGTGCATCAGTTTCATTTCGGTGCGCATCTCGACCCGCAGCTTGGCATCGAGGTTGGAGAGCGGCTCATCGAACAGGTAGATCTTCGGCCGCCGCGCCAGCGCCCGGCCCATGGCTACCCGTTGCTGCTGACCACCGGACAGCTGTGCCGGCTTGCGCGCCAGCAGGTGCTCGATCTGCAGCAGCTTGGCGACCCGCGTCACTTCTTCATCGATGGCCGCCTGCGGCATCTTGCGGATCTTCAGGCCAAATTCGATGTTCTCGCGCACGCTCATGGTCGGGTACAGCGCGTAGGACTGGAACACCATGGCGATGTCACGGTCCTTGGGGCTCATGCCACTGACGTCCTGCTCGTCGATGAGGATCGCACCGCCGGTGATCTGCTCCAGGCCGGCGATGCAGTTCATCAAGGTCGATTTGCCACAGCCAGAGGGGCCGACCAGGATCAGGAACTCGCCATCTTTGATCGACAGCTGGATGTCCTTGAGGGTGTCCGGCAGGCCGCTGCCGTAGGTCTTGTTCACATTGCGAAGTTCGAGCGTTGCCATGACTTACCCCTTTACCGCGCCGGCCGTCAGCCCGCGCACGAAATATTTGCCAGCCACCACATACACCAGCAGGGTTGGCAGGCCGGCGATCATCGCTGCAGCCATGTCGACGTTGTATTCCTTGGCCCCGGTGCTGGTATTGACCAGGTTGTTCAGGGCCACGGTGATCGGTTGCGAATCACCGCTGGAAAACACCACGCCGAACAGGAAGTCATTCCAGATCTGGGTGAACTGCCAGATCAGGCAGACCATGATGATGGGCGTGGACATCGGCAGGATGATGCGCCGGAAGATGGTGAAGAACCCGGCCCCGTCCAGGCGCGCGGCCTTGACCAGTGCATCGGGGATGCTCACGTAGAAGTTGCGGAAAAACAGCGTGGTGAAGGCCAGGCCGTAGACCACGTGCACCAGCACCAGGCCGCCGGTGGTGCTGGCCAGGCCCAGCTTGCCGAGGGTGAACGAGGCCGGCAGCAGCACGGTCTGGAATGGCAGGAAGCAGCCGAACAACAGCAGGCCGAAGAACAGCTGCGAGCCACGGAAGCGCCACATCGACAGCACATAGCCGTTCAGCGCGCCGATGGCAGTGGAGATCAGCACCGCAGGGACGGTGATCATGATCGAGTTCCAGAAGTAACCGTTGACCGTGCCCCAGGCCTTGACCCAACCAATGCCGGTGATCACCGCCGGCCAGCTCAGCAGGTTGCCGGTGCTGATGTCTTCCGGGGTCTTGAAGCTGGTCAGCAGCATTACCACCAGCGGCACCAGGTACAACAGCACGGCGATCCACAACACCACGTGAATGGCGATACGGCTCAGGCTGAGCGCCGGTTTGTCGACAGGGCTATGCATGGCGTTTGCTCCGCAGCTCCGAGTACAGGTACGGCACGAGGATCGCCAGGATCGCCCCGAGCATGAGGATGGCGCTGGCCGAGCCCATGCCCATCTGGCCGCGGCTGAAGGTGAACGAGTACATGAACATTGCCGGCAGGTCGGACGAGTAACCCGGGCCGCCGGCAGTCATCGCCGCCACCAGGTCGAAGCTCTTGATGGCAATGTGCGAGAGGATCATCAGTGCACTGAAGAACACCGGGCGCAGGCTGGGCAGCACCACGGTCCAGTAGATGCGCGGCAGGCTGGCGCCATCCATCTGCGCCGCACGGATGATCGAAGGATCGACGCCCCGCAGGCCGGCCAGGAACATTGCCATGATGAAGCCCGAAGCCTGCCACACTGCGGCGATCACCAGGCAATACACCACCCGGTCAGGGTCGATCAGCCAGTCCAGGCGAAAGCCCTCCCAGCCCCAGTCGCGCAACAGTTTGTCCAACCCCATGCCGGGGTTGAGCAGCCACTTCCAGGCAGTGCCGGTAACGATCATCGACAGTGCCATGGGGTACAGGTAGAGGGTGCGGATGAAGCCCTCACGGCGGATGCGTTGGTCGAGCAACACCGCCAGCAGCACGCCGATGGCCAGACTGATGGCGATGAACAGGCCACCGAACAGCAGCAGGTTCTTGCTCGCCACCCACCAGCGGTCGTTGTCGAACAGCCGGGCGTACTGCGCAAGGCCTGCCCATTTGTAGGTAGGCAGAAAGGTCGAGGTGGTGAAGGACAGCACGAAGGTCCAGAGGATGTAGCCGTAGAAGCCCACCAGGACGATCAGCATGCTGGGTGCCAGCACCAGCTTGGGCAGCCAGCGCTGAAGCGCGTCCAGGGGTGAGGCCCGCAGTTGGGCGGTAGACGTGGTCATGGTTCACCTCAAAGGTACCGCACTCCCCTGTAGGAGCGGCCTTGCGTCGCGATGGGCTGCGCAGCAGCCCCAACGGACCCAAGGTCAACACCTACCTGGAAGATCGAGTGCGCAGGTTCTGGGGCTGCTGCGCAGCCCATCGCGACGCAAGGCCGCTCCTACAACGGGGATCGCGTCAGCTCTACTGGGCAGCCTTGATCGCCGCCGCCAGCTTCTTCGCTGCATCGGCCGGGTCGGCCTTGGGGTCGTTGATGTAGTTGGTCACCACATCGAAGAACGCGCCCTGCACGGCCAGCGTGGTGGCCATGTTGTGCGCCATGCTCGGCTGCAGGCCGCCATTTTTGGCGTCGGCCAGGAAGTCCTTGGCAGAGGTCTGCGCGCACGCATCGAAGCCATACTTGCCCATGTCAGCGAGCATGTCGTTGCGTACCGGAATCGAACCCTTGTTGCTGCTGAAGACCTTCTGGAAGTCCTCACCCAGCACCTTGCGGGCAATGTCCTGCTGGCCGGCAGACGTGCCGGCGTTGTTCTGCTTGAACACCACCAGCGAGTCGATGTTGTAGAGGAAGGCCTTGTCGGTGCCCGGGAAAGGCACGCACTGGTAATCCTTGCCGGCAGTTTTCTTCGCCAGGGTCCACTCGCTCTTGGCCCAGTCGCCCATGATCTGCATGCCGGCCTTGCCATTGATGACCTTGGCCGCTTCCAGGTTCCAGTCCTGGCCTTTGCCGTCCGGGTCCATGTAGGTGGCGACCTTCTTCAACTCAGTCAGCGCCTTGACCATGTCCGGGCCGGTCAGGGTAGCGCTGTCGAGGTCGACCATGGCCTTCTTGTAACCATCTGCTCCCATTACCGACAGCACAACACTTTCAAATACCGTGCTGTCCTGCCACGGCTGGCCACCATGGGCGAGCGGGATGAAGCCGGCAGCCTTGAGCTTGTCGGCAGCAGCGTAGAATTCGTCGAGGGTGGCGGGCACCTTGTCGATGCCAGCTTTCTTGAAGACTTCGGGGTTGATCCACAGCCAGTTGATGCGGTGGATGTTCACCGGCACGGCGACATAGTCACCTTCGTACTTCACGGTATCGGCGACCTTCTTGTCGAGCAATGCGTCCCACTTTTCCTCTTTGGCCACATCCTTGAGCACATCGGTGTCGAGCAAGCCGGTGGAAGCCCAATCCTGAATGTCTGGCCCTTTGATTTGCGCGACACCCGGTGGGTTGCCGGCTACGGCGCGGCTTTTGAGCACGGTCATGGCCGTGGCACCACCACCACCGGCCACGGCGCCATCCTTCCACGTAAAGCCGTCTTTCTCGACTTGGGCCTTGAGCACATCGACGGCCGCTTTTTCACCACCGGAAGTCCACCAGTGCACCACCTCGACGCTGCCTTTGGGTTCGGCAGCCAGGGCACTGAGCGGGAGCAAGGAAGCCAGGGAAATTGCGGCAGCGAGACGGAACGTGGGATTCATCAAAGCACCTTTCTTGTTGTTATGCCGTGCAAGTCGATCGCTTGCGTTGCATGAAGTCTAAACAGCGTGCCCGCCTCGTCAGGTAACGAAGCGATGCGCGAATGTCATCGTCTGGTTACATTGGCGGCGAGGTTGCTGGCCAGGCTGGATGCCAGCGGCAAGCCTGGCAGCAACAGCGCCTGGTAGGCGTGATAGAGGTCTGGCTTGCCCGGCCAGATGGTCCCGGCCGGCTGGTTGGTTGCATCGAGTTCGTGGTGCCAGCTGCCGCCATGGGTATCGATAAAGTGGCTGGCGATGAAATCCCAGCCGTTGCGGTACCACTGCTCGTAATGCGCCTCGCCGGTGCGCTGCAAGAGCGCTGCGGCGGCGGCGCAGGCCTCGGCGTGCACCCAGTGCAGGCGCGCATGCACTACGGGCTGCCCGGCCCAGTCCAGGGTGTAGACATAACCGGGCGCGCCATCGACCTTCCAGGCCTGCTGGCAGGCTGTGTCGAACAGGGCCCGAGCGCTATCCGCCAGCCACTGCGGCGCCTGCAGGCCGGCCCGGTCGAGGCTGGCCTCCAGGTGCAGCAGCAGCCGCGCCCACTCAAGGGCGTGCCCGGGCGTGGTGCCATAAGGCCGGAAGTGGTCGGCCGGATGCTCAATGTTGTAGTGCGGCAGTGGCTGCCAGAGCGCGTCGAAATGCTCGATGACCCGGTAGCCGTTGGCCGCGGCGTGGGTATGAATGATACGTTCGGCGATGCGCAGGGCGCGCTTCAGCCACAGGCTGTTGCCGGTGACGTCTGCCAAGGCCAGAAAAGCCTCGGTCGCGTGCATGTTGCTATTGGCGCCACGGTACGGCTCGGGCAGTTGCCAGGCGCGGGAGAAGGTTTCCCGCAGGGCGCCTTCTTCTTCGCTCCAGAAATGCGCTTCGATCACCTGGATGGCGTCTGCCAACAGCGCGGGGGCATCGACCGCGCCCGCCACCACTGCCGAGCTGGCGGCCAGGGCGACAAAAGCATGCAGGTAAGCCGCCTTGCCACTGTCGTCGTGGCCACCGGGGTGGGCGAACCAACCGCCGTAGCTGGCATCCTGCATGGCACCGCGCAAAGCGGCCACGCCGTGTGCGACGTAGTCCAGGCAGCCGGGCATACCCTGCAGGTGAGCCAGGGCGAAGCAGTGGGTCATGCGAGCAGTGTTCATGGTTTCGGCGCAGGCGCCGGGCGCTAACCGCCCCTCGGCGTCCAGGTTGCCGAAGCCGTCGGGCAGTTTCGCGGCCTTGGCGAAGGCCAGCAGGCGCTGTGCTTCGGCCAGGCGCCAGGCAGCGTGGGCCGGGGCGTTGAGCCAGCTGCTGGAAGGCAGGTTGGAGGTGTTCATGGGCCAGCTTGATCCTTGCCAGTCGTGTGCGAATTCTAGCCAACCGGTTTGGCCGGCAGGTCACGAAGCAGGCCAGGATTGTCACGGGGCAGTGACATCTATGTGGCCTGCAATGGCCCGATCGCCGGCAAGCCAGCTGCCACAAAGACCCTAAAACTTTCAAGGTTTACGCTGTACCTGTGGGAGCTGGCTTGCCGGCGATAGGGCCCGAACTGCCACCACCAACAACTCAGTCCTGTCCCCGCGGCAGATACAGGGTCACCCGCAACCCGCCTTCGCGCAGGTTGAGCAAGCTCACCTCGCCGCCGTGGCTGTGGGCAATGTTGCGCGCAATCCCCAATCCCAGCCCATAGCCCTGCTGCTGTCCGGCCAGCCGAAAATGCGGCTCGAACACTTGCTCAAGCTGCTGCTGCGGTACGCCCGGCCCCTGGTCGTCCACCTGCAGCACAAAACCTTCGGCACTGTCGATGATGCGCAGCCGCGCCTGCTCGCCGTACTTGATGGCGTTGTCGACCAGGTTGCCGATGCAGCGTCGCAGCGCCAGCGGCTTGCCTGGGTAAGGGGCCAGCGCCCGGCCGTCGACCGTGATGCGGCCATCACGCAGATAAGGCTCTGCCAGAATCTCCAGCACATGGTTAAGGTCGACCGGCTCGATGTTTTCGTGGATATCGGTGTCCTTCACGCACTGCAACGCCCCTTTGACCAGTAGCTCAAGCTCGTCCAGATCCTGGCTGAACTTGGCCTGCAGGCGCTCGTCCTCCAGCAGTTCGACACGCAGACGCAGGCGGGTGATCGGCGTGCGCAGGTCGTGGGAGATGGCACTGAATAGCTGGCTACGCTCGGTCAGGTAGCGGCTGATGCGCTCGCGCATGCTGTTGAACGCCCGGCTGACTTCCACCACTTCGCTCCCCCCTCCTTCGACCACCGGCGCCACATCGGCACCCAGCGACATCTCCCGGGCAGCGCGCGCCAGGCGCTTGAGCGGCCAGCTCTGCCAGTGCACCAACAACCCGATGAACAACAGCAGCAAGGCTGTGGTGAGCACGATGAAACCGATCTGCTGCCGTGGCAGGCGTTCGGCCTCAAGGCTGGTATAGGGCTCGGGCAGCAGCGAGGCAATGTACAGCCACTCGCCCTCGTCCAGGCGAATCTGCGTCACCAGCACCGGCGGGTTGAGCGGCTCCAGTGTCAATGAGTAATGCGCCCAGGAGCGTGGCAGCTCGTCGAGTTTCAGGCCGCTGTTGAAAATGCGCAGGTCGTCAGGCCCGACGAATTCGACAGAAATGTCCATTTGCGAACCCAGGCGCTCGTGCAGTACCTGCTGGAATACCTCGATCACCGCCTGCTTGCGTGCAGTGATGGGCAGCACCGGCATGTCCAGCGGCTTGACGTTGAGCGAGACGAAAAAGCGCGTGCCGCCCATGCTGCGCAACTGGTCGAGCACCATGGGCCGATAGGCCACCGGCAACGAGCGGAAGTAACTGACACTGGCGCTCATCGAATGGGCCAGGCTGCTGGCGCTCGCACGCAGACCCTGCAGTTGGCTGGCACGCAACTGGGCCACCCAGATGATGCTCGACAAGCCTTGGGCCAAGAGCACTACCAGCAAGGTCAGCAGCAGCATGCGCCCCAGCAGTGAGCGCGGCAGCAGGCGCCAGCGCCGCTCAGGGCGCACTGCAGACATGTGCCGCCAACAGGTAGCCACTGCCGCGCACCGTGCGGATCAGCCGGGGGGGCTTGTCGGTATCGCGCAGGCGCTGACGCAGGCGGCTGACCGCCATGTCGACGATGCGGTCCAGCGGCATTGGCTCGCGGCCACGGGTGGCGTTGCCGATGGTGTCGCGGTCGAGAATCTGCTGCGGATGGTCGAGGAACAGTTTGAGCAGGGCGAAGTCGGCACCAGACAGAATCACCTCTTCACCGTCGTGATGGAACAGACGGTGACTGACCGTGTCCAGCCGCCAGTCGTCGAAGGCCAGCACCGCGCTGCCTGCCGCCGACAGGCCGAACTCGGCGCGGCGCAACAAGGCCTTGATCCGCGCTTGCAGCTCGCGAGGGCTGAACGGTTTGCCCAGGTAGTCGTCAGCGCCCAGTTCCAGGCCGATGACACGGTCGGCTTCGTCGGAGCTGGCGGTGAGCATGATAATGGGCACCCGCGCCTGGCGCGGGTGCTGGCGTACCCAGCGGCACAGGCTGAAACCGTCTTCGTCGGGCAGCATGACGTCGAGGATGACCAGGTCGCAGGGGGTGGTTTCCAGGGCGCGGCGAAAGCCCTTTCCATCGGCTTCGGCATGCACCTGGAAGCCGGAGCGGCTCAGGTAGGTTTGCAGCAGTTCACGGATCTCCTGGTCGTCGTCGACCATCAGGATCGATTTGCCGGCAGTGCTCAAGGTGGTCCTTCCTCTTGTTAGTTACAGGTCTTGGTTGCCTGTTATTGGGGCCGCTTCGCGCCCCATCGCGGCACAAGGCCGCTCCTACAGGGACCGCGCTGTGCCGGAACTATCAGCGGCCCTTTACACTTATCTGTGGTCCAAGGCCTGCTGCAAGGCCACACCGGAGCCCAGCAAGCCGGAAAACTCTGCGGTTACCAGCCACACAGGCACGCCAGCGAAATAGCCACTCATGCAGCCCTTGTCGGCAAAACTCGCGGCAAACCCGCTACGCAGGAACAGTTCGGCAAAGCGGGGAATGACGCCGCCGACAATATAGACCCCACCCCGCGCGCCCAGCGTCAGCACATTGTTACCCGCCACGCGCCCAAGGAACCGGCAGAACTGCTCGACCACCGCCAGCGCCCGTGGCTCACCGCCCAGCGCGGCTTCGGTAATCTGTGCCGGGGTCCTGTGTCGGGGTGTGTCGCCATCCAGCGCACAGATCGCCTGGTACAGCCGCACCAGGCCACCACCGCTGAGCACGGTCTCGGCACTGACATGGCCGATCTGGCCGTGGATCTGCTGATGGATGGCCGCTTCGCGCGCATTGCCCACCGGCAGGTCGACATGCCCGCCCTCCCCCGGCAAGGCCTGCCAGTGCTGTTCGCCAAGGCGCAGCAACGAGCCCACGCCCAGGCCAGTGCCCGGCCCGATCACCAACGCAGGCCGCGAAGGGTCAGCCTGACCAGGGCACACCTCACGAAATTCCCCATCGCGCAGGCGGGTCATGCCCAGCGCCATGGCGGTAAAATCGTTGATCAGCAACAGCCGCTCGACCTGCAAGGTCTTGCAAAAAGCCGTACGGCTCAAACGCCAATGGTTGTTGGTAAAGCGAAATTCATCGCCATCGACCGGCCCGGCTACCGCCAGGCATACAGCCGCCAAGCCGCCGCGGGCTATGCCCTGGCCTTCGAGGTAAGCCTCGATGGCCTGCTCCGGGCTGGTGTAGTCCGCGGTGGCAAAAACGTTGACCTCATGCAGCTGGTTGTCACGCCACAACGCAAAACGGGCATTGGTGCCGCCAATGTCGCCAACCAGCAGGTCTTTCATTTAAGGTTCTCCAGGGCCGAGTTAAAGGCACTCGCGCCCTGCTCTGCCGGGCTGAACGCCATGCGCATGAAGCCGAACAGCTCGCGCCCGCAGCCCAGGTCATTGCCCTGGGGCACCGGCGGCAGGTCGCGGCTGGCCAGTTCTTCGGCCGATAGCATTACCCGCAGTGTGCCTTCGACACCATCGACCCGCACGATATCACCATCGCGCACGCGCGCCAGCGGGCCGCCATCATAAGCCTCGGGGCAAACGTGGATGGCCGCCGGGATCTTGCCCGAGGCGCCGGACATGCGCCCGTCGGTAACCAGCGCCACCTTGTAGCCTCGGTCCTGCAGAACACCGAGGAAGGGCGTGAGCTTGTGCAGTTCGGGCATGCCGTTGCAACGTGGGCCCTGGAAGCGCACCACGGCAACAAAGTCACGCTCCAGCTCACCGGCCTTGAACGCATCGGCGAGCGACTGCTGGTCATGGAACACCAGCGCGGGGGCCTCGACCACCTGATGTTCGGGGGCGACGGCGGAAACCTTCATCACGCCACGGCCCAGGTTGCCTTCCATCACCCGCAGGCCGCCTTCAGCCGAGAACGGCCGTGCCACCGGGCGCAGGATGCTTTCGTCCAGGCTTTGTTGCGGCCCCTCGCGCCACACCAGCTTGCCGTTGTCGAGGAACGGCTCCTGGGTGTAGCGGCGCAGGCCGGGGCCGGCCACGGTGTTGACGTCTTCGTGCAGCAGCCCGGCATCCAGCAGTTCGCGGATCAGGAAGGCCATGCCCCCGGCGGCCTGGAAGTGATTGATGTCGGCCTTGCCATTGGGGTAGACGTGGGACAGGGTCGGCACCACTTCGGAGAGGTCGGCCATGTCCTGCCAGGTCAGCTGGATACCTGCTGCCTGGGCAATCGCCGGGATGTGCAGGGTGTGGTTGGTCGAGCCGCCCGTGGCGTGCAGGGCAACGATGGAGTTGACCAGTGCCTTTTCGTCGACGATTTCGCCCAGCGGCATGAAACTGCCGCTGGCCTTGGTCATGCGCGTCACCTGCTGCGCGGCGTGCGCTGTAAGTGCGTCGCGCAGCGGGGTGTACGGGTTGACGAACGAGGCGCCCGGCAGGTGCAGGCCCATCACCTCCATCACCAACTGGTTGGTGTTGGCGGTGCCGTAGAAGGTGCAGGTACCCGGGCTGTGATAGGAGTTCATCTCCGACTCCAGCAGCTCTTCACGGCTGGCCTTGCCTTCCGCATAGCGCTGGCGCACGTCGGCCTTCTGCTTGTTGGAAATGCCGGAAACCATCGGCCCGCCCGGCACGAAGATGGTCGGCAGGTGGCCGAAACGCAGCGCCCCCATCATCAGGCCTGGGACAATCTTGTCGCAGATGCCCAGCATCAGCGCGGCATCGAACATGTTGTGCGACAACGCGACCGCCGTGGACATGGCAATCACTTCACGGCTGGCGATGGCCAGCTCCATGCCCGGCTCACCCTGGGTCACGCCGTCGCACATGGCCGGCACGCCGCCGGCGAACTGGCCGACCGAACCGACCTCGCGCAGGGCCTGCTTGATCTGCTCCGGGAAGTGCAGATACGGCTGGTGGGCAGACAGCATGTCGTTATAAGCCGAGACGATGGCCACGTTGGCCGCGTTCATCAGGCGCAGAGTCTGCTTGTCCTCGCTGCCGCAACCGGCCACGCCATGGGCGAAGTTGGCACACTGCAGGCTGGCACGCATGGGGCCTTCACTGGCCGCGCCGCGAATCAGTTGCAGATAGCGTTCGCGGGTGGCACGGCTGCGGTCGATCAGCCGTTGGGTGACCTCAAGGATGCGCGGATGCATGTACTGGACTCCAGGCTAATTGTAAGGGCGGTTTACCGGGCATTTCCCCTCCAAACGATTGCGGCCTAGGCTCAAGGCAAGGAGCCTGCTGCATCGGTGGAGGCACAACGCCCAACCACTCGTTGTATGTTTAAACAAAATACTGCCACTAAAAAGGCTTGTTTTCTATCAGCCAGTGAATAATCTTGTAATTCCAACAACAAAACCGTTTCAGTGAAGCTCCTTTTTGCCACAGGTTTCACTCGG
Organism: Pseudomonas sp. GW460-LB5; assembly: GCF_059423245.1. Classification (NCBI taxonomy): domain Bacteria; kingdom Pseudomonadati; phylum Pseudomonadota; class Gammaproteobacteria; order Pseudomonadales; family Pseudomonadaceae; genus Pseudomonas; species Pseudomonas sp. GW460-LB5. The sequence continues at coordinate 31,703 of NZ_JBWKXT010000066.1, forward strand.
ACTGCCAGAGGTACTGCCATGACCCTACGCATCGCGATCAATGGATTCGGCCGCATCGGGCGCAACGTCCTGCGCGCACTGTATACCCAAGGCTACCGCCAGGACCTGCAGGTCGTCGCCATCAACGACCTGGGCGACAGCGCCATGAATGCCCACCTGCTCAAATACGACAGCGTGCATGGCACGTTCGAGGCCACAGTCGAGGCCGACCACGAAAGCCTCACGGTCAATGGTGACCGTATCGCCGTCAGTGCCATCCGCAACCCGGCCGACCTGCCCTGGAAGGCCGAAGCGATCGACGTGGTGTTCGAGTGCACAGGGCTGTTCACCGACCGCGCCAAAGCCGCTGCCCACCTGACCGCCGGGGCGGGCAAGGTGATTGTCTCGGCGCCGGCCAAAGGCGCCGATGCCACGGTGGTCTACGGGGTCAACCATGACATCCTGCGGGCCTCGCATCAGGTCATTTCCAACGCCTCCTGCACCACCAACTGCCTGGCGCCGATCGCCCAGGTGCTGCACCGCGAGTTCGGCATCGAGCAAGGCCTGATGACCACCATTCACGCCTATACCAACGACCAGGTGCTGACCGACATGTACCACAGCGACCCGTACCGGGCGCGGTCGGCCACGCAGTCGATGATCCCCAGCAAGACCGGCGCCGCCGAAGCCGTGGGCCTTGTGCTGCCGGAGCTGGCGGGCAAGCTGACCGGCATGGCAGTGCGGGTACCGGTGATCAACGTGTCGCTGGTGGACCTCACCGTCAACCTCAAGCGCGAGGCCACGGCCGAGCAGGTCAACCAGCTGTTCCTTGAAGCCAGCAGGCATTCCAAGGTATTGGGGTACAACGCGTTGCCATTGGTTTCCTGCGATTTCAACCACAACCCGCTGTCGTCGATTTTCGATGCCAACCATACCCGGGCCAACGGGCGCATGCTCAAGGTGCTGGCGTGGTATGACAACGAGTGGGCGTTCAGCAACCGCATGCTGGATAACTGCCTGGCGTTGTGCCAGGCCCGTTGAGCCGGACACAGCATCTTCATCGCTTATGAGATCGAGCGCCGCCCGCGCGGCGCTTCGCGGGACAAGCCCGCTCCCACAGTTGTTTCGGGCCAATCAATCCTGATCCATGGCGCGCGGTCCCTTGTTTGTCCCCTTCGATGTCGCGTCGTGCACCAAGGGGTACGCGCGCTAATTGCACAGGCATGACTGGCCCGAAACAAATGTGGGAGCAACTGTCTTCTTGTGGAAGCTGGCCTTGCCGGCGATGGGGCGAGTAGCGCCCCAAGCCCGGCTCTGCC